>JBCDAA010000516.1:0-5853 GCA_039186435.1 Myxococcota bacterium | reverse complement strand
CGACTTCGCCGCCTGAACGAACGAAGGACACCATGACGAAGAAGAAATCCTCTACCGCGATCGCAAAGACGGAAACGGCCTCGCTCGGCGGCGCCGCCGACGCTGGCGACGACGAGCTCGCCGACATTCTCGGCGACCTAGAGCTCGGTACCGACGGTCTGGAGGAGCTCGACAACAGCGACTTTCAGATCTCCGTGAAGGCGTTCAACACGAAGGGCAAGAAGCATCCGGACACGGGGAAGATGGTGCCACGTGACATGTTCTTCGACACGGTTACCGAAGAGGTTACCGACGAGATCGATGCGGTGCTGCTCACTCTCCACAAGACGAACGAGTACCGCAGTTACGACGAGGCCGCCGACAAGAGCACCACGCATTGCCAGTCGAGCGATCAGGTCACGGGCATCATGGCCGACGGCACCACGCGGAAGTGCCAAGGGTGTCCGGATGCCGAGTGGGCGCCCGATCCCAACAAGCCGGGGAAGCGTCGGCGCAACTGCACCCAGGTCTACCAACTGATCGGTCTCGAGCGGCTGACACGAAAGCCGTTCCTGCTCCGAACGAAGCGCACGAGCGCGGGCCCGACGAAGACGTACTTTAGCAAGCATTTCATCGGGAAGCGTTTGAAGGGTGGCAAGCGCAGCAACTACCCGCTCTTCGCGTTCGTCACGAAGATCGGAATCAAGATGGACGACAGCGGGCGCTACGCCGTGCCGACGTTCGAGCGCGGTCCAGTGCTGAATCGCGAGAGCGTCCTCGAGGCCGCGAAGGAAGTCGCGTTCTTCCGCGACGTGCTGAAGGAGCAACGCCTCGTGGCTGCGGAGGATGTGAGCGACGACGACATCCCCGAGGCATCGCCGACGAAAGCGAGCGACTACAGCGACGCCGAAGACGCCGAGCTCGTCGACGTCGCGTCGCAGGGATCCCTTGAGATGCCCGCCCCCGCGCCGCGGGAACTTTAGTCCCGGGCACTCGCCCGGCCGCGCCTCCTCCTCCCCCCTGAGTGTTCCGCGGTCGGGCGACGCCCTTTTTCTATTGGAGTGATTTGCGATGGCTGACACACAGACCCTCGAAGGACGGCTTGCGTCCGTCCAGATCCGCGGCGCCGATCTGTGGGGTACCGCGATGCTGGTTCCCGACGCGGGGCCGAACGTGAAGCTGGCGGGAAAGCTGCCCGGCGTTCGCGAGGGGGACACCGTCAAGGTCGTCGGCTTCTGGGCGACGCATCCTCGGTACGGACCTGAGTTTCGGCTGCACGACATCACGGCCGTCGATGCGAAGTCGACGGGCGGCGTCGTCGCGTGGCTGGTGAGTCGCCTCCCGAAGATCGGCCGCAAGCGTGCACGCGAACTCGTCGAGCGCTTCGGCGTAGAAGGGATCTGGACGGTCCTCGAGGAAACGCCGGACCGACTTCTCGAGGTGAAGGGGATCGGTTCGCGCGCCCGCGACGAAATCGTCGACGCCTACCATCGCCACCGCGAAGAGCGCGACCTCATCGTCCAGTTCAAGGAGTGGGGTCTCACCGACCACCAGATCGGTCTGGTCACCGAAGCGTGGGGGGCGAACGCCGAGGCGCGGATCCGAAAGAACGCGTACGACCTGATCGAAGAGGTGAAGGGATTTGGTTTCGCGCGCGCCGATGCCGTTGCGCAATCCCTCGGCGTCAAGCCTCGCGATCCGTTTCGGATCCGCGCGGGGATCCTGACCGTGCTGCGAGTCGAGCACAAACGCGGGCACACGTACGTCCCCGCGCCGGTGCTCCTGGCCAAGGCGGCTGGGTTGCTCGGCATCGACGCGAAGTCTCCGGAGCTTTGGCCCGCGGCGTTCGCGCTCTCCGACGCGGGCCGTCTCGTCGGCGGTGGACATCGCGCCCGGCTGCCCGAGGTGTACGAGGCGGAGCGTGGTGTCGCGCGCGGCGTGCTCCGTCTCCTTCGTGGGGCTGCGGCATGAAGCTCCACGCGGATCAGGTGCGAGCGGTAGAGCTCATCTGCACCGCGCCGATCGGGATCGTCACGGGCGGAGCGGGCACCGGAAAGACGACGTGTCTCCGGGCCGCGCTCGATCGCCTCGAGGGGGAGGGGAGGAACGTCGGTCTTGCCTCGCCGACCGGGAAGGCGGCGAAGCGGATCACCGAGGCGACGGGACGCGAGGCACTGACGATTCATCGCCTGCTGAAGTGGACCCCGATGGGGTTCTGCTACCACCAGAACAACCCGCTCCACGAAGACGTGGTGATCGTCGACGAGGCGTCGATGGTCGACATCGCGTTGATGGACCGTCTCCTTCGCGCGGTGCAGCTCCCGACGCGACTCGTGTTGATGGGTGATGCAAACCAGCTCCCCTCCGTAGGCGCGGGCAAAGTCCTCGCGGATCTCATTCGCTCCGAGAGAGTCCCTGTGGTCCGCCTGACGAAGGTGCAGCGCTCCGCGGCCGAGTCATGGGTCTGCACCCAGGCGCCGCGCGTCCTCGAGGGACGAGAGGTCGACCTCACGCCGCGGACGGACTTCCGATTCATCGAGTGCAGCACGGAGGATTTGAGCGAGACCGCGGCCGCGGCGATCGAAGTCCGCGGTGGCCGGAGCGACATCCAAGTCCTCGTGCCGCAACGGACCACCGACATCGGCGTCGCCGCGCTCAACGCGCTTTTGCAAACCCGGCTCAACGACGCGGAGCGCCCGGCGTGGAAGATCGGAAAGCGGACCCTCCGCGTCGGCGATCCCGTCATCCACACGGTCAACGATTACGAACTCGGTGTTTTCAACGGCGAGACGGGCACCATCATTCACGTCTCGAAGGACGTGCTCGTCGTCGACTTCGAGGACCGCGAGGTCGAGTATGCGCGGAAGACTGCGACCGCGCTGCAGCTCGCGTACGCGCTGACGATCCACAAGTCACAGGGGAGCGAGTGGCCATGGGTCGCGGTCGTTTGCCACTCGGCCCACTCGTACATGCTGAGCCGGCAGCTCCTCTACACCGCGCTGACGCGCGCCCGCGAGGGCGTCGTGCTGATCGGCGATCGCAAAGGACTCGCCCGCGCGATCAAAAACCGCGCGGCCGAACAACGACGAACGGAGCTGGTGGAGCAGCTGCAGGAAGGGAACGAATGAACACGGAAACACGCCTCGCGATCGGGGTGGTCAGGCTGACGGGTGTCTTGATGGAGATCTTTCCGCTCGAGGTCGCGGAGGACTGCGCGAGGAATACCGCGGCGGCCGTGCTTGGTGGCACGCCGTTTTGGGTGTGCCTCAAAGCGTGCGTCGCAAGACGCGGAGCGGAGCTCCTTCGGACACAGGACGGAGTGGATCCGCTGGACGTCTACGTGCGCGCCGGCGTCGCGTGGCTCGAGACCACGACGATGTGTGACGGCACGTTCCACATGCGGCTCATGCTCGAGGGCGCGGGCTTCCCAGAGCCGCTCGTCGATCGCGGCATGCGGATCTTTCAGCAGGAGGAAGCGGCATGACGGAGGTCCAGAAAATCAAGCTCGGCCTTATCGAGCCGGCGCCGCAAAACCGAGGCGGCAAGACGGGCGACACCGAAGAGCTCGCGCAGTCCCTTCGGACGGTGGGACAGCAGGTGCCGATCAAAGTTCGTCCGCTCAAGAGGGGGCGCTTTCAGGTTGTTTTCGGACACCGCCGGCTCAAGGCGGCGAGTGAGATCGGCTGGAACGAAATCAACGCGGTCGTCGACGAGCTCGACGACGACGCGGCGAAGCTTGCCGGGCTCGTTGAGAACGCGATTCGAAAGAACCCGCATCCGATGGACGAGGCGGTCGCGATCGAAGCGCTCTCGCAAGCGGGCGCCACCGTCCCCGAGGTGTCCGAGCGCCTCGGCATGGCGCCCGCATACATCGCAGCGCGCCGGCGTCTCCTGGGGCTGCAGCCACCGCAGCGAAAGGCGTTCCGCGCAAACGAGATCAGCCTCCAGAGTGCGTTGCTTCTCGCGCGCGTACAGGGGAAAAGGCAGGGCGAGTTTCTCAAGAAGTTCCGTGACGAAGCAGAGGATGCGCGCGTCGACGTCGGAGTCGTTCTTCGATACGCGCTCCCGCTCCTCACGCGGGCGACGTTTGCGCTCGACGACGACAGCCTCGACGCGCCCCCGTGCACGACGTGCCCGAATCGCAGCGGGAACCAGACGGCACTATTCGCGGACGGTCTCGACGAAGAGCAGCTGTGCACCGATTCGGCGTGCTTCAAAGCGAAGCATGCTCTCCTCTACAAGCGGGAGAAGAAGCGCGCGAAGGACGAGGGGCACACGGTGCTCACGGTCAAGGACTGCGCCTCGATCTTCGACGATTGGAACGGGGATGTCTCGCCCTCGTCGAAGTACGTGTCGGGGAAGCGCGAGCTCGCGTTCTGGTATGAGCTGCACACGAATTCAAAACGAACCGTTGGGAGCTGGGTGAAGGCGAACAAAGTGGCGCTTCCGCAGGTTCTTGCGAAGCGCCCAACCGACGGGGCACCCGTCTGTCTTTTCCTGAAGTCGGACTTTCTGAGAGCGTGGAAGCGGATCAATCCGTCGGCTGACAAAGCGAGTGCGAAGACGCCAACGTCAGCCGCCGAGAAGAAGAAGAAGGCGAAGGCTGCGCAGGGTCGGAAGATCAAGAAGGCCGTCGAGCTCGCCGCTCTGGAGCAGCTCGAGAAGATTGGCGAGACGGATCCCGATCGGCTCATGGCGTACGAGGAAGACGTCGCGCGCGCCACGCTTGTGGCGCTGTGCGGGCGGCTCACCTCAGCGACCGGGAAGCGTCTCCTCGTGGGACGGGAGGACATGCAAGCGCAACACGCGGCGCTCAAGAAGGCCAAGGGGTACGCATTCGAGAGCGAGGTGATCGCGAACTCCGCGCCTGACATGAAGACCGAACAGGTCTGGTATTGGCTCGTGCGTGCGACCGTGCTCTCGCTCTTCGAGAACTCGGACGGTGTCCCGCCGGCGTTCGGTCCGCTTGGTAAAGCCCTCGGCGTGGACGTCGAGGCGATCAAGCGGGCGACGACGAAGGCACCGACGAAGAAGCCGAAGAAGAGCGCGACGAAGAAGCCGAAGAAGACCACAAAGAAGAGCGCGACGAAGAAGCCGAAGAAGACCACAAAGAAGAGCGCGACGAAGAAGCCGAAGAAGGCTCCGGCAAAGAAGCGTGGGCCGCGCAAGGCCACGAAGAAGGCGCCCCCGAAAAAGACGAAGCGGCCGCCGAAGAAGGCGACGAAGAAGCGAAAGCCGAGGGCGAAGTGAGCTACTTCGTTCACCAGCTCGAGCGTCGGTTTCATGCGTTCCGCATCGAGACGGGCAGCCGAGCGTCTCGCATGAAGTTCGACGCGATGTTGCGGAGCCTTGAGCACGCGCACGGCCTTGCCCAAGAGGCCTCGCGGTTCCGCAGCAGCGGCACGCTTTTGATCGACGAGGGCGAAGAGGTTCCTTTTCTTGGTGTGTTCGCGAAGCTGTTCGATCACCACGCCGAGGCGTTTGCGCGCGACATCGTCCACGCGCTCGAGGAAGAGGCCGGGTCATGAGGTACGCCGAAAACACCTCCGTCACGGTCGAGCGGAGCCGGGCGGAGATCGAACGGATCCTTCAGCGCTACGGCTGCCGCGAGTTCGCGTACCGGTCGACGGGAGAGCTCGCGCAAATTGCGTTCAAGTTGAACGACCGGATGATCCGGTTTGAGCTCCACCTCCCGGATCCGAACTCGGACGAGTTCACGCGGACGCCGAGCCGGCGCACGAAGCGGAACGAAGCTGCGGCCTATAAGGCGTGGGAGCAGGCGTGCCGCCAGCGGTGGCGCGCCCTCATGCTTGTGATCAAGGCGAAGCTCGAGGCTGTCGAAACAGGGATCACCTCCTTCGACGTCGAGTTCCT
>JBCDAA010000515.1:0-5870 GCA_039186435.1 Myxococcota bacterium | reverse complement strand
GGGTCTGCAGTCTAGGGGTCTGCAGTCTACGGGTCTGCAGTCTACGGGTCTGCAGTCTAGGGATCTGGCCGCGAGAGGATCTCTGCGCGGATGGGAACCACTCCGGCGCGAATCATGTCGAGTGCTTCGGCTGCGGCGCGAGAGAGATCGAGAATGCGGCGTCGGTCGCGATGGGGGCCGCGGTCGTTGATGCGGACCTCGACGCTCGCAAGATCGTTGCCCTCGCGATCGAGGCGGACGACACGCACGCGGGTGCCGAAGGGGAGGTCGCGACTCGCCGCCGTGAGTTTGGTGGGGTCGTAGGGTTCGCCGCTTGCGGTGGGGCGGCCGGCGAGACTGTCGGCGTAGTAGCTCGCGCGCCCTTCGCGAACTTCCAGTGCACCACCGGACTGGGCCGTCGTCGTTGCTGCGCCGCAGGCCGCGATCGCGGCGAGGGCCATCGTTCGGAACGCCATCCAAGGGATCTCGCGGGAGAGTCGGTTCACGTCAATCGTTGTCCGGAATTGGCCGCCCGTGGCCCGGAACGAGAAGTGTCGTCCGGTAGGCGTCGAAGTTGAAGAGATCGCTGTGTTCTTCGTTGTGGCAAGCCGTGCAAAGGCGCTCGGTGACGCCTCGCTGAATGTTGGCGGTGGCCGGCGCCGCGACGTGAGCGGAGCCGGGGCCGTGGCAGACCTCGCAGCCGACATTTGTGAGCGCGCCATCCCGAAGGTGAGTGACCGTGGACCCGCCGGGACGTTCGTAGCCGGTGACGTGACAGCCAACGCAGGTTAGGTGGAACTCCTTGTGGCGCTCCTGAAGCGTTGCGTACGCGCGTCCGTGCGGATGGCCTTGCCACCAGCGGTAGGCGGGCTGATGGCAGCTCGCGCATTGCGCCGAGCCAACGTAGTGAGGCGCGCCCTCGTCGACCGGAGGCGGCGAGCGGTCCGCGAAGGCCTCCTGGTTGTGCTCGTTGACGCGGCGGTCGAACGCCGCGAGGCGTCGTTCAACGGCGGGGTCCTTCGGTGCGTCGAACTCGATGGGTTCCCAGCGTGCTGCAAACGCGTTTCCGGTCGCTGGAAGGGTGGGCGCACGCAGCGCGTCGAGTTCCCGGCGAAAGCCTTGAAGGCGTCGCTCCTGGCGGGCGATGTCGGCAGCGGGCGCACCTTCCTCTCGCCAGGTGGCGATGCGTCCTTCGAGATCATCGACCTCGGCTTGAAGGCGCGTCCGCTCGAGGTCGATGGACCACGCGCTGATGTTCGTGAAGGGGCCGTCGTCGCGGCGGTAGAGATCGAGGACGAGAAGCCCTTGGCCCTGACGGCCGCCGTGAAGAACCCATCCGTTGCCCGCCTGTGCGGGAGGAAGGGCGTCTTCCTGATCGAGGCCGCCGAGGAGCACGAAGTCGACGTTGCGTGCAATCCGGCGGGCGGTGCGGCGATCGCCGCGAACCATCGCAATGCGGATCGATGATTCGTCCAGCCCGGCGGTGGCGTCCGCGGAAAGGGCCGGAGCGGTCACCGGCGCACCTTCCGGAGGCTCGCTCAGCCCGATCAGCGCAACCCTGTGGTCACCGACGGTCAGGGTGTGCGTTCCTGGGAGCGTGGCCTCACCGATGCGCCAGCCGCGTGCGAGAAAAGGAAAGCGCGCGCCGTCGCGAAGAGCTTCGAAAGTCTCTGCACCAAGACGGAAGTCGGCGCCTGGGGTGACCGCCTTGGTTCCTGCGCCAGCGAGGATGTCGAGGACCGCCTCAGCCTGCCAGCGAAGGGGCTCGCCGGCGTCGGGGCCTCCGTGGTCCTCGGTGCTGAACAAAAGGTCCCCCACGACGACCATCGCAGTCGGCGCTTCGGCAGCGAGAACCGCTGCGCGAGCCGCCATTCGGTCGATCCCGCCGAGGGGGTGGCTCGTGCAGCCACAGGGTTCGAGGTAGCCCTTCAAATCCGTGAGAACGAGAAGACGAAGGTCCGGCGCGGGGAGAGTGGGCGTTGCGGGCTCCGGATCCGTCGCCTGGTCGTCATCGCCACAGGCCACCAGGAGAGCCAACATCGCCGCGGTCACTCGCGTTCGCACGACCAGGTTCTAGCCGCGCCAGCGGGGGAAGGCCATGCCTTGACGACCCCGGGACCTCCGGCTAGGTTCCGCAGCCCTCCGTCGGGCCCCTCAGGATTGAAGCCCACGGAATGCAGGAGTACCTCATGGTCACGGTTCGTTTGGCCCGCGCTGGTTCGAAGAAGCGCCCCTTCTATCACATCGTCGTCACCGACAAGGAAAACCCCCGCGATGGCCGGTTCATCGAGCAGGTGGGGTACTACGATCCCGCGCGGCCGATCGGCGACGCCAAGGTCGATCACGATCGTCTCGCCTACTGGACGGGCGTCGGCGCGCAGCTCAGCGACCGCGTGAGCAAGGTCGCCAAGGCGCACAAGAAGCACCTCGGCACGGCCTCCGCCTGATGGACGCCGTCGACGCCATGCGCGACCTCGTCGCCTTTTTGGCGCGGGCGCTGGTGGATGACCCGGATGCGGTCGAGGTCTCCGTCGTGGAGGGCGATCGCGCGTGGGTGCTGGAGCTCACGGTGGCGCAGGAAGACCTGGGCAAGGTGATCGGCAAGGAAGGCCGCACCGCCCGCGCGATTCGCACGCTGCTCTCGTCGATGTCGGCGCGAAGTCGAAAGCGTGCGGTCCTCGACATCCTCGAGTAGCGCGCGCCAGACCATGGACCCGGAAGACCTCATCGCGGTCGGTGCCGTCATCAAGCCGCACGGACTCCGCGGCGAGGTGCGCGTGCATCCCTACAACCCTGAGTCGCAAATTTGGGGGGGTTTGAAGACCGTCTATCTTCAGCCTGAGGGCGGCGAGCTCCGTCCCTACAAGGTGATCCGCGGACGCTCAGCGGCGAAGCACGCGATCCTCGAGCTCGAGGGCGTCGTCGGGCGAAACGAGGCGGAGCAGCTCCGCGGGTGGGAGGTCTCCGTATCTCGCGACGTGCTTCCACCGGCGGATGACGACGAGTTCTACCTCGTGGATCTGGTCGGCGCGGCGGTAGTTCGGGAGGGCGAGCAGGTCGGCACCGTCGAAAAGGTGCTCGAGTACCCGAGCTGTCTTTGTCTCGCCGTGCGGTCGAGCGACGGCCTTCGCGAGGTGCCGATTCTTGAACCATGGACCGTGCGTCTCGACGTCGACGCGGGCGAGGTAGAGGTCGGTCCCTGGGACGATCTTCCGGTCGAGGCGTAGATGCGCATCGAACTCGTCAGCCTCTTTCCGGAGGTCGAGCAGCACCTTCGGATTGGGCTTCTCGGCAAGGCGATCGATCGCGGGCTCTTGGAGGTCGTCGCGATGACGCCGCGAGAGTTCACGAGCGATCGCCACCGGACGGTCGATGACGCCCCCTACGGCGGCGGAAGCGGCATGGTGCTCATGGCCGAACCGGTCGTGAAGTCGCTCGAAGCGCTCGACGAGCGCCGGGAGGGGCCCACGCGGCGCATCCTCCTCAGTCCGCAGGGTCAGCGCTTTGATCAGCGGGTCGCCGAGCGTTTGGCTGGCCTTCCTTCGCTGACCTTCGTTTGCGGCCGTTACGAGGGCTTCGATGAGCGGATTCGAGGCCATGTCGACGAAGAGCTTTCCCTCGGCGACTTCGTGCTTCTCGGTGGCGAGGTGGCTGCGCTCACGATGATCGAAGCGACGGTTCGGCTTCTCCCGGGCGTTCTCGGAAACCGCACGAGCGCCGCGGAGGAGTCGTACACCACGGGACTTCTCGAGTATCCGCAGTACACCCGCCCAGAGACCTTTCGGGGCGAGAGCGTGCCCGCGGTGCTCCTCAGCGGTCATCACGCGGCGATCGCGACATGGCGCCGAAAGGAAGCGCTCCGGCGAACGCGGGAGCGACGTCCGGACCTCCTGGATGGCGCAGAACTCAGCGACGAAGATCGCGCGCTTCTCGCCGAGCTGGAGGCCGAGTGATGGGCGAGCTCTCCATCGCGCTCGTCCATCATCCGGTCCGGGATCGCACTGGCGCGACCGTCACGACGGCGATCACCAACCTCGACGTTCACGACCTCGCCCGGAGCGCGAAGACCTACGGGGTAAAGGACTTCTTCGTGGTGACGCCGATCACCGCGCAGCGGCAGATCGTGGACACGATTCTCGCCCATTGGACGACCGGGAGCGGCACCAAGCGCCAGCCAGCCCGAGGGGTAGCGCTTTCCCTCGTCCGCCCCGTCGAAAGCGTCGAAGCGGCCCTCGCCGAGGCGGGTCCAGCGACCGTGGTGGCGACCGCCGCGAACTCCTTCGGCCGGGAAACGGTGTCCTTCGCCGAGGAGAGCGCCCGGCTGCGTGAGGCGACCTCTCCCACGCTTCTTCTTTTTGGGACGGGACACGGCCTCACCCCGGGCGTTCTGGACGGTGTAGACCGGCTTCTCGCGCCGATACGTCCTGGAAATTACAACCATTTGAGCGTTCGGGCGGCGGTGGCCATCGCCCTCGACCGCCTGATCGGCGATGGCTGAAAGCCGTTGCCCTCCCTGAGGACCCGTGCTAGCTCACCGGTCCTTTTCCGCAGAGCTTTGTCATGAGCAGCACCATCCCCCAAATCGCCGCCATCGAGAGCGCCCAGCTCAAGAAGGTCACTCCCTTTCGCGTGGGCGACACCGTTCGCGTTCACTTCCGCATCCGTGAGGGTGAGAAAGAGCGCGTCCAGGTCTTCCAGGGCGTTGTCATTCGCCGGAAGAACGCCAGCATTCGCTCGACCTTCACGGTTCGTAAGGTGAGCTACGGCGTCGGCGTCGAGCGCATTTTCCCCTCGCACTCCCCCCGTATCGAAAAGATCGAGATCACCGCTCGTGGTCACGTTCGCCAGGCGCGGCTCTACTACCTCCGCGAGCTCCGCGGAAAGAAGGCCCGTCTTCGCGCGAGCCAGCGACAGGGCGCCGACGATGTCATCAAGGAGTTTGGAACACGCGCCAAGTAGGTCGCGTTCCTCCAGGGAGAAGCCGCGCTTTCGGGCGCGGCTTTTTTCGTGGTGCGGCGTTTTCGAACGGCGCGCTTTTGACACTTCGATCGCTACGAAGCGATCACGGGGAGAGTGCCGTTCGCGCGCCAGCGACGGTAGTCGTCGATGATCTGCGCGTGGTCGAAACAGAGCGATGAGGGCAGCGCGTCGAGGGGAAAGACTTCCGCGTTCCCGGCGTCGTCCCCGCCCGTGGGGGTGCCGCTTGCCTGGCCGACGTAAACGACGCTCATGTTGTGCTGTCGCGGGTCTCGCGCCGGATCGCTGTAGACTCCGAGGAGCGCTTCGAGGGAGACGGTCAGTCCGGTTTCTTCCGCGACCTCGCGTCGCGCTGCGTCTTCGACCCGCTCGCCGTAGTCGACAAAACCGCCCGGGAGAGCCCAGCCTGTCGGTTCGTTTAGTCGCTCGATGAGCACGATGCCGCCGTCCAGTTCCACAATGACGTCGACCGTCGGGTACGGGTTTCGATAGGCCATGCGCCGACCCTATCGCTTCGCGCGGGCGATCACCCAGCGAGATCGACGTGGGTGCCGCGAATGACGTCGCGCAGGTGCGGAAAGCCCATGAAGTGCCGGACGATGGGTTCAGCGCCCTTGACCACTTCGTCGAGGTGACCTTGGAGCTGTCGGTCGAGGTCGAAAGTTTCCCGCCGCAGATCATCGAGGTCCACGTCGCTCACCGCGCTAAGGCTTCCGATGCGTCCCTTGAGCTGACTGATCTGAAAGTCGAGGTCGTCCTTTTGGGAAGCGAGCACCTCTTGGCGCTCCTCAAGCTCGGCGACCGCGCGTTCGGCGTCGAGGCGAATCGTCGCGAGCGCACCCGCATCGGCGATCGCGCGAACGACGTCGAGGTCGAGTCCCCCAGCGTGAAAGGTGGGAATCTTCGCCCAGGCG
>JBCDAA010000514.1:0-5876 GCA_039186435.1 Myxococcota bacterium | reverse complement strand
TGGGCGTCTGCCATCACCTTCGTGATCGCGGCGGTCAGCGTCGTCTTGCCATGGTCAATGTGACCGATGGTGCCGACGTTGATGTGGGGTTTGTCGCGAACGAACTCTTCTTTGGCCATTTCGAAGCTCCTCCTAGGGAGTGAAAACTAAAAATCCGTGGCGAATCTCTCGCCTAATAGCCCGCCTTTGCGATGATGGCGTCGGCAATGTTGCCGGGCACCGCCGCGTAGGCGTGAAACTTCATAGAGGGAACCGCGCGTCCCTGCGTCTTGGAGCGGAGGTCGGTCGCATAGCCGAACATCTCCGAGAGAGGAACCGTGGCCTTGATGACCTGAAGGTTCCCCATGGCGTCCATGCTGCGCACGTTGCCGCGGCGGCTGTTGAGGTCGCCGATCACGTCGCCCATGTAGTCTTCGGGCGTGCGGACCTCGACGTCCATGATGGGCTCGAGGAGGTGAATGCCCGCCTGCTTGGCCGCTTCCTGAAACGCGAGGGAACCCGCGATCTCGAAGGCCGCCTGGCTCGAGTCGACGTCGTGGTAGCTGCCGTCGAAGAGCTTCACGTGCACGTCGATCACGGGAAAGCCCGCCAGCACGCCGCGCGTCATCGCGTCGGAGATGCCCTTTTCGACCGACGGGATGAACTCCTTCGGAACGACGCCGCCAACGATGTTGTTCTCGAAGACGAGGCCGGCGCCCTCTTCCTCCGCGGGACCCATTTCGATCCACACGTGGCCGAACATGCCGCGGCCGCCGGTCTGCTTCTTGAGCTTGCCCTCGGCCTTGACCCAGTCGCGAATCGTCTCGCGGTAGGCGACCTGTGGTGCACCGACGTTGCACTCGACTTTGAACTCGCGCTTGAGGCGGTCGACGATGATCTCCAGGTGGAGCTCGCCCATGCGGGAGATGATGGTCTGGCCGGTCTCTTCGTCGGTGTGCGCGCGAAAGCTCGGATCTTCCTTCTGAAGCATGCTGAGCGCTTCACCGAGCTTCTTCGAGTCCGCCTTCGTCTTCGGCTCGATGGCGACCGAGATCACCGGCTCCGGGAACTCCATGCGCTCGAGGAGGATCGGATGCTTGATGTCGCTGAAGGTGTCGCCGGTCTTGACGTTGCTGAGACCGACCGCGGCAACGATGTTGCCCGCGTAGACTTCCTTGATCTCTTCGCGGCTGTTGGCGTGCATCAGGAGAAGACGCCCGATGCGATCCTTTTTGCCCGTCGAGGTGTTGAGCACCGAGGTGCCGCTCGAGAGGGTGCCGCTGTAGACGCGGAGGAAGGTCAGCTGACCGACGAAATCGTCGCGAATGATCTTGAACGCGAGGGCCGCGAAGGGCTCGTCGTCCGCGTGGCGGCGGGAGAGCTTTTTTTCGGGGTTGCCAGGGGTCTCACCGGGGGTGTCCGGGAGATCGAGGGGTGAGGGAAGGTACTCGACGACCGCGTCGAGGAGCTGCTGCACACCCTTGTTCTTGAAGGCGGAGCCGCAGAGCACAGGGACCATCTTGTGGGTGACGGTGCCCTTGCGAATGGCGGTCTTGATCTCGTCGACGGTGAAGTCGGTGTCGTCCGAGAGGAAGCGCTCCATGAGAGCTTCGTCCACCTCGGCGACCGCTTCGATGAGCTCGGCGCGCGCGGCCTCGGCCTCGGCGGCGAACTCTTCGGGAATGTCGATCTCGTCCCACTCGGCGCCGAGCTTGTCGT
The DNA here is from genome assembly GCA_039186435.1 of Myxococcota bacterium. Lineage (GTDB taxonomy): Bacteria > Myxococcota_A > Polyangia > Polyangiales > Houyiibacteriaceae > JALVDI01. The sequence goes on along the minus strand of JBCDAA010000514.1, from coordinate 4,178 downwards.
CCTTGAACTCGAGCGCCTTCATCTTCACAAGGTCGATGACGCCGCGAAGCTGATCCTCGCTGCCGAGGGGGAGCTGCACTGCGACGGCGGGCGCGCCAAGGCGATCCTTGATGGTCTGAAGCGCCCGCGGGAAGTCCGCGCCGGCCTTGTCCATCTTGTTGACGAAGCAGATGCGGGGAACGCCGTAGCGGTCGGCCTGGCGCCATACCGTTTCCGACTGCGGCTCGACGCCTTCCTTGCCGTCGAAGACCGCGACCGCTCCGTCGAGGACGAAGAGGGAGCGCTCGACCTCAATCGTGAAGTCGACGTGGCCGGGCGTGTCGATGATGTTGACGCGGAACTGCTGCTCCGCGAAAGGGCCCTGCTCGGGGCGCCAGAAGCAGGTCGTCGCGGCGGACGTGATCGTGATCCCGCGCTCCTGCTCCTGCTCCATGTAGTCCATGGTCGCGGCGCCGTCGTGGACCTCACCGATCTTATAGTTGACCCCGGTGTAGTAGAGAATGCGCTCGGTCGTCGTCGTCTTGCCCGCATCAATGTGGGCCATGATTCCGATGTTGCGCGTTTTCTCGAGTGGATATTGGCGGGGCACGGTGAATCTCGTGGGTAGGCTGAACCGAAGGTCGGGAAGGCGGGTGCGGCAGACGCAAGAAACCCTCTCCGCGCCTGGCGACCACCCTCGGGTCGCACATTCTTCGGAGAGGGCTTCGAGAGACACTCAGTCGCAGCCGCGATTGGCTGCTGTTTTCCTGGTGAGCTCTCTTTATGGGCGCTTCGTCATCTTCGGAAAAGTCACTCCTTGACCGGTGGTTTCTCGCTGTCCGTTGTTGGAGCCGCGAGACCTGTCCGGGCTGGGTTAAAATTCTACGTGGCCTACCACCGATAGTGGGCGAATGCCCGGTTGGCCTCAGCCATCTTGTGGGTGTCTTCGCGCTTCTTCACCGCGTTGCCGCGACCCTGCGAAGCTTCCATGAGTTCGGCGGCGACCCGCTCGACCATCGACTTCTCGCCGCGCTTGCGGGAGAACTGCACGAGCCAGCGCATCGCGAGGCTAGTGCGGCGTTCGTTGCGGACCTCGACGGGCACCTGGTAGGTGGCGCCACCGACGCGGCGGCTCTTCACCTCAACGCGCGGCTTGATCTGGTCAAGGGCGCGGCGGAAGACCTCGAGGGGCTCTTCCTTGTAGCGGGCTTCGATGATGTCGAAGGCGCCGTACACGATCTTTTCGGCCGTGGAGCGCTTGCCCTGCTGCATGAGGACGTTGGTGAACTTCGCCACCATCTTGTCTTTGTACTTCGCGTCAGGGGTGATCTGACGCTTGATGCTTTCGCGGCGACGACTCATGACTTCGGCTTCTTCACGCCGTACTTCGAGCGGCGCTGGGTGCGGGAGGCTTTGTTGGTGTTCGAGGGGCCTGCAGCGCCGGTGGCGTCGAGGGTGCCGCGAACGACGTGATAGCGAACGCCGGGAAGGTCCTTTACACGACCGCCCCGGATGAGGACCACGGAGTGCTCCTGGAGGTTGTGGCCTTCGCCGGGGATGTAGGTCGTGGCCTCAATCCCGTTCGAAAGGCGCACGCGAGCGACCTTGCGGAGCGCCGAGTTCGGCTTCTTGGGCGTCGTGGTGTAGACGCGAACGCAGACGCCGCGCTTTTGCGGGCACTTCTGAAGCGCAGGGGAGTCCGTCTTTTCGCGGATCTTTTTGCGTCCCTTGCGGACAAGCTGGTTGATGGTCGGCATGAACGAAGCCCTAAACTCGGTTCCTTTGGCCGAAAACCCTTAGATTTTGGGGAAATCGGCCGTTGGGGGACGCGAAAGATACCGGTGAAGCGTGGTCTGTCAAGGAACAAAGGTTCGCGGGGCGGATCATTCGCGATTCGGGCGGCTTTGCCAGAAAATGATCACAGTCAACACGAGCTAATTCGCCACCCTAGGAAGTCGGCGGAACGAAACCCAAGGTGGATGGCGCCTGACCACTCGTAGGACAAGAGATGAGATGGCTGCTCAGTCTCGGCTTCCTCGGAGCGACGCTGGTTGCGGGTTCGGCCGAGGCCGTCGCCCCGCCCCAAGGGCCGAGGGTGTCGATCGCCAACCTCTTTGAGGCTTCGTGGTCGGAAGGTGCCGCGGTTCAGCGTCAGATCGAGAGCGCCCTACGAGCGCGCCGATCAGAGCGACGTCAGTGCTTCCGAAATCAAGGACGCGTTCACCGCACGGGGGCGACCTACGTCGATACCTTTGTCCGCGCGACCGCGAGCGAGCCGATCCTTGTTGGAATTCGACGTCATGAGGGAGCAACCGCGGCAGACCTCGCCTGCGTGCGCGCCGAGCTGCGCTCTCTTCAGGTGCAGAACGCACCGGTCGGGGTCGTCACGCTACAGGTACGTTTTGGGCTGAGGCACTGAGTCCCTCAAAACCGGATCTCGAGATGCCCGGTGCCGAGGCCGACGCCGAACGAGACCTCCGGGCCGGTGTCTGGATCGATCTCGGGGAGGTCGCCCGGAAGCTCCCGACGCCGGGTTTCGCGAATGACCGGCCGAAAGCGGACCTGGGCCTCGATGATGCCGCCGATCGCAATCGCGGCGAAAAGCCCGGTGACGACCTGATTGGAGATGCGGGCGATGCGCTCGCGCTGGTTGAAGTCGGACCTTCCATCGTCGGTCACGGTCTGTCCGCGAAGCCAGCGGTGCCACGCCCAGGTCGCCATGGACCCGGCGAAGAGGAACGCCTCCGTGACTGCCAAGCCGATTCCTAGGGAACGCTGGTCGTTCTGAAACTGCCCGGCCCCAAAGGGAAGAAGCGCGATCGCCCGCGAGTTCTGGCGCTCGACGGTCTCCTCTTGGGCGAGCTCCTCGAGCCGCTGAAGGCGTTCTTGCTGGCGAAGAAGGCGCTCGATTTGAAGCTGCCGAAGCTGCTCTCGGCGCTGGGCGTCCGCCGCCTCTCGCTCCCGCAACTCCTCGAGAAAGCGATCGCGGACGTCGTTGAAGGTCGCGACGACGGCGCCCGAAAAGCGATGTTCCTCGATGCGGTACTCGTGATTGGTCTGCAGGAGGGCCTGAAACTGGTTCTCCGCCGCGGGCGCGTTGTCGAGATGCACATACGAGGCGGCGAGGTAGACGCGGGACTCCCGAATGAGGATGTCGCTCGTCAGGGAGGGGAGAAGCGCCTCGAAACGCTGAGCGGCCTGCTGGTACTGGCCCGCATCGTAGGCGCTCTCCGCGAACTGAAAGTCCTCGAGCTGACCCGCAAAGACAGGGACCGGTCCGGCGAGCTGAAGCCCAAGAAGGATCCCTACGATCGGCCCGATTCGTCGCATTACCCCGTTGAAGGGGTCACGGCTGGGCGGATTCCCCTTCCCGCTCCAATGTTACCTGCTCTTCCGATGGCTCGGTGGATCGCAGAGTAACGGCGCCGTTATAGGTACGGTAGCCCTCCGCTGTCACGCGGTATTCGCGAAGCTGGCTAGCCTCTGTCAGCGGCACCGAAAGGACCCGCCCCACGCGGCCGCTCACAACCCCAGCCGCTCCTCGGCGACGGACTTCCACCCTCGTCCCCGGCGGACAATTCGAGCACTCAATCAACAATCCCGCGGGTTTGAAGAGGAGCTGCTGCCGAAGCTCGTGGACTCCTTCGCCCCGCGGAATTCGAACGCGGCGCTCTACCTCAGTACAGCACTCGCCCAAAAAACGAAGGCTGTGGGGCCGGGTCACGTCGAGCTCGACGATCTCGATTCCCCCTGCGCCCCAAGGCCTTGCGGGCGCTCCGTCGATCGAGATCTGGACGTTTCGCGGCGAAGGAAGCAGTCGAACGCGCCGCATGCGAGGTCCCGCCGGTCGAATCAACGTGGGCGCACTCGCGTCTTCCGCGTCGTCGGAAACGTCCGGCGTCGCGTCTTCGACGGCTGCGTCCTCGATTGCAGCGTCCCTAGGCGCATCGATCGCCGCATCGGCCAACACGCCCGCATCCTCCTGCTCGATTCGCTGGGGCGGGCCGTCGCCAGGCCAGAGCGCAAAAATGAGCGCAGCCATCCCGAGAGCCACCGCGCCCACACCGGCAGCCCGCGCGCGGCGATCTTGGGAGCTCAGTCGCTCGATCAGGCGGAGGGCCTCGTCGTTTCCTTCGTCGAGGGCGAGAACGCGGTTGAGCGCATCGAGGGCGGCTCCTCGGTCCTTTTGCTCCGCAGCC
>JBCDAA010000513.1:0-5885 GCA_039186435.1 Myxococcota bacterium | reverse complement strand
GCGCAGAGCGACGGCCGGACGAAGTCAACACCCTCGGCGCGTGCCTCTACAACCTTGGGCGCGTCGCTGAGGAGTCGGACTCGGTCGCCGCGGCTGCACTTTATGCGGAGTCCGTCTCGGTTCGGCCGAATGCCACGGTGCAGGCGCGCCTCGATGCGCTGGGCGTGCCGCTGACTCCAGACTGTGAACCGAGAGCGTGCGTCGGTCCCTTTGAAGGAGAGCCGCAGACCGCGCTCTCGGCGGCGCTGGGGCGTCACTACGCGAGCGAAGACGTCGACATCGCAGACGTAGGTGACGGCGACGCGTTCGTCTTTCGAGGCGCTGCGCCGCACAAGGAGGCAGGGATCTTCTTGGGACTTCGTCGCGAAGAGTCCTGGTACGCGTGCCATCTTCAGCCGGAGGTATCCGACAGCTATACCTTTCCCGAGAGCATTCGCCGACGTCAGTGGGTTGCCGGCGGACGTCCCGAGATCGACTTCGAGGTCGAAGAGGCCTGGCACGGACGTGAGGACGGCGTTGGGAATTCGATGGGGGACGTGGTCCGCTACTTCATCGGATGGTCCGAGGAAGCGCCCGTCGTGTACGGGGGGATTCGAACGCTCTCGTTCTACTACGACGGTGAGTGGACCGACTGCGGAGAGGGGGAGTGCCTCGACGGCAACGACGAGGTCATCCCCGATTGGATGTGCTGCGACACCCTGACGCCCATCGAGAACATCACCCGCTGGAACGTGCGGTCGATCGGTTCGGGGCGTGTTCGCGTCGAGCGAGTGGAGGGCGAGGGCCGAGGTCCCCGCGTGCGGACCGTTGACCTGACGTCCCTCGCGTGTTCGGCGCGCGATTAAAAGGCGCTCCCGTCGCGCCACCGGAATGTGCGCGAACTCGATTGCGCGGCGAGCGAGGAGGGGTAGGGAAGGGGGATGACCCGTTTCCTCCTCACCGCATTTCTTGTTGCGTGCGCGAGTACGCCGGCTCCTGGCGTGTCCCAGACGCGGAGTCTCGGGGACCTCGATCGCTCGCTCCGCGATCTCGCGGCGCGTGTGAATCCTTCCGTTGTCCGCGTGCAAACGGTCGGCTACGCGCCTACGCCGGTGCCCGCGTCGACGTCGACGAGCCTTCTCGCACGAAGACGCGGCGTCGGCTCAGGCGTGGTGATCGCCCCTGGGGGTCTCGTCCTCACGAACTATCACGTGGTCGCAGGAGCGACGCGGGTTTGGGTGGACGTTCCTGAGTCTGCCGCGCGTCGAGCAAATCGCCGTTCGGTAGTGCAGGCCCCCTACGAACGAGTCGAGGCGGAGGTCGTGGGCGTTGATGCAGAGACGGATCTGGCGCTTCTTCGCGTGGAGCGAGACAACCTTCCTGCGATTCCCTTCGGTGACTCCGAAGCGCTGCGACCCGGCCAGCTCGTGGTCGCGTTCGGGAGTCCTCTCGGGCTGAGCGGAACGGTCACGATGGGAGTTGTCAGCGCGACGGGACGTCAGCTCACGCCGGAAGCGCCGGTGGTCTATGTGCAGACGGACACGCCGATCAATCCGGGTTCGAGCGGGGGACCGCTGGTCGATCTTCAAGGCAACGTCATCGGCATCAACACGTTGATCCTCTCGCAGTCGGGCGGAAGCGAGGGAATCGGTCTGGCGCTTCCGAGCCACATCGCCCGCACGATCGTGTCGCAGCTGCGGCAGCATGGGCGCGTTCGTCGCGGTCTGATCGGCGCGCAGGTGCAGACGATTACCCCGGTACTCGCGGAGGCGCTTCAGCTGCCTCAAACTTGGGGCGTTGTCATTGCCGACGTGCTGCCCGGAAGCCCTGCGGAGCGTGCCGGCCTTCGTCCGCGGGACGTGATCGAACGTCTCGACAACCGCGTGATGGAAAACGCGCGGCAGTTCTCGGTGAACGTGTACCAGCGTACGGTGGGCAGCGAGGTCCGTCTCCAGGTACGCCGCGGGGAGGAGCGCCTCGAGGTGCGCCCGGTGGTCGTCGAGCGTCGAGATCCGCCGTCGCTCAATCAGCTCGGGGATCCTCGCGAGCACACCGTCGAAGAGTTTGGCGTGATCGCCATCGACATGAACCCGGCGTTTGCGAATCGCATCCCAGGCCTTCGAGAAACGACCGGCGCGCTTGTCGTCGCGGCGTCGCCGCAGAGCGGGTTTCGCCCCGGCGACGTGATTCACGCGGTGGGCGTGGAGACGATCCGCAACTTCGAAGACCTCCGGCGGGTTGCCGAATCGACGGCGAGCGAAGCGTCGCTGGTCGTCCGCATCGAGCGTCGCGGCGTATTCCGCTACGTCGAGGTCATGCGTTAGACAGGCGATCTGCATAGCGGACCGAGAGTTGCGGTTCGCCTATCTACTCTTCGGTTTCGACGCGCCGCAGCTCCGTTTCGAGTCCCAGATGCTCTACCCACCGGGTCAGTTCTTCTCGGTCGAGAAGCTGGCCCGACACCCGGAGCATCGCGCGAATGTCTTTGAGGTGCTTTTCGGAGTGACCTTCGCGGAAGAACTCGAGCTTTCGCACGATGACGTACTCGAGGGGCGCAAGCGGAACCGGAACCTCGTCCACGGGGATCTCGCGCCGGCGTGCGAGCGCCCACTCATGAAAAGGGTCGCGACCCGCACAGTACACGTCCGCCCGGAAGCCGCTCTTGTGATGAATAAGGTTGAAGTGGCCTCGCTGGGTTCGTTGAAGCTCGTCGCGGAGAACGTCCTTAGGCGGACAATAAAACTCTTCAAGCGGGAACATCGCGTGAAATGAGTCGACGTCTTGGTTACGTAGGCGAAGGACAACGTCAACGTCGTGCGTGACGCGGGGTTCACCGTAAAAGACCCCTGCCACGCTTCCTGTCACCATGTACGGGACACCCAGGATGTGGAACCGATGCGCGAAGATGAGAAAAAGGTCAGTCTCGGGCACGACGGAATGCCTCTCGGACGGCGTCTTCCACCTGCTCTTCGGTCCATTCGGGATGCATCTCTCGAAAGAACGCCGCTTTAAGCCGACGCGCTGACCAGTAGAGTTGATGCGCCGCCTTCCACCGCTCCGCGGGCGTCATCTCGCGGAAACGAGCGAGCTGGTAGTCGAGGGCGTCAGACACGCCGAAAGCGTACCACTCACATCGCTGAAACCCGTGTGGTTCTAAATCAGCACGACGATTTGCTCGAGGTTTAGCCCCGCGGGGTAGGCGTAGCTCGTGAACGTTCCAAGGCCGTACTGAATCACGCCGAAGGTGTCTGTCGATCGGAGCGTGTGAATGCCGCCCTCGATGGGAACGATACCGACCTCGAGTCCGCCCACGCTCTGCCAGCTTGGGGCGACGCTCGCTCCGTCGAGCTGAATGTCGAGACCCGGCGGGCGTGTGATCAGGAGGAACGACTGCCCGTTCGTCCCTGCGTTGTAGCTCGTCGGCGCGGCAAAGCTGTAGTCGCTCCGCCACTGCTCGCGCGGAACGAGGATCGTCATCGCGGGATCACCGCGGTTGGCTTCCGGCATCGTGTAGTTTTGTCCGAGCAGAAGCTGGCTGACCTGAATCGCGCTGTCCGAAGAGACGCGAAAGGGACCGTCCGCGAGGAACTCCACCCACTGCCCCTGCGAGAGCGCAGCCGCCGAGAAGCCTCCCTGGGGTGGATCGACGACGACGTTCGTCGGGGTGAACGCGGCGACGACGCGCACTAGGTTTTGCCGCGGCATGGGCGAGTCGATCATCGGCGTCGAGACAAACTCGGTTCCCCACGTTTGAATCGGGGCGAGCTGCGTCTCAAGGTGGTCGCACGCCTGGCTTTGAAAGGGCACGTACGCGCACACGTGACCGCCGAACACCTCGACGGGCTGACTCGCGGTGATGCGCGTTCCAGTGAGATCGAACTCGTTCTCCTGGCAGGTGTCGAAGAAGCTCTCGCCGATCGGGTTGGCGTCGACCACGCTGTTGTAGCCAGGACGACCAGGCGCGCAGTCCGGCGGAACGGCCGCCGCGACATGGGCGACTTCGCCGCGCTGAAGCGTGAACGAGATCGAGGTGCCGCGCGTTGCCGCAGGCCAACGCCCGGCCGAGTCCGCGGCCACGTTGGCGGTAAGGAACATCTCGACGTTGGTCGGTTCGGGCGTGATGCCCACGACGGCGACGTACCCAGGTGTTTTGAGCTGATTGCTGCTGCCCCCGATGGGTCCGCCGCGCATGCCTGTGGCGCGGCTTAGCGGCACGTAGCTGGTTGCGATGTAGTCGCCGGTGAGGACGTGTGCGGGAAGCAGGAGCGTCGCGTCGTTCGTAAAGCTGAAGGTCCCGCTGACGTTGTACTCAAAGGGATTGAACTGGGACACGGTGACCGGGAGATCCGAGGTCAGGCGGTAGGCGCCGTCTGCGGTCGTGAGGCTCGACCAAGCGTTAGTGCCGAATCCGAAGGACTGGGCGTCGATCCACGGAAGCGGGATTTCGGAGACGCCGTTCGCAGGAACCGCGACCGTTGTGACGGACGCGCCCGCGCGGGTGACCTCGACGTTGGCCGCGGCGCTGTTGGGATTGGAGACCACGACCCGGTAGTCGAAGAGCGCGCGGTCGAGCTCGCCGATGTTCGCGAGGGGCGTTGGCCAATACTCGCATCCGATATTGGACGCGGACGACTCCGCTTCGCCGCACGCGTCCCCGCAGAACCCGGACGGCGCACAGGTGGAACCCCACTCGTCGCAATTGCGGCCGGTGATCCACGCGAGGCCGTTGGACGCGCAAATCTCGGAGACGTTGCCCGTGCAGCGTCGCGTTCCCGGACGACAGAGCACGCAGCGAAGCTCCGGGTCGCACGCGTCGTCGCACACCGTTTCGTTGGTGCGCGTCATCCCGTCGTCGCCGCACTGAAAGTAGACGTTGCCAGCGCAGTCGAACTGACCTGGCGTGCAGGAGAAAGGCACGTCCCGCGGAACGCTTGAGTCGCGACTTCCCGCATCACCTCCGCCTCCTCCGTCGCGAACCGGAGGACGGTCGTCGTCTCCGCAGGCGACAAGAGCGAGGACACAAAGGAAGGAGAGCGAAACGCGCATGGGAGCATCCTACCCAGAGCACTGCCCGAGAGCCATCACGTCTCCTTCGGCCGTTTCGGTCGCGAAACCGTGGCGTCTTGGTCGTTGTTGGAGTGCGATCAACCTGCGAGCTCACCAACGCGGAGTGAACCCAGCCGCTCCTCCGCGTTGTCGATGCTGGCGTGCACCGTGGACGTCCAGCGATCGGAACCCGCAAGGCCATAGCGCTCAAAACGGTCGTCTGTGTGGTTCCCAAAGGACTCGTTCCGGAGTTGGTGAACCACGTCCATCAACGCATCGATGTCGACCCCGCGCTGGGTAACCAGCCACTCCAACATGAGCCAGCCGTGGGCTGCATGCCGCGCTTCATCGCTCGCGATCGTCTCCATCACTGCGCGCAGTGGCGGCGAGGTGAGCGGAACGAGCTGACGCGCGATGTCCGCGGCTGCGCCCTCCATGACGCACGACTCCTTGAGGCAGTCTTTCGCAAACGAGAGGTCCGTGACGGTTCGGGGTCCCGGAAGCAGCGCCGCCGCAAAGGGCGCGGCTCCGAGGGGCTTGCCGTCAATGCTGCGGGCCGTCTCGTAGCAAAGGCGCGCGTGCTCGATTTCGTCGAGGGCATCCTCGTGGGCCATGACGAGGAACTCGCTCGGCGCGCCGATCGCAAGGAGCTGCTGGGAGAGCGATGAAAACGCAGCGACGGACGCGGCCTCGGCAGCGGCCATCGAGCGCCACCCGGCAGCGACCTCCTCGCGAACGTCGACATCGACCAAGGTTTGGCGCGTTGCGGAGCGCCAGTGTTCATTGCGCGCTGCGAGGGGACGCTGTGTTTTGTGCTTTCGGCGGAACGGGCGACCCGGCTGGATATGGCCTGTTACTGG
>JBCDAA010000512.1:0-5897 GCA_039186435.1 Myxococcota bacterium | reverse complement strand
GTGGATCGCTGTCCTGCCCGCTCGAACGCGAGGACACCGGCATCATCGACGATCAGCGCCCCGCGCTTCGCCGCCGCCGTCTTGATGGCGTTCGCGATCGTCTCGCCCTCGTGGAACGCGAAGCGCCGGAAGTTGGGGGATGCGTCCGCGTCGATCCGTGCTTGTACGTCGTACCCGTCCAGAAGTGCGTCGACGATCTCCTTGAGCGACGCGTTACGCCACTTCGTCTTGCCTGCGACGTAGGCGTTGCTCTCAACGACATCGCCCGTCCGGCTCACCCCGGAGACGCTCGCGCTTTCGCTCTGCGAGCTATAGCTGCGGTCGTCGTCCATCACGTAGCCGTCCAAGAGCACGTCGCCGTCGACAAGGGTTTTCACCGCGTCACCAACTTCAACGACGAAGCGACCACTCTGATTCAGCGCGTCGTCGCCGTATTGGAGGGTGAACGTCGAAGCGATCGCGTCGAGCGACTGCGTCACCGACCCGCCGGCAAAGCCGGTCACGCGCTCTCCGTCCACTTCGAGCGTCATCGTCATTTCGCGACCTCGAGCTCAAGATCATCCGGGACAAGGTCGGGGTTGAGGACGAAGTTGCGCTCTAGAATGTCAGTCTCGCGTCGAGCGTCGCCGTAGAGGTGATGCGCGATCACGAGAAGTGGCTGCGGGTGCGGCACGACGTGCGACACGACCTCCGGAAGCGTCAGCGCGATCGTCGAGAGCCGGCGAATGACCGACGCACGCGCGACCTGCGCACGCTCGAAAAGCCGAGCTCCAGAGACGGTATCGCCAGCGGCGGGAGAGTCTAGGATCCATTCGTCGATGTCGTCGGCGATCCGTAGCCCAACCTCTTCGGCCTGCTGACGGGACGCGAATGGAAGCGTCCCGATCGCGCGAGCGCTCTCGAAGATGGCCGCGCCACGCACGAGGGTGTTCACCGCGTCGACAAGGCGAAGCTGCGCCTGGTCGCCTCCAGAAACGGCGGGGAGCGGCGGCTCGTCGCGGCCGTATCGAGCGAGGGGCGCGAAGGCGTCTAGGGTGTCGTCGACGACCGTGCGAACCGATGCGATCGACTGCACCGCTGCGTCGATCACCGATGCCGGCAGACCCGCAACAGCGCCCACCGCACCGAGAAACGCCCTGGCGGCAGCGCTTGGCGCCGCGACGATCCGAGTCAAATCCGCTTCGAACGCTCGAACGCGGTTCGCGAAGTTGTCGATCACGCCAAGCTGCTGAGAGATCGCCTGGGAAGCCTCTCGAAGCGCGCTGGACGCGCCGTTGAATCGACGGACCGACTCCGCGGCGATCGAGCTATCCGTGGCTTCTTCGAGATACGAGGTGTCGAAGTCGTCCGCGAGCTCCGAGATGAACGCGTCGACGTCGCGATCGACGATCGCCTGTGTGTCCGCCCGGCTCGCGAGAGCGGCTTCCGAGACGTCCACGCAGGTAAACTCGATGCCGGCGCGGCCGCCCCTCTGTGGGGATTCGTCGGTGCGAACCACGCTGACGATCGAGACCGTTCGATCCCCACGGTACGGATGCACGAGACGGCCCGGTCCGGGTTGCTGTAGCGCCGCCTCCAGCGCGTCGCGCCGTTCCATGTAGTCGTCCCCGATCACGTAGGCCGAAATCGAAAACCGGCGGGGCCCATGCCCAAGGGGGATCACGCGGATGGCGCGTTCTGCCGCAGTGCGATCGGGGAAGGTTTGCTCGTGCGCGAAGATCCGGAGCTCCGTTCGTGCGCGCTCGACGAAGAACGGAACGCCGCGAAAGCTCCCCGGCCGTAGATTGTCGCGCCAAGTCACTCGAACGCTCCCGAGTCTGTGTCGAAGTCGAGAAGCGCGCTCGACTCATCCCGAACCGTGACCGTTGGCGCCGGCCGCGATGCGATGCGCTCAAGCGATTCGGCAGCGCGGGCGATGTCGGCCGCAACGGTTGGATCGGCGGATTCGGCGCGAATCAAGCGGCTCTCTGTTGAAGAGCGGCTGCCCGACGGCCCCGAGAACCCGACGGCCTGATCCTCATCCGCTGCACCTGCGCGCCGCGCTGACGCCGCGGCCGCCTCGCCAAGTTGATCCGATAGAACCCGCTCGCTCTGCGCTGCGTTGCGCTGCGTTGCTGCATCAAGGGCCGCTCGCTCAATATCCGCCCTCACGCTTTCGTCGATGCGACCGAGTGATCGGCGAGCTTCGCCAGTGAGGCGAATGCGCTGGTCGCGCTGATCGAAGGCCTCGGGGTCAAGCAGCTCATCTTGCAGATCGGCCGCGTCTCCGGGGCTCAATCCAGAGTCGCGAAGCAACCGCTCCAGCCTTCGCTCCGAGATCTGCGCGTCCGATTCGAAGGTTTCTGCTCGCTCCCGTGCGGACGCGATCCGAAGGCCGCCCTCAAGCAACCCCTGCTCTTCGCGCGATCCGGTAATGTCCTGCGCAAGCCTGGACTGTCCCTGCGCGCCAACCTCTCGAAACGCCTCGGTCACGCGATCCTGATTGAGCCCCGCGGTGAACGGAACCGCCGCACGCGCCGCAGCCTCGAGGTCTCCGACCGTCCCGCGCTGCAAACCTTCGGTCGCCGCGTTGCCGAGCAGTCCGCGCACAAGCGGGTTGTCCGCATCGATCCCGAACGTGCTTCCCAGGGACCGTCGGAGGCGACGGAGCTGCTCTTCGTCCTCTTTACGCTGGTCACGTGTTGCAGCAATGCGGTCCTGGATCTCGCCCGTGCTCGCTTCGCCCGAAATGGCCTCCTCGCGCGCCTCTCGCTCAACGCGAGCCTCACGAGCGCGGTTCAGCGCCTCCTGGAACGCGTTCACCTGACCAGCACTCGTCTCGGCACTGTCGCCGAGGTTGCGGAAGAGCGAAATCAGCCCAGGAAGCGTGCCGATCAGCGTTCCGACGATAACGCCAGCAGGCGTGAGAGAGCGAGCGAGCGCGAACGCGTTGTTACCAGCGGTCGCGAACTGCAAACCGAGCTGCTGAGTCACTGGAGAAAGCGACCCGAACGACAACGCCAGCTCCGACGCAAGGTTGATGTTCTGCGCGACGCCGAGCGAGGCACGCTGACGGTCCTTCGTCGCTTGTCGGCTGGCCGCCGCCGCCGCACGTTCGGCCTGGGCCTGTCGGGTCTTCGCTGCGGCATCGGAATCCGAGGCCGACGCGCTCCGCTGACTCGACGCAGCGCTCTGTGAGCTCGCAGCCGCTTGCTGTTGCGCTGATGCCGCGGCCGTCTCGGTCGCCGCTGCAGCGCGCCGCGTCGCCTGCTCTAGCTCGGACGCGCCTCGCGCCGCCGTTTGGCTGGACGTGCTGCCGGCCGCGCCGAGACCCCTCAGCGACGACGAGATGCGGCCAACCGCGCGGGAGACCTCGTCGCGTAGCCGGATCCGAATCTGTGCTGAGAGGTCAGTCATCGCCTAGCATGGCCTCCCACCAAAGCAGGTCGGCTATCGTCGTGTCTTCAAGCTCCGCTTTGGTCCATGCACACAGCGTCGCTACGGCTCGGAGGGCTCGGAGCCATACCTCCGGCCTTGGTATTTTCCCAGTTGTCGATCCACCGCGTGCTGCACCGCTTCGACGTCCGCTCGGGTGAGAAGCTCGTCCGCTGCGCCGGGCGGAGATACGAGTCTGTCCATAAGCGCGTTGAGAGCGCCCGGAGCATCGCCGATCGCGCGCAGGTCGCCGAACTTCACGAGACGCACAACGAGGGTCGCTCGGGTCTGTTCTCCGACCTGAATGCGGCGCTCGAGGGTGACCACGATTTCGCCCTGAGGGCTCTCTTTGTGGCGCTCTTCGAGCTTCGCGCGATGCGCCGCCAGCTTGGCCTTAGCTTCGGCTTTCGCCTTGGCTTCTTCCGCGGTCTCTTGGGTCTCTTCGCTCATAGTCGCGTTGCCGGCGGCCCAATAAAGGTGAGCTCGTATGTGCCCTCCGAGATCGCGCCGACGCTGGCTAGCACCGAGGGCCCCATCGCGTACGTCAGACCCGTGTCGGTGTTGAACGTCACGGTGACGTCGGTCGCCGCACGGATCGCTGCGATGTCCGCGTCCGCGAGGTGCTTCGCGGTCACGGTGACGGTCCCTACGTTTTCACTGACCTGGTAGTGAAAAGACCCCTGGTCGGACATCGATCCCTCGCGGGTGACGCCCCCGAGGTCGATGGACGCGCCCGGATCGGCGGTGATGATGTTGCCGTCCCACTCGACGGTCACGCGGTTGGTCTGCTGCGTCATCGATTACCTCACGCTCACGACCGATGCGATCGTGACGAGCTCCTTGATGAGATTGAGGGGAAGGAACGCGTCCATCCGGTTTGGATCGAGGCCGTTGACGGCCGTGTTCAGCTGCGAGCGAAAGAGCTCCTCGTCTTGGACGTAGCCAAGCGCACGCATCTCGCGGAACCAGGTCACCGCCTCGGCCCGGAGGCTCGTGGGGGTGAGGATCCGTGCGCTCGCCGTGGGCTGCACATCGGGCGCGCTGGCGATCGCGAAGTTCTGGTACTTGCGACGAATGCGCTGCGTCCAGATCTCCCGAAGCGTCTCGATCGTGCGCCAAAGCGTGATGGGAAGCTCGGTGAAGTCCTCGGCACCATCCCGCTCGGTCTTCGTGGTCACGATTCGATCGAGCACGACGCCACCGCCTGAGACACGGAACGTGCTGACGCCGTTCTTGAGCAACGTATCCCGCTCGCTCTTGTCGAAACGCCCGGAGATCTCGGGGGCGTCCATACCGGTCAGCGGTAGGTCGCTGTGTCCGATCACCGGGTTGCTCTTGCCGGTGTTACGCGCTCCCGCTGCCGCCGCCCACTCCCACCACGGCGTTTGCGAGTTGGAGGAACCCATCACCGTGAGGTGCTCAGCGTTGCGCGCGCTGCCGATGGTGACCATCTCCGCGAGCGTTCCCGGTGCGCCGACGAACGCATGACCGCCGAGCTCCACCGTGGCCTGCCAGCGGCGGACCATCTCTTGCTCGAGCGCGGTGAGGGTCGTCGCGTCGCGAAACCCGACGATGATCGATGAGTATTTTTCGCCGGGCACAAGGTCCAGCGCGTCGGTGATGGTCGGATCCCCCGCGCCGCCGGCGAAGCCGACTACCGCGACGGAAATGCCGTCAACGCCGCGCTCGGTCTCCTTCGGATCGACCGCAAGGCCGAGGTCGTTGTAGACCGCGCCGTTGCTGTCGGTCGTGACCGTCACGACAGCGCCAACAGCGCCCGCGCCCGCAAGCACGTCGGGGTCCGCGTCGATCGCCGCTTCGATCGCCGCGGCCACGACAGTCGCCGAATCGCCGTTGTTGACGCCGACCTGAATGCGCTTTCCGCCCACCCAAATCGACAGCGTCCCCGACTGCGTCGCTGTACCGGAGACGGTCAGGGTTCCGATCGCCGGGGCACCACCCGCCGGTGGCGAGATGGCAATCGCGTAGATCGTCACCGTCGAGTGGTTGCGACGATACGCACGAATCATCCGGCCAAGCTGGCTGTTTCGAGGCCACTGACCGTCACCCTGAACGAGCGTCGGAACGAGCTGCGGACCCGTCGGAGAGTAGCCGATGATCAACACGGTTTTGGTCGTGACGCCGCCCGATAGGTTCGACGTGTCGACCTCGCTGTGAAAGCCGGGCGTAAGGTTCGCCTCGGGGACCTCAGAGAAAGAGATGGTCATCGGTTGCTACCTTTCGGCTTCTCGACGGTCTTGACGTCGGCGATGTCCGCCAACACATCGCCGTCCTTGATGCGTCGTCGCCAATAGGCGTTCAGCACCTTGATTTCGCCCTCGGGTGCGAGGGGCTTATTCGTGACCGGGTCGGGGACCACGAGGCCACGCTTCGGCGTGAGCTTTGCTTTGGTCATGTGAAATCCGTCAGGCTTTCCGCGTCGATGTCGGGGGTTGGGGTTTGCTCGGTCACCAAAGGCTGCC
>JBCDAA010000511.1:0-5902 GCA_039186435.1 Myxococcota bacterium | reverse complement strand
CTTCGCGTCGCATCAGCGCCACGGCTTCGGCGCGGAGGCCGTCTCGGGCCTGGTCCAATCGCTCTTCGCGACGGAGCCGAAGATCGACACCGTGCAGGCGTTCATCGACGACCAAAACACCGCGTCGCTCGCCTTGATCCGGCGGGCGGGCCTCCGTCACACAGAAACGATCGACGACGCGGACTTCTTCGACGGCAAGTCGCGGCGCGAGTACGTGTTTTCGATCGAGCGCGCGTAGCCAAGGCGCTTCCGACCTCGCGGCGTTTCCGACATTGCGTCGACCTCGCGGCGCTACCGACCGGCGTTTCCAACGTCGCGTCGGCGTTCGACCCAACCAACCTACCGGCGTCCGACGCTAGCGGAAGATCTCGTCGATCACCTGATCATCCGCGAAGCCCTGAAGCCCGTGTGTCAACACCGGCCGTCCCACATCGTCTGTGACGCCCGCCATGCACATCACACTGTTCATGATGTGATTCACATGAAGGTCCGACGAGCTGTAAAACCCGCTGTCTCCGTCGTACCCAGGGGTCGCATCCACATGATAACCGGTCCGCGCTCCCCCGAGATTTCCGGCGAGCAACATGCACATCTTTCGCGCCGAGTGACCGTTCCCCGGCCCGAAGTTGCTCGCAAAGAGCGTGAGCGTATTGTCGAGGAGCGTGCCTTCTCCCGAGGGATCGGGCAGCGCGTCGAGCTCCTCAAGAAGCGACGCATACATCTCCATGAAGAAACGAAAGCCCGCGATGCGCCCAGGGTGCGTATTCCCGGTGAGATGCACGACGCCGTGCCAGCCGGTGTCCTCCGCCGCCTTGATCTGATTGAGCGAGTCGAGGTTAAACACCGGGTTCTGCTGGTTCGCGAACTCGATGCGCGCGACGGGCGCCATGTCGCACGCCAGGGCCATGGCGGCGATACGGTTTTGCAGCGGCGCCACCGTCGGCATGCTCCAGTCGCCACCGCCAAAATCACCGACGGGCGGGCTGCAGCTAGCAACGCGCACGATGTCCATTTCGAGCGTGCGGATCTTGTCCATGTGGTCGTCGAGGATCGCGCGGTCCGCGGCGCCGAGTCCCTGACGCAGATCCACAAAGCTCGCGCGCACCGCATCGAGGACACTTCGGTTTCGCGCGTGAAGGTGCTCGATGGTGGGGTCGACTTCGACCTCATCGACCAAGCCCGAAAAGAGCCGGTTGAACGCGAGCTGAACGCTCGTGATCAGCGTCGCCGGCGTCTCCGCCGCTTCGTAGAAGAAGTTCGACTCGTAGGTGTCTCGCTGGTCCCACGACTCGCGCCCGCCCGAAATACCGAGGGAGATGGCCGTCTGTGAATGACCGCGTCGCTGGAGGTAGGAGCCGACCACCTGTTCGATGGAGGGACCCCCCGCGGAGCCCTCCGCGCCGCCGCCACGAATCGCCGCATCGACGTGGTTCCGCCCATCCCGAAGCGCGTCCATGGTGAGCGTCCCGGTCAGCGTCGTGGCTTCCTTGCCGGGATGACCGTGGCCGTGCGCGTCAACCAGGTCGTGAATGGAGTTGTCGAAATGCGAGAGGAAGAGACAGCGATCTTCATAGCCGCGAAGGGCATCGGAAATCGCATTGAGACCGGTGATCGCGCCGGTGCCTTGAGGCTGCCAATAGGGCGTATGCGTTCCCATCGGGTACGCCATGACGACCATCTTCGAGGGCGTTGCGCCGCCCCCCGCCGCACGGGCGGTGCGAAAGACGCTGAGGGTCGGAAGCGCCACCGCGATGCCGCCAAGACCCCGCAGGAAGTTACGTCTCCTCATCGGCTTTCCTCCACGGACGCGCGGGTTTGAAAGGGACGCGAACCCACCACGGCGAGCGCGAGCTCCCGAATGTCGCCGCCGCTCTCGATGAACCGCTGCTGAACGCGCGCGAGCGAACACGCGTCAGCCGCAACTTCGAGGCGCCCCATCGCGTAGCGGTAGAACTGCGTTGCGTAGCAAGCCTGCGCCTCTTCGCTCTGCGCGAGCAACATCGCGAGCTCCTGCGGCGTCTCAAAGGGCTCGCTGATCGTTCCAAAGCGGAGCGTTCCGGAGGCGTCGATCGGTGTGTCGTTCTCCTCGCTGCGATAGCTGCCGAGCGCGTCGAAGTTCTCGAACGCGAGACCAAGCGGATTGATCTGCGCATGGCAGCCGGCACAGTCGCTGCGCTCTTCGAGGAACGTGAGACGCTGTTTCGCGGTCGGAAGATGCGCGGTCGGCACGAGCTCTTCTTCCAGGCCATCGTTAGCCGGTAGCGTGAGCGTTCCGCCGCAAAGCACGGACTCACGAATGAATGCGCCGCGAAGGATGGGCGCGGAGTCCGCTCCGTCTTCGGAGGCAAAGCTGCCGGTGACACTCGCCAGGGTGAGGATTCCCGCGCGACCCGGCGGCGCTTCGGATGCGCCGTAGAGTTCGACCAGCTCGGGAGCGACCGGAAAGCGCGTACTCGTCATGAGCGTCTCGAAGCGGCCGTCGGCTTCGGTAAGAAGCCATTCGGTGTACTCGGCCACCTCGTCGCGGAGTGCGCCCTGAACCGCCTCGCTAAAAAGCGGATGCGCGCGGCCCTCCCGACCGATCACGTAGGCGTGCATCCAGTCGCGGTGAAACTCGCCGAGCACCGCAGCGAACTCATCCTCCTGCATCAAGCGCTCGGCGTGCATCGCGACCTCGTCCGGACCGAGCGAATCCCTTCGCGCAGCCTCGACAAGCTCTTCGTCAGGAAGCCCGCCACTGAGGAGGAACGAAAGCCGCGACGCGAGTTCATGGGCGGTGAGTTCGACCGCGCCATCCTCGTCCGCCGATCCTTGTCCGCGCTCGACGCGATAGAGCAACGCGGGCGACTGAGTGACGAGCTGCATCACCGCAGCAAACGCAGCGCGCGACCCTTGTTCACCCCTGAGTGAGTCGTAGAGCGTCTCCGCGATCTCCTGCTCCGTCGCGGTCATCGGACGACGGAACGCGCGCTCGCCAAACGCCGGCAGGAAGCCCGTCATGCACGCATCGAGAGCGTCGTCGGTAAACGATGCGCCAAGGTCACAGCCGGTGATCGCGGGAATCGCTTCTTCCGCGTTGTCGAGAACGTACGCTGCGATCGCTTCGGCGTTGTCTTCAATCTGGTTCGACTCGAAGGTGCTGACGGTGTTCGCGCTCGCGTCGGTCGAAAAGCCGTGATCGATGATCGTCTCGGGAAAGAGGCTCCGCGCTTCGAGGTCGCTCGCGATCGTCGGCATCAGCTGCCGGAGTACGCGCGTGTATTGTTCCGAAGACAGGCGCCGGAGTGGAGTCGTCGCGGCGACGGTCTCCTCGCACACGTTGGGATCGAACACCGTATCCGGCGGCGTTACACCGGGTTCGACCGCGTCACCGATTCGGCCTTCGCACCCGAAGGCGACGAAGACTGCGAGCCACCAAATTCCACCGCGCATCGCCTAGTAGGTGGGGGTGCCTACCCAATCAGCTCAAAACACTCGGAGGGTGGTTCGGCCTCACACATGTAGGCCGGTGTCAGATGCCAACCAAAGCGCAAGCGATCTTCGACAGATGTCCCACGGCGGCGCCGAACATGGTCGCGTTGGGGTTGCTCGCGTTTCCGTCGAGAGCGCGTTTGTACACCCCCTGCGCGATCGCTGCGAGACGGAAGAGACTGAACGCTTTGAAGTAGGGCCAGTCCCCTTCGACCGGGTGACCGCCGAGGGCGACGTAGCGTTTGATGAACGCCTCTTCGGTGGGAATGCCCGTCGCGGCAAAGTCGACGCCAAGAAGCCCCCCGACATTGGGCAGCTGCACGTCGTAGAGCATGCAGGTGTAGGCGAGATCGGCGAGAGGATGACCGAGGGTCGATAACTCCCAGTCGATCACCGAAAGCACGCGCGCTTCGGTGGGATGAAAGATCAGGTTGTCGAGGCGGTAGTCGCCGTGCGCGAGCGTGGTCGCGTCGTCGTTTGGAAGGTGCGCCGGAAGGTACGCCATGAGCGCATCCATCGGTGCAACATCGCCCGTTTTGGACGCTTCGTATTGCTTCGACCAGCGGGTGACCTGGCGCTCGACGTAGCCGCCCTTGCGCCCGTAGTCGCCGAGCCCGACCGCTTCGGGATCGACCTGATGAAGCGCCGAGAGCACGCGAGCCAGCTCTTCATAGATTGCGGAACGCTCCGTCGGCGACGTGATCTTCGGAAGCTGCACGTTCCAAAAGATGCGACCTTCGACGTGTTCCATCACAAAGAAGGGCGTGCCGAGAACATCGTTGTCCTCGCAGAGGGCGTGCATTTTTGCGACCGGCACGTTGGTGCCTTCGAGGGCCTTCATGATGCGGTACTCGCGCTCGACCATGTGCGCCTTCGCCAGGAGCTTTCCCGGCGGCTTCTTGCGGAGGACGTAGCCACCTGTGCCGTCGCCGATCCAGTAGGTAGGGTTGCTCTGCCCGCCGCGAAACTTCCGCACGGTGAGCGTGTCCACCTTGCCCATCGTTTCGCCCCACCACTGCGTTAGGGCGTCTTCGTTGAGCGCATGACGTTCGCTCACTTCCACGGTGTTCTTGGGCGCGTCCATCGCGCGTAGCATCGCTTTTCTTCCAGCCGCCGGGTAGCCTCTCGTTCATGGATTTTTCGGTTCCCGACCACGTGCAGGATCTCCTCGACCGCGCCCGCGCGTTCATGAACGAGACGGTCTATCCGCTCGAGCAGGTTATTCACGCGAAAGGCTTCAGCGGCGCTTCGCATGAGCTCTCGGCGGCCCGCGATGCAGCTCGCGCACAAGGACTCTGGGCGCCACAGCTTCCCGAGTCGCTCGGAGGCATGGGTCTCCCGTTCTTGCCGCACGCGTGGATGAGCGAGGTGCTCGGGCAGAGCATGTTGGGCCATTTCGTCTGCGGATGTCAGGCGCCTGACGCGGGCAACATGGAGATCCTGATCGAGTACGGCACGGACGCGCAGAAGGAGCGCTTTCTCGAGCCTCTTGCCGCTGGAACGATCCGCAGCTGTTTTTCGATGACGGAGCCCGAGCGCGCGGGATCGAACCCGACGTGGCTCGACACGACCGCGGTTCGTGAGGGCGACGAGTGGGTCATCAACGGTCGCAAGTGGTTTACGACCGCCGCCGATGGCGCCGACTTTGCGATCGTGATGGCGGTGACGAACCCGGACGCGCCGCCGCACGGGCGCGCGTCGATGATCATCGTTCCGACGGATACCAAGGGGTTCAACCACCTTCGGCGGATTCCGATCATGGGCGACGAGGGCGAAGGCTGGATGAGTCACTCGGAGATTGCTTACGAGGACTGTCGCGTTCCGGCGGAGAATATTCTCGGCGGCGACGGAGCCGGATTTTTGATCGCGCAGCAGCGCCTGGGCCCCGGGCGCATCCATCACTGCATGCGCTGGATCGGGCTCTGTGAGCGCGCGATGCACCTCATGTGTGAGCGCGCTGCCAAACGAGAGATCGCGCCCGGCAAACCGCTCGGCACCCGTCAGATGATCCAGCATTGGATCGCCGAGAGCCGAGCGGAGATCGACGCCGCACGCCTCTACGTTCAAAAGGCGGCCTGGGTGATCGATCAGAAGGGTCTCTACGAAGCGCGGCAGGACATCAGCTGCATTAAGTTCTACGTCGCGGGCGTTCTCGGCCGCGTCCTCGACCGCGCGATTCAAACGCACGGCGCCCTCGGCATCACCGACGACCTACCCCTCAGCCACATCTGGCGCCACGAGCGCGGCGCGCGCATCTACGACGGGCCGGACGAGGTGCACAAGCACGTGGTGGCGCGGCGCATCTTGAAGAAGCACGGCCTGGAGATCGGCCGCCAAGGCGGCTGAGAGAATCGATCGGTTGCGATCCTGACCACGATGCCGGCGCGGATAGACCCGGCAAAGCGTGCCCATGCCCGTGCCCGTGCCCGTG
>JBCDAA010000510.1:0-5908 GCA_039186435.1 Myxococcota bacterium | reverse complement strand
CGTTTCGAGGGGTTTCAACGAGAGTGCTCGAGGCTCGACTCGTCGGCGGCGAAGACGCTCGAGTTGGAATCAGCCTCCGTGTCGAGACCGAAGGAGGTACTCAAGCCGGTGTCTTCGGCTCAGGACCCTGGCCCTGAACCGGACGGTACTCTCGGTGATGCGCACTACAAGTGGGCGTCCGCCCCGGAGCACTGGGCTCGCGACCCTTTTTTCGCGATTTACGAGACATTCGCGACCGGAGCTCGCCGTTTCGGATCCGCACCCGACCTCGACAACCCTGATCATTGGCCGCGCTTCCCCTACGACCTACGTGTCCCACGCTGACTCAAGCGTCAGAATGATTTCGGCGAGAGCTCCGGTCGCTCGCTTCGAAGCGCCGCGATGATCAAACCGATGGTGACGCCGACCCTTGCGACAAACACTGCCGTGCGCCCAACGGTTGTCGCGACCATGCTCGCGACGGGAAAGGTGGCGAGCTCCGTCGTTCCCATGCTTCCCACGGACACAGAGAGGACGGAGCTTCCGACGAGATTCGCGATGGAGGCGGCGATGCCAAAGAACGCGAATGTAAACGGAACCCAGAGGGTGCGGAGGGGCTGATGACGAAGACGGATCGCGCGAACGACGACCGTGGTCTTGATGAGAACAAGCGTGAGGTTGATGCCCGTCAACGCCATCGCCCAGGTGTCTCCACCCGCATCTTCGGAAAGGAAGAGCTGCGTGAAGGAGGACGATTCGCCCGGCGAAACGCGCGTGATGAGGAAGTAATGCAGGGCGAGGGCGATGAGGTCCAAGAGACCAAACGCGAAGACCGTCGTGACAAGACGAATGATCGCATCGGTGGGAAGACGGTCGGTGGGAAGACGGTCGGTCGGAAGACGGTCGATGGGAAGACGAGAGCGTTCCACTGAGGAGTGTACGAACGACGGCCACCTTCCTTCCGGGTTGGGAATCGAACGCAGCACCAAGAAACGAGGGGCTTGACGCTGTCACATTTGCCTCTAGACACCGTCAAGTGGAGTGGCAAGAACGCTTTGGACCTTGGGCAGTGGTCACCGGGGCATCCGACGGCATCGGCGAGGCCATCGCGCGAGAGCTCGCGGCGCGCGGTTTGCGGCTGGTGCTCGTTGCGCGTCGCGAGGAACGTCTTCGGGCGCTCGACGCGGAGCTCGGCGGACACGGGCGGGTCGTCGTTGCCGACCTCGCAACCCGCGAAGGTGTACTCGCCGTGATCGAAGCCGCGGCGGATCTCGACGTTGGGCTGCTCGTCGCGTCCGCGGGTTTCGGGACGTCCGGCGCCTTCGTGGAAGGCGACCTCCAAGCAGAGTTTTCGATGCTCGACGTGAACTGCCGCGCGGTGTGCGCGCTTGCGCACCACTTCGGAAAGCGACTCGTTGCGCGAAAGCGCGGCGGAATGGTCCTGATGAGTTCGCTTCTCGCGTTTCAGGGAACCCCGGGCGCCGCCCACTACGCGGCGACGAAGGCCTACGTGCAAACCTTTGCCGAAGGACTCGCGCGCGAGCTTGCACCTCACGGGGTGGCTGTACTCGCGAGCGCTCCGGGCCCGGTGCACACCGGCTTTGCCGAGCGCGCCGACATGAAGATGAGCATGGGGATCACACCCGAGCAGGTGGCGCGCGGAACCGTGCGGGCGCTCGGACGCCGCACGACGGTCCGGCCGGGGTGGCTCTCGAAGTTCCTGGAAGGGTCGATGGCGTTCCTTCCACGTGCGCTTCGTGCTCGTATTCTAGGGCGAGTGATGGGTTCGATGATCGCGCACCAGCGCGCTTAGCCGCGCACCTACGGCGCTTTGAGGAGGCCCGATAGCGCACCGACGACCTGATCGATGAGGACGTCCTCCGGGGGAAGATTTGGCTTCGAGGCGATCGTTCCTTCGACGATGAGAATCGCGAGTCCGTGCACCGTGGACCACGCGAGGAGCGAGAGGACCTCGACCGCCATGTGCGACCCGTGACCGGCCTTCCACGCATCCTCCGCGAGGGTAACCAGGGTACCAAAGGTCTCTTGGGCTTCTTCGATCGGCGAGAGCTCGTCGTGTAGCTCCACGAGCGATCGCTGGAACATCACGCGAAAGTAGCCGAGGTGGGAAATCGCGAAGCGAACGTAGGCCGTACCCGCGGCCGTCAAGCGTTCGAGCGCGTCTTCGCCGGCCTGGTTCGCGGCGCTCTGCATCGTCGCTGCGAGCTGGGCGAAACCTTCCCGCGCGATCGCTTCGAGTATCCCCTGCAGGTTGCCGAAGTGATGGTAGGGCGCCTGGTGACTCACCTCTGCGCGGCGCGCGACCTCGCGAAAGCTGACCCCGCGAACGCCGTGTTCGGCAACGAGCTCGACCGCCTTGTCGAGAATGGTTCGCCGGAGCGCCGTCACACGGCACCTATAGCTGTTGGTCGTCGGGTCACAACCCCTTGCTGGCGTTGGACGTTGGCGCTAGACAATGTCACATGACGCCGTCTAGTTGGTCTAGGTGCTCGATCATACTGCTTTTCTCGCTGGCTTCGACGGCAGCGCATGCGCACCCCGGCCACGCGATGGAGCCGGAGATCCGCCCCTCGCTCCTCTGGACGGGCGCGCAGCTTTTGCCGAGCGTCGATGTCTCGTTTGGGGACTCGACCCGCGCTGGGCTTCATTGGCAGGTCACGCCGCTCCTTTGGTCCTGGGGTATGAATCGGCAGCTCTCGCCATGGCGTGCGTTCGTCGCGGAGCCGCTCACGCGTCAGAACGGGTCCCTCGAGCTCTTCGTCGCGCCCGGCGTGACCTTCGGAGAGACCACGACCGCGTCGCTCCGCACCGGACTACGCGCGTACATTCCCCTCGTCGAACACGGCGAGGGCATGAGCATTTCGTTCGGCGCCGGCTACGCGCGCTACCGAAAGCAAAACGCCGCTGCGCTCGAAGTAGGGGCGTACTTTCTCTTTGGTGTTCTCGGGCTTCAGCTCACCTATCTCGTCAACGCGGACATTCGCCGCACCGTGATCGCGTCGATTCGCCTGAGGTATTTCTGATGCGCTGGGTCGCGCTCTCCCTCGTGCTCGCGAGCTGTTCTTTCGGACCGATCTTTCGGCGAAATTTCTGGCACTACTTTCGCGCGCCCGAGCCTGCGCCGCACCACGTGGACGATCCCGTTCGCGACGACGCGCGTCTTGCGGCGCTGTGGATCGGGCAGGCCACGGTGCTCGTGCAGATGGACGATAAGTTCATCCTCACGGATCCGGTTTTTGCGGCAACAGTCGGGCGGATTTCGCGCCGTTTGGTGCGGCCTGGCCTTCGCCCTGAAGAGCTTCCCTTCGTGGACGTGTGCCTAGTTTCCCATATGCATTTCGACCACTTATCGCTCAGCTCGCTCGACCAGCTCGAGGGTCAGGTGGGGCGTCTCTTCGCGCCGCGGGGAGGGCTCGTCTACATCCCGAACTACGACTTTCCCACGGACGAAATTGCCCCCTGGCGAAGCGTCAACGTCGACGGCATGCGCGTGACGGCGGTGCCGGTGGACCACGTCGGCTTTCGCTACGGCGCCGACCGCTGGATGACCGAGAGCTACACCGGCTTCGTGATCGAATACAACGGCCTTACCGTCTACTTCGGGGGCGATACCGCGTACGACGAGGAGAAGTTTCGTCGCACGCGAGAACGCTTTCCCGAGATCGACCTCGCGTTGATTCCGATTGGTCCCGTCACGCCGGAAGAGATGGTGCGAGCGACACACGTCGATGGGCCGCAGGCGATCCAGGCGCTCCTCGACATTGGTGCCGATGCGATGGTGCCGATTCACTACGACACCTTCATTCACGGCCTGGACAATCGCGGAACACCCTCGCAGCTTCTCCTCGCGGCGGCGGAAGCGCGCGGTGTTGCGGAGCGAGTACACGTGCTTGAGGTCGGGCAGCAGGCGGTCTTCGTCGCTCGCGAACTCGGCTCAAACGAACTGGCTGAAGACCCAGAAGAGGCCGGCGCTCAGGAGCATCGCGGCGGGCAGGGTCAGGACCCACGCGAGGGCGATGTTGCGCACGGTCTTCATCTGCAGCCCTGACTTCTGCGCGGCCATTGTTCCCGCGATGCCGGACGAGAGCACGTGCGTCGTGCTCACCGGCAGTCCGAGGTAGGACGAGACGCCGATGGTGCTCATCGCGACGATTTCGGCGCTCATTCCCTGCGCGTAGGTGAGGTGCGACTTTCCGATTTTCTCGCCGACGGTCACGACGATGCGTTCGTAGCCAACCGTGGTTCCGATGCCGAGAGCGAGGGCGACCGCGACGATGACCCACCAAGGTGCGTAGTCCGTGAGCGGGTCGAGCTTGGCTTCGGCTGCGCGAAGCTCGGGTGTGCCCGCTTCCGCGACCGCCTCGTCGATGCGAAGAATACTCTGTCGCAAGGGCCAGCGATCGTCGGCAGCGATGTCGCGACCGGTTTCGGCGCCGGCGAGGGCGGCTTCCACGCGATCGAGATGGGGTCCGGCCGAGTCGTCGAGTCCGTTGCGCAGGGTCGCGATCGACTCGCGTGCGCCCGAGACCATTTCGGCAGAGGCCTGTTCGTCGATGGCGAAGGCGCCGGGGATCAGGCCGACCAGGATGAGCATGATGAGGCCCACGCCCTTCTGACCGTCGTTGCTGCCGTGCGCGAACGACACCCCCGCGCAGGTCCCGATGAGCACCGTGCGAATCCACCGCGGAGGCGGTTCGTTGTCCTTGGGTGGCTCGAAGACGCTGCGGTCTCGGATGATGCGGCGAAAAAGCAGGAGCAGGCCCGCGGCGACCGCAAAGCCAAAGATGGGCGACGCGAGGAGCGACTCGCCCACGTGCGCGGCCTTGTCCCAGTTCACGCCCGCGCCGAAGTCGCCCCGCATTGCCGAGTGCATCAGACCCACGCCGAGAATCGCGCCGATGAGCGTATGTGAACTCGACGCAGGAAGACCGAGGTACCAGGTGCCGAGGTTCCAGAGAATGGCGGCGAGCAGCAGCGCGAGGACCATCGCCATGCCTTTGCCGGCGCCGCCTTCAACGAGAAGATCGACGGGGAGCAGGTGCACGATGGCCATCGCGACGGCGATCCCGCCGACGAACACGCCGACGAAGTTGCAGACCCCCGAGAGGATCACCGCGTGCGTTGGCTTGAGGGTGTTGGTGTAGATCACCGTCGCGACCGCGTTCGCCGTGTCGTGAAACCCGTTGACGAACTCGAAGGCGAGGGCGACGAAGAGGGAGACAGCGAGCAGGACCAGGGTGCCGGTGCTGAGGCTGCCGTCGGTGAGGAAGTCCACGCAGCGAGACCCTAAGTCGCGTTCAGGCTCGTGCAGCGGTCCCGCGGGGACCGTCACCCATGTGTCACGAAGCGAGCTCGTCCACGATGCGGCGCAGGCGCCCGGGAACGTCGGTGAGAATGGCGTCGACGCCAACTCCGATCACGCGGCGAAGTTCGACTTCGTCGTTGAGCGTCCACACGAGGAGCTCGCGCGGCTTTCCGGAGCCGATGCGTGCGCGGTCCGCGCGGAGGACCTTGGTGAGCACCCGCATCTTCTTTCGCGCGAGGAAAGGCTTGCCCACCGCGGCGTGCGCGGTGCCGTGTTCTCGTGCGCGAAGAGCGGTGGAGTGATCCTCGGGGTCGGGTCGCCTGCCGCCGATGACGTGGTCGTAGCAGAGCGCAAAGCGGCGACCGAGACTCTCGCGAAGGAGCGCGAGGACCTTCGGGTCGACGTGCATCAGGACGAAGCGAGAGCGAAGCGCAGGCGGGATGACCTCCACGAGCCGCGCAGCAACACGCCGCACGAGACGCTTTGCGCCGGGAGCTTGAGGTCGACGTACACCCGGCGCATCGACGGCGTTTCGGTGAGCCACGCGGCAACGTCGGCGAGGGTCGGAATCGTCACGTCGAGGCGCGGCGCGCTGAGGTTGGT
>JBCDAA010000509.1:0-5911 GCA_039186435.1 Myxococcota bacterium | reverse complement strand
GGCGACAAAGAAGGCGACAAAGAAGGCGACAAAGAAGGCGACAAAGAAGGCGACAAAGAAGGCGACAAAGAAGGCGACAAAGAAGGCGACAAAGAAGGCGACAAAGAATCCGTTTGACCTAAAAGCGTTCGTCACCGCAGCGAATGGCAGAGGCGCCAAGATGACTGCCGACGGCTGTCTGGCCAAAGGACATGCGCTGAGCCTGGACGGCGATGACGCATCGCCTGCCTACTTCGAGGTCGAGGACCCCCGCCTCCCCTTCCGCGCCATCCGACTCATGAACCTCGAAGGCAACGAGATCGTCGCCCTCCACGGACAGAGCCGGCATGACGGTATCTACTTCATGGACCATGAGGCCCTCTACTCGCTCGAGATGATCGGGACGGGCGACGACGAAGAGCTTGAGTCTTTTTTCGACGCACTGGCCGAGTCCCCGAAGAGCGCGGGCACCTGCATTCGCTCGTTTGTGGAGTCGTATGAGCTGACCAAGCTCGCCGCAAGCATGCCGGCGTTCTTCAAGAAGCTGAAGCACGAGGCAGTCGGCACTCGCTCCCGCAATCGGAGCAAGGTCGTGGTAGAGGAGATACTCAAGCCGCAGCCAATGGTGCACGGCATCTTTCCGATCGACGGCCGGCTCGGCGTGATGCAATCAGATCGAGTCGATGCGTATTCACTGCCCAAGGGGCGTAAAGCCGTCTCTTGGACGAAACTTGGGCCATATCTCGAAACGTGGTGCGTCTTCGACGGCGCCGTTTGGGTCGGAGGCGAAGCGGTGCACCGCCTGCTGCCGAAGGGCAAGAAGAAGTCGTTCAAGCTCGACGAACACTGGGTCGCCGCGATGGTCGAACACGAGGAAGAGCTGTGGTTGGGCACGAACGCGGGCGCGCTGTTGAAACTCGATGGTCGCAAGTTCAAAGAAGTTGAACGCTTTAAGTCAAAGATCACCGGGCTCTGCAGCCATGACGGGGAATTGTGGATCACGCTCTGGAAAGGTGGACTGAAGAAGCGGACGGTTAAGGGAAAAGTGACGTCGGGAGGAGTTCGAGCCGGTCGCCTGGTGAAGGCCTTTTCTTCTTCCAGCGGCGCCCTGCTAATCGTCTGCCAGGGCGAGTCGAAGCGTCCTGGGCTGATTTACCGAAAAGCGTCAGACGAAAAGAAGTTTGTCGAACACAAAGCGTTCGGAGCCTACGAGGTGCCCACCGAAATCGCGCAGCTCCCGTCTGGTCGCATCATCTCCGGCGGGCTCTTTGAAAAGGTCTTCGTCAGCGACAATGATGGTCAGCGCTTCGCCACGTTTCGTCAGCCTTTCCTTGGAAGGATGGGAGGCAAACCGGAAAAGCGCGAGCTCGTCTACGCTGCGGCGATGGATGACTTCGTCTACCTGGCTGGCCCCTTTGCGCCTGTCGTCCGTGCCAAGTAATCAACCGCAACTGATCGGGCCTTCTCAGAGGCTGGGTCCTGACGAACTCCCTGACGTTTCGCGCCAAAAGCCCTTGAAAACGTTCGGTTCTCCGCCTCACCTCCAATGATAGTGTGTCGTTGCTCGGCTCACGCGAAAACCGAACGACGTCCCAAGAGGTTCCCACCAGGCGAGCGTGGCGGCTCCAGGCGGCGCAGGCCGAAGCGCCGTCGCACGACGTATGTCTTCCGCCATCGAGCACGTTCCCATAAGGTCGACACATGTCAGATCTCACGGAATCGCAGCAGCGCCTTCTGACTCTGCTCGAGGACCGCGGACTTGATGCTCTGCGTACAGTCCTCGAAACGCGCACGCGACTTCTTCGTCGCCCTTATGCGTTCGAGTTTGAGGAGCCTCACAAGACGCGGTCGTTCTCCCCGTCGGCAGCGTACGCCGTTGTCGTGGGCGACTTGGACGTAGACGAGAACATCATCACCGCAGGTCCGTCTAGCGGTGCGTTGATAGTGCTTGGCACCCTTCGATGCAGGAACATCCTAAGTGCTCCAGATTGCGCGACGTACGCCCAAGCGATCGATGTATCGGGGCTCGTCTACGCCGCTACCCAGGACAGTACCCTTTTTGCTGCCGCTGACGCCAAAGCCAAGGTGGCTTATTCAGGCCACGGGGACGGCTGGCTCTCGGTCGGCGGAAGTGCTCGAATCGACGTTCTGGATGACTACGTCGAAATGCGAGATGAATCACAACTTCATGTAAAGCAGCCCGACGTTCGCGCTGCGGATTTGGTCATTTCTGAACTTTGCTCGAACGACGGTGGGCTTGATCGCGAGCGCGCGCTCGCGCTCTTTTCGAAGACGGGCAAACTGCTCATGAACTGAGCCACTCGGGCAGGCAAAGACGGGGCGCGCTCGCAGGCCCAGCCGCTTCGGCTCCACCCACACGAAGCGACCAGCCTGGAATCCGCCGATCCTGCGGGCAGACGGCGCATCTGCATCGTGCTTGACAGCACCGCCGCGGGCCGCAAATTACGCGGATTCACTCGGGGAGCCCCCCAGGACCGACGATGCCGACCTACGAGTACATGTGTGATGCCTGTGGTTACGAGTTCACCAAAGAACAGCGCATCACCGAAAAGCCCCTCAAGAAGTGTCCCAAATGCGGGAAGATGAAGTCTCGACGAATGATCTCGATGAGCCCGGGCTTCATCCTTAAAGGAGGAGGCTGGGAGTCGGACCTCTACTCGGGCGCGTCCAACAAGTCCGCCTCGTCGTCTTCAGAGTCGTCTTCCGAGTCGAGCAGCAGCGATAGCAGCTCCAGCAGCAGCTCCAGCAGCAGCTCCAGTAGCTCAGACGACTAGCGCCGCACGGCGCACTGCCATCGAACGCACATTTCAAACAGCGTTCGATACGTCTCACCGTTAGCCAGCTGACGGCGGCACAGCTTTGCGCACTCCGAAGTCCACCGCGCCCGTCGTTTCCGTGCGGAACGAACCTTGCTTTTGTACACGGCGGAGGGTTGATGCAGCCGTATTGGATCATCGTCGTGGCCTTGGGCCTGGCTTGTGGCCGAAGTTCGTTTCAAGAGATCGACGCGGGGAGTGACGCCGACCCGGACACCGGTCTCGCACCTGCGGAGGACGCGGCCGTACCCGAGGTCCCAGCGGAGGATCCGTGCGTGCGCGTACTCGGGGGACCGATCGTCGACGCACCGCTCTCCGCGGCGATCGCACGCGCGCATGCAACGGCTCGCTACTTTCGACTCGACGGCCGCGCGACCCTCGCCGACGAAGCGCTCATCGACGGCTTGACCCGCTTTGGCGTCGAGGAGCGTGCGCTGACGCCCTATGCAGCGGCTCTCTCCGACGTTTGTCTGGTGGAAAGTCGCGCGGAAACCACGCGAACGGAGGTTCGCGACGAGGGATGGGCCTTCGTGCTTCGACCCGGCGACGAAGCCGCGGCAATTCCGGACGGGGTCCCTGTGGTTCTCGACCTGCGATCCCTCTCCGGCGCGGAGACCTGGGCGGACCTTCGCGCGAGTCTCGGCGGTCTCGTCGACGTCGCTCCCTTCCGGCACTCGGTGCGACGATTCTCTGGGCACGTAGCGGAGTTCAACGACGCGCCGGGCCGCGACGTGTACTCGACCGACGGCGGATTTTACGACCCCGAGCCCATCGAGGGGGACGCGCGTCCCCTCGTCGTCATCACGGGCGAAGCCCTCACGCCGCTCGCCGCGGAACTCGCCCTCACCCTTCGACTTCAAGGAAAGGCCTGGCTGGTCGGAGAGGATGTGCTGACCTCGGTCGCAGAAATGCACTGGGAGTCGGTGGCGACGCAAGGCGTCATGGTCCACAGCCATCAGCTGATCGATCGCAACACCCTCGAGCGCATCCCGGACCGCATTCCCGCAGACGTTCGAACACGCCAGCCGCTGCGAGCCGCAGAGCGACTTCTCGAAAGCGGCGCACCTCCCCCGATCGTCACGGTGACGCTGCCGAACACGCGCGCGAGCTTTGAGCACATCGAGCCCACTCTCGACGTGCACACCGCGGACGTCAGCCGTGAACGACTTCAGGCGGGACTTCTCATCGCCCACGGCGCGCTGAAGCGCTTCTTTCCCTACTTCGACGTGGTCCCCGACAACCTCGATGACGCTCTGACACGAAGTCTCTCGGAACTCGAAGAGCTCGACCTGGGGGATCGCGAAGCGTCCGCCCGTCTTTTCCGCCGCTTCCTCAGCGCGCTCGACGATGGCCACGGCTTCGTCTTCGACCGCGGCGTCGAGGCGCCGGAGGCGAAGTTCCTCCCGATCGGAATGCGCTTTGTGGGCGACCAGCTGCTGGTGGTGGGCAGCGACGACGAGCGGATTGTCCCCGGCGACGAAGTCCTTTCCATCGGCGGGGAACGAACGGCCGACCTCTACGCGCGCTTTTCGCAGGAGGTCTCCGCGGCGTCCCACGGGTACCGGCGTGACCTCGCCGTGCGGCGTATGGCTCGTGCGTCGGGACCGACGGAGGTTGAAGTCCACGTCCCCGGCGACGAAGCGCGACGCGTGGTTCTCGAGCCGACTTCGCAAGAAGCGTGGCTTGCTGTTTCGCTCCCGCTCAACGGTCGCGTTTCCGGCCCGCTCGAAGACCTCGGCGCCTCGGACATCTACTACCTAAACCTCGACGGCTCCTGGATGGATGCCGACGAACGGAATCGCGACGTTCACGGCCATCTCGATCGCGCGCGAGACGCAGCCGGACTCGTGGTCGACATGCGCGGGTACCCCGGCGGATTGCTCCGCAACTTCAACACGCTCCAGCGGGCCATCGGCCGAATCACCGCGCGCGAAACGCAAAGCGCGTTCTTCGACACGCCGCGCTGGCGGGGTCCCTCCGAACTCGACTTCGAAACCAGCACGCAGACCTGGCCACGCGCAAGCAACGCGGTCGGCATCCCGGTCGTGTGGCTCGTCGGTCCGGGCACCGTCTCCGCCGCGGAAAACCTCTCGCAGATCGTCGTGGGGGCGGACGCCGTCACCGTCATTGGCGAGCTGAGCGCCGCAACCAACGGCAACATCACAGGCGTCGAGGTTCCTGGTCGCTTCGTCGTGACGTTTACCGGAATGCGCGTTCGAAACCCGGACGGGAGCCAGTTTCACGGGATTGGAATCGTCCCCGATCGGGTCGTCAAACCAACCGCCGAGTCCCTCCGCGACGGGCGGGATCTCGTGCT
Organism: Myxococcota bacterium; assembly: GCA_039186435.1. Taxonomy (GTDB): domain Bacteria; phylum Myxococcota_A; class Polyangia; order Polyangiales; family Houyiibacteriaceae; genus JALVDI01. Next base: position 778 of record JBCDAA010000509.1, on the reverse strand, counting down.
CGACGAAGCGATCTCGTTTTTCACCGAGTAGACCCGAGGCAAAAATTCCCTGTAGGGTTAAGGCGCATGGCACGCCCTCGGGACGCAGACTCCGCGAAAACCTACGAGCGAATCGTCGCTGCGGCTCTCGAAGAAGTTCGTGCGTCCACCCCTCGGAATGCGATTTCGATGCGAAAGGTCGCAGAGCGCGCCGAGCTGAGTCTCGGCACGATTCAGTACTACTTCGAGCGCAAAGAAGACCTCCTCGAGGCTTGCCTCAACGGCTTTTACGAGCGTCTGGGGCAGGTCGCCGTCAGAGTCATCCAGGAGACGGCGAGTGGCTCCGTTCCCGCAGGACGCCCCACCACCGAAAATGCAGTCCGCACCTTCTATCGATTTGTCTGCGAAGAGCACGCGTTGATCGAGCTTCGCCTCGTGACAAACGCGATGCGGGGAGAGCTACATCCGCAGCGGCAGCCCGACTTCCTTGGAGACATCATCGGAGAAGCCGCGCGCGCAGCGGCCAAGCACGTACAGGTCGACGAGCTCGACACGCGCATGGCGACGCAGGCAATTTCGAGCACGCTGGTGCGCTTCGCGCTGATGAGCGAAAGCGAGCGACGCTTCCTGACGGGGAAGGACACCAGCGACGAAGAGTTCGAGGAGCTGGTGATTCGCATGGCGTGCCGCCTCGTTCGTCCGGGCGACGGCTAGCTCACCCGCCGCACTTTGCGACAGGGGCCCCAGCACCTTCCTAGCGCGAGAGCCGCTTCGCCAACCCCTCGACGAAGGCGACGAT
>JBCDAA010000508.1:0-5916 GCA_039186435.1 Myxococcota bacterium | reverse complement strand
GGACTTCACGCGTGATGAGGTCCACGCAAAACACATCCTCTCCCTCGACCGCGTCGCTCGGAAGGCGCACGCGGCACGGAATCGGCGGCAGCACGTCCGCAAGGCCACCGTCCGCAAGGCCACCGTCCGCAGGGCCACCGTCCGCAAGGCCACCGTCCCCGTCTCCAAGCGCACTGTCAGGACCTGCGGTCCCGCCGGTTCCGCCACACGCCGCAAGGAGTATCCATCCGAGCCAAATCCGCATCGTTCCAGCCTCGCTCTCTGGCGAAACAGGGCAATTGCTCTTTTCCCGGACGCCGAGGCTACACTTCTAAGGTGCTTCGCACGCACCAGTCCTGGGTGATGCGCCAAGGCGAAATCGAGCTTCGTCAAAGCGCCGTGCGGCACCCCGCGTTCATCCTCGCGCGCACCCGAAGCCGCGGGGTTCCAGTCCTCGAAATCGGCGGCGGACTACCCACGCGCGATCGGCGCTGGCTCTGGGTTGTCCTCGCGGGCGAGGCCGAGGTTCGCGGTGAGCCAAACGGAAGCCCTCCGCGTGATCGACTCCTGCGCGCTGGCGAGGCGTTCGTTGCGCGGGAAGGGGAGGCGAGACTCCTTCGAACCACACCGGACGTCGACCTGATTCAGCTGCTCGTCGAAGCCGAGGGGGGCGCCCACGATCACTGGCGTCTCGACCGAAGCGACCGCAAACGCATCGACGCGCTCGCCGAAGGAGTGATCGACCCTGGCGCCCGGATGAAAACGCTGCCGCTCGAGCCGCTCATGCGCGCCGGCGTCGAACCGGCGGTCATGCACCAGCAGTTTCAGGAAACGCCCTCGCCGACCTCCCTTGCCGTATGTCGCGCGGTCACCCGGCTCAGCTGCGAGCTGGCGGCGCACCCTGGAATGGACGACATCGCGCGCGAGCTCGGGCAGCGCGAACGACGCGCCTCGGAGGCCGCCGGGCGCTATTTCCGCGACTACCACGCGAGCTTCTCTGGCTGGCGCGCCTACCTCGCAACGCTGCGTGTCGAACTGGCCCACCCGGTGCTTCAGCGCAGGAAGGTCCGCGCCGGCGATCTTGCGTCGTGGCTTGGCTACCGGTCGACCCCGGCGCTCTACCACGCGCTTCAGCGACGCGGACTGGGGGCTTCATGAAACGCTTCGTTCTCCTCCTCCTCGCCTGCGGAACTGCCGCACCGGAAGAAGTGCCCTTGGCCGCGAACGACGAAGGCGGCGAGGAAGCCTTTGAGTCCGCGTGTCTCGGCGCACCCACGGCCTCCCCCATCGTCCTTCCTGAGGTCACCGAAGCCGACGTTCTTCACTGCGACGATATCCAGCCGCGAGGCGGCACGGCGAGTCGCCGAGATCGCCGGGCCCGCGAATCTCTTGCGGCCGCGCGAAGCGCTCAGCGAGAGCATCGCTACCTCGAAGCCGTCTCCTCCTTTCACACCGCGCGCGCCGTCGCCCCGGAAGACGCGGGGGTCCTTGCAGAGCTCGGCTGGGCCCAGGTGCTCGCCGAACGCTGGTGCGAAGAAGAGTTCGACGCGGACAACTACGACGACGAGGATCCAACGCAGGTCGCCTGCGCGGACCTTGGCGTGCTGACGGGCGTCGAGACTCTCCAGCGCGCGGCCGAACGCGCGCGAGATCCGGGCCGGCGCGGCGCGATTCACTACAACCTTGCGCGCGCCGTCGAGGCGCGGGAAGACGTCCGCGAACACCTGCGGATCTCGCTTTGTTTGCGTCCGGACAACGACACGGTTCGGCGCGCGTTTGCGGCACGTCTGTGGAGTGCGGGCCTCTCCATCTGGGACGACCGGCCAGAAGCCCTTCGACTCATGCGGGCCGCGACCCTCTTCGATGCCGAGCGGCGAGCAACCCTCGATGAGCTTCGACAGCGCTACGAGCGCCCGTTCGCCCTTGAGGCGATTCCCTCGGATCCGGAGGACGTCTATCCCACGGTTGAAGCGCTCTGCCGCGCGCGTCTCGGCGAGGATCAACCTTCGCTTTGTGAGGTCGGCGAGTGGTTCGAAGACGAGGGCTGGGCCCTCGGAAGCCTTGCGCTTCCCGACACCGAACTGGAATCCGGAAGGCTGCACCTTCTCCTCGCGCGAACCGCACGCGGCGTTCAGGTCGTGGCGGAACTCGGCAACGAGATCAGCGGGGATCGATTGAGCCACGCCTACGTGGAAGAACCGGATATTGGCTTTCTCGACGTGGGCGGCGTCCTCCTCGCCGACGTAAGCTGGCAACGCGGACAAGCCGATGCCAACGGGTGTGACTGGGCCCTCAACGCGTGGATGGAGATGCTCGTCTGCGCCAACGACGACGCGGGACCACGCTGCTTCGCGTCGGGAAACCTCGGTCCCGTGCCCTACTCCAGCGGCGACCTCCTGCCCACGGTCGACGACTCCCTCGGGCGCTGCGAGCACGCGCGCGTCGACGACGAACCCTTCGACCCCGCGCCGAGCTTCAACGTATCGCTCGGCGAAGACGAGATCGTGATCGAGCGCGAGCATGACGGCGCGATGTGGTGCCTCCCATCGCGGGAAACGCTTTGCGGGTTTCCGGGCGCGCCGTCTGGCTGCTGAAGCGCCGAAGGCTCAGCGGAGCCGCCAGGCCTCGATGCGTCCTTCGCGATCGGCGCCGCTGTTGCACGTGGTGAGGTAGACCGTGGTCCCGTCGACGTCCGGTACCGCAAAGCGCTGGCCCGCGCCGGAGACATCCTCGCGAAAGACCACCGCGCCGTCGCGCGCGCGAACGCCCCAAAGCGTGCCGGGCGGACTCGCGCCATCGCCACGGCGCGCTTCCACCACGACCACGTAGGGTTCGCCGTCCACGTTCACGATCACGGGCCGCCCCGAGGTATGGCGAAAGACCTCCTGCGCTTCCGGCGACGAAAACGAAGGCGTCTGCCAAGCCATCGAAAGGCGGGGTTCCCCGTCCACCATCGACAGACGAAACGCGGTGAGACCCGCCGGATGGGTTCGGTCGGCCACGATGCCCACCACGATCACCAAACGCTCGCCGCCAACGTCGACCACCACCGGGTGCGTGACGAAGGTGCCGATCCAAAACGCGCGGCAGTCGTCGGTCAGGGTCCCGCAAAAGTCCATCACCTGAAGACGCTGATAAAGACGCCCCATGCGTTCGCGATCGATCAGGTAGAGGGCGCCGTCCTTGCCCGGCTGAATGATCACCGGCGGTCCGCCGGGAACCTCGGTCACGACCGGCGAGCTCGCGCCAAGGTCGGCGTCGAGGGCGCCGTAGCACTCCACAAACCCAAGGCCGTCGCAGGTGCCATCTTCCGGCGCGAGATCCGGCGCGCCCGGGGGAAGATGCGCCGAAAAGACGTTTTCACAGGACGCAAAGCACGCCGGATCCGGATTGAGCTCGTCCATCGGATCGCAAAGCGCTGGATCGCAACCCGACGAAAACGCGAGACCGCGCTGCACCCGAAGCACCGAGTGCGCGTACGCGCCGCGGTCGTAGTCGATGCGGCCGTTGCCCGTGGGGACGAGCCAGAACGTTTCGCCTTCGTCCTCGTAGGAAACCATGCCCGCCGCGTTCCACACGCCGCCGCCGCAGCGCATCGGACTGTCGCTTCCGGTTGGGCCGCAGTCGTTCTCCGCGGTGGTGCAAAGAAGCGCTGCGATCGCGTCGCTCGCGCTCCCGTCGCGCCAGGCGTTGAGATCGAGCTCGAAGATCCAGCCGTGAAAGGGCTGCCGCGAAGGACCGTTGCCGAGCGGCACGAACGCGTGGTCCCCGTCGATTTCGATCTCGCTCCGCATCAGCTGCCGAAGGGAGTCAAAGACCACTTCGCCGGACCCGTCCGCCGCGGGCACTCGCCCTTCCAGATCGAGGGGCTCGTAGGCCTCGTCCCAGGTGCCCGTCCGCAGGTCGACGACGCGCACCCGGTGGCGCACGCGGTTGACCTGATCGCCGATCACCTCCTGCCACCCAAAGAGCGCCCGCTCACCGAAGATCGCGGGCGTGCTTAGGAGGTAGATGTCCTGCGCGGGCAGCTCGGGGGCAATCTCGAGAGACCACACCTCGTCCCCCGTCGCCGCATCGAGCGCGTGCACGATGCCGATGTCTTCGGCCGCGAGGACCAGCGCACGACCGTCGAGATCGAAACGCCGCGGAGACGCGTACGCGCATCCTCGAAACTCCGCGCTCCGAAAGAGACGGCTCGCTTGGGGCAACGCGCCACCGTCGGTTCCTCCCGCGTCCGTTTCCGCGGACGATCCACTGCTGCAGCCGACGAGGACCGCCGCCAGAACCCAAAGCAAGCGCATGGGGCGACACGGTAGCAGCATTTCGGAGTATACCGAGCGCGTGGGAAGCGCCCTTCAGCTGCACGTGAGCCTTCGGCATACCGATGTATGGCGACGTCTTCAGGTCGCGCAGAGCGGCACCTTTCACGACCTGCACCTCGCGATTCAGGAAGCCTTCGGCTGGCGCGACGCGCATCTCTACGCGTTTTCCCGGGGCGCGGACTACCTCGCGTTTCATCCGAGCGTCGGCGCGTCCACCCTCCACGGAACGAAGGTCAAACTCTACCGGCACCTCGGTCGCCGCGACCTCGCCTGCAAATACGAATACGACTTTGGTGACTGGTGGGTTCTCGACGTGCGCGTCGAAGAGATCGGCGAGGCGAAGGACGACATCCTCGTTCTCGAAGCCCACAAAAGCGCGCCCCCCGAAGGATGTGGAGGCGTTCCGGGCTACGAGCGCCTCGTCGAATTTTGCGAGAGCGGCGTCGATCCATGGGGCGAAAAAGCCGAAGGTCTGCGCGCCTGGATCGGCGAGTGGCAACCCTAACGATGTAGCTCGCTAGCGGACCGCCACGACGATGTCGAAGGGTCCCTCGTGCACGGTGACCTCACGAAAGCCCACCTCGCGAAGCGTCCGCCGATACCACTCGACCTCGCGGAGGCGGCTTCCGCACGCGTCGACACCGAGCAGGAAGTAGCTCCAGAAAAACTGCACGGCGAGGCGCGCGGGCGTTCGCATTTCCTCCGACACGATCACCCGGCCGCCCTTGGGAATCGCAGCGTACGCGCTCTCCAAGAGCTGACGACTCGTGGCGTCGGGCCAATCGTGCAGTACGCGCACAAAGCTGAGTGCGTCGTAGCCCTCGGGAAGCGCCTCTTCGAGAAAGTCGCCGGCGACAAAGCCAAGGCGTTCCTTCCCAGCGATCTTGGCGCGGACGAGCGGCTCTACCTGCGGAAGATTGAAGACGTCGAAGGAATGCGCCGGCAGCGCGTCCGCGAGAGCGCACGCCAGCGTTCCGTCACCGCCGCCGACATCGAGAACGCGTCTCGCGTCGCCCCACAACTCTGGCGCCTCGAGAAAGCTCGCGACTATGGGCGCCACGCCGGCCGCCATGCTCTCCTCAAATCGCTGGTGCTGCGCAAAGGTCGCGGGCGGCCACGCAAACTCATCCGGCCGCACGCCATCGCTTCCCCGCAGAACTTCTGCGATGTGCCCGTGGAGGCGACGCCAGGGCTGCGCGTTGCGGTCGCGTTCAATGGACTGCGGCCCGAGCGCGAGCTCCGCCGCTTCCTCGAGCGGTTCGGCAGAGATAAAGCGTACGTCCTCGATGGCGTCGCTCTCCTGCTCGCGAACGACCAGACCAAGGCTCTCGAGGCAGTCGAGAAACTTAAAGAGGCGGTGCGGCTGCATCTCGAGATCACGCGCGAGAACCCCCAGGGTCACCGGTCCGGCGTCGAGGCGCCGAAGAAGCCCCGTCTTCCATGCGGTCTCGATGACATCGATCGCTTTGTCGCCGTGAAAGAGAAGGGAAAAGAGACCGCGCGCATCGAGCTGATTCATGGGGCTCCCAGCGTGACGAGGGCGTCCAGGAACGCATCGATCTCCTCGTCGGTGTTGTAGTAGTGCGGTGCGATTCGCAGTCCGCCGCGCACGCTG
>JBCDAA010000507.1:0-5922 GCA_039186435.1 Myxococcota bacterium | reverse complement strand
TGGCTCGCGAACCAGACCGAATGGACCGATGACGCGCAGAGCTTTTACGAGCGCAGCCTAGGACAGAACCTCGGCAACGGATTCGAGGCCGGCCTTCGACCCAGCGCGCTCTACTTTGCGAGCAACATCCGCGGACCGGGCGGAGGCAGCGATCCCGCGATTGATCGCGGCGGCTGGCTCAAGGTCGACTATGGCGTGAGCGGCAACGTCGAAGCGCTCACCGTGCGCGGGCAGTGCGCCGACCGCGCGGGACTCACCTGCGAGGACCCGCAGACGGGGACCTACGACGCACGAAACGCGGCGCTTGAAGCGGGCTGCGAATGCCAGGTGGAGCAGCACTACCAATACCGCTGGGACGAGCTGAACCGTCTTGCGGAAGGCCGCCGCTACGACCGCGGCGGAAGCGGCGGCTGGACCCTCCAAGTTCGCCAGCGCTACCGCTACGACGGAGCCAACGTTCGGACCCTCAAGCAAACCCTCGACGGTTTCGATGCGGCGCTTCTCGAGCGCACCACCCTCTGCGTGTATCCGGGCGACTTCGAACGGCGCGGCGTCACCACCGGCGTCGATCGCTACAGCGCCTCGGTCGCTCTCGGCACCGAAACGCAATACCAGGTCGCCGGCGCGCGTATCGTCTGGAAGGGCGCGCCGCCCGCCACGGGCTTCAGCCGCGACACGCGCATCACCTACGCGATCAGCGACCTGCTCCAAAGCACGGCGGCGGTCGTCGACCTCGTGAGCGGCGAGCTCCTCGAGTACACCACCTTTCACCCGAACGGCGCGCGCGAAACCCACCTCGTGAACGACGCCGTCGAGCGCTTCAGCACCGAGCCGCTCGGTTTCACAGGTAAGGAAGCCGACGAGGAAGTCGGCCTCATCTACTTCGGCGAGCGCTATCTGATTCCGCGCCTCGGACGATGGGCCAGTCCGGACCCGCTGCACGTGCACGCGGTGGGCGGTGGTGAGGCGCTGAACTCGTATCACTACGTGGGCGGGAACTTGCTACAGGCGCGGGACCCGCTGGGGCTCGACGTGAAGATTGAGGGAACCACGATTTCGAATCCGCAGCGGCCTCGCCAGAGTACCCAAGTTGACGGCGAGATGGCGCGAGAGGTGGGCGAACGCGACCTCTTCATGGGTTTGGATGAGCGCGAAGCAGCGCTCTTTCAGGTACGAGACGATGGGTTCGTCGTGCTCCGAGACCCCGAAGGAATGACAGATGCCCGCCGAGGACAGCTCTCCGAGCAGGCGCAGATCCTGATCAACCAAATTGAGGACGACCACCTCTACGTGATTCATCCACTGCCTGTTCAGGACAGTGGGACCCCAGCCTGGGTGCAACGAAGGATCACGGGAATACGTGGTGATGCGTCCCTTCGGGTTACGTCCGCGGAGTCCGGTGGAGAAGAGTACGACGTGGACATACGGATGGGACCTGCGTCGGTTGCCCGTCGAAGCGCTGCAGCGCTGACTCTCGCCTCACCCGAGCGCCATCAACGAGGGTACGATCGATGCGCGGCGAGCTCACTCTGTGGGGTCGGATCCACCGCGGATCCTGACCGGGTCACAAGTCGTATACCCGGAGAGACCCACATTTTCTACTCGACGGGAGCGCACACAGATCGAATCTCACGACGAGTAGCGCGTTCGCGGATGTTTCAGTCAGGAGCGCAGTTTGTGCAGGCGGGACGCTCCGGAGCTGTGTGGCACGAGCTTGGTGGGCACGCCGAGTTGGCTCGACGAGGAGTCCCGCACTTTCATGGCGAGTCCCCGATGCACGAGCAGTTTGTCGAGCCGCACATCGAGCGAATTCAGGCCGCAGCGGTCAATACGGCTCTGCGTAGAGCACGGGAGGCGGCCTCTCCCTAACGCGAAGTGCGAGTTGTGTGGACGTAAAGTGCAACGGCTCGTTCTTTCGGCCAAAAGCCCCGTAATCCGCGCTGGCACGAACCCTGCTCTAGCTACGAGCGATGCGATTTCTCCTCGTGGCTACGCTCCTCGCGACTGCAGCGCCGGCCTACGCCTACCGAACCCTTGCGGACGACCCGGCGATTCCCGACGACGCCCGCGTGGTGTGGGACGCTCCGGTAGCGCTCGAGGTTTCGCGGCATGGACTCGGCACCGTTCGAGAGGTCCCGATCGAGAGTGCGCTTCGCGCTGCGATCGCCGCTTGGGTCACCCCGTCGTGCAGCAGTGCAGCATTTACTTCGACCGGCTTTGTCGCCCATAGCGCAACGCCCGGCGACGGTCGAAGCACCATCGAGTGGGTCGACGACTGGTCCGCGCGCGGTCTTGGCGGGGACGTCGCCGCCACCACCGACATCCAGTTCGTGAACGAGGACGGCGCGTGGCGAATTACGGAAGCGGACGTCTACCTCAACGGCAGTGTCCGCTGGGATGTCTTTCATCCCGGTCCCGTCACCGTCTCGCTCGAGGCCGTGCTGATTCATGAGCTCGGGCACGTTCTCGGTCTGGCGCATCCGTGTGAAGGAGCGGCCTGCACGGCGACGGATCAGGCGTCAGCCCTCTTTCCGACGCACGCGATGAACGCAGGCGTTCTCGCCGCTGACGACGTCGACGGGCTCTGTTCGCTCTACCCCGCGAGTCGGTGCTCCATCTCTTGTGACGCGGGGTTCGTCTGCCGGGACGGCGAGTGCGTTTCCGCGGACGACGTCGTGTGTCCCGACTGTGGCCCTCGGTCCTTTGGTGCGAGCTGCGAGAGCGACGGTCAGTGCGAGTCGTCCCTTTGCGCGCTCGGTCGGTGCACCACGACCTGTGAGCGCCAGGAAGACTGCTCTGAGGGCGCGGAGTGCGGCCCCGAAGGTTGGTGCCGCGCGCCGATGCTCTCGCGAGATGTCTGCGAGGTCGGGGAAGACTGCATGTCTGGCCTCTGCCTTCAGGGCGAAGACGACGCCGCGTGCACAAACGAGTGCCTCACCGACGCTGAATGCCTCGCGGGAGAGGTGTGCGTGAGTGTCGGCGACGTCGAGGTTTGCGCGGTGCAGACGTCGAGCGGATGCGCGGTCGGCGGTACCGGCGCGTCGATGAGTTGGATGTTGGTCGCTTTGTTCGTCATTGGGCGACGTAGGGCAGGAGAGGTTTGATGAAACGAGCGTTATGGTGGGTTTGCGCGCTCTCGATCAGTTGCGCGGGGGACGTTTCCCTCGAGCTCGATCGAGCGGAACTCGACGAGGCCGCCGACGAGATGCGGCGCCGCATGAATGTTCGGCTGACGCGTGGTTCAGGGGCGACTGCGGAGGAGCAAGAGCTCAGCGTCGACGAGCTCGTGACTCAGTTATCGACCTGGTGTGACAGCCAACGTCCACAAGGGTGCATCGATTCCGGGTACGACGGCTCCAATCTCTGCCAGTACTACGAGTGCCTCGGGGAGCGGTTCGAGTGCATCAGCAACGAGCTGCTCAACCTCGCCGGAGATGAGCCGGCGACGGTGCAGCTTGGAACGTCGCTTGAGGAGTGGACGGTTCCACCGCAGTCCGTTGCAACCAAGGCGGCGCTCGCAGCGGCGGCGGCGAAGCGGGCGCGGGACGCGATCTCCTACGTGGACGTGAGTCTCTACTACATGGGGTTGATTCCGACCTATCAGGACTGCGGCAGCAATCCGACGCACATTCCCGCCGAGGGCGCTCGCCCCGCGATGCTCCGGCAGGAAGGCGCCGCGACTCTCTACCGCGCGTTGCTGGAGGTGCTCGAGGAAGCAACCGAGCTAACCCACCGGTGGACGCTTTCGGTCGCCGACGCCCAGCACTCCGACCAAGCGAGCATCGACGAAGCCGCGCGTCTTTCGCTTCTCTTGCCCGTGGGCTCGCGGAGCGATGCCGCTCACCGATGGGTCGGCGGCGACGAGGGTCTACCGGTGCTTCAGGAGATCAGCGAAGGCGGGTTCTGTCCGGATCCCCGCATGTCACCCGAAGCGCGAAAGGCGCAGGAGCTGATTCGGCTCTCAGGTGCGAACCCGCGCCTTCTCCTCGACACATCGATCACCCTCGATGCTTGGCTCACCAGCGAGCTGCTTCCGCGCCTTGCGGACGTACTGGACGCCGCACATCTCACGGGAATCACACCGCAGGAGTTCTTTGAGGGCTTCGGGATTTCACGCCAGGCCTTCGCAGATGCACGTGAGTACATCGGAAGCGAGATTCGAGCGTTCGGTCGCGACCTTGACGCGAAGCTTGAGGACATCCCCGGCGTCACCGCGTTCGCGGGAGACTATTACGCCGCGACCGCGACCACGCCTCCCCCACCGTTGCAGAGCTATTGGGCTTCGGTCGCGAGCCACTCCGCGGTCGCTGATCCGAGCAGCACTATGCCGACTCCGTTGGCCGATCTCAGCGCGGACGGACTCGCGGGGTCCCTCGACTTCGTCGTGACGCGGACCCGGCAGATGGCGACGTATCCGAACCTCGACACCATCTCTCAGGACGTGCTCCTCGAGCTTCAGGGACACCACGGTGGACGCCGCGGGGCGCGGCTTCAGATCTGCATGGGTGGCCAAGGCGATCCACGTACCTACGTTCACTACCTTTCGGACAACGTGGAGACGGGCTTGCGAGTCGTCGTAGGTCACGCGGGTCTTCAGTGCGCGGTTCGCGGCACGGTGGAGGGTGCGCCCTGCGACATGTCGAACTACCTCTCCGAACAGACCTTCGTGCAGACGAGTGCGGGCCTGTCGTTCGGGTATGCGTGGGACTACGTCGCGGACCTCGACGAAGGGATCGAGCACGAGCGAGTGAAGAACATCCTCGGACTCGATCGTCCGGAGAACGTGCGCTCCCTCTACGGGAACGACTCAACGCACGTGGTTCCCTTCTACATCGTGCGCGAACGAAGCGCGGCTGGGCCCGGCGGATTTGAAGAGGTCGGCGGCGTCATGTTTGCCGTCCCGAAGTCCATGGTCGAAGAGGGAGAGAACGCGGACGAATACGTTTGTCGAACCCTCACGATCGTGCCTGAGATGGACGCCCGTGCGCAGGAGGCCGTCGCTCCGAGCTCGACGTATTGTGCGATGAGCGCGCAGACCTGCGCCGGAGTTCCGATCGATCAGCGTCTTCCCTTGGAGAATGAGTTGATCAACGACGGGGACGCCTTCGAGACCTCATGGCGCCACTACCTTAACCTTGCTCGCGAAGCGGCAGACCATGCGGACCGGCTCGGTGAAGACCTGATTCGAGCAGGCCTCGAAATGGACGTGCGGGCTGAGCAAGCGATTGACGAGCTCGAGGAACTCTGCGGCGTGTCGCTCAACGTGACCGAACTTGGTGCCGCCGTGCCGCCGGGAACGGATCCCGTCGAACATGCGATGACGCTTCTGGACGATGGCGATCAGCTGCGTCTTGCCGCGTGCCTCGGTGGTGGAAGTACCGTCGACTGGGTGACGCTTGGTCACAAGGCGCTTTGCTTTTCTTGGGACGGTTCAAGTTCGGACGCCTTTTGCGGCGACGGCGCGGGCGGCCGGGTTGCCGACTGCCCGCGTTCGACCGACGAGCCTGCTTGTTTGACTGGCGAAGAGCGCGCGGAACCCCTAGCGTTCTTCACGCTCTCGCCCGAAGGCGAAGCGAGCTTGAGCGAGGAAGAAGTTGGTCTTCCGCCGTGCGCGGAACTCGCGGCGCTCCGCGGTGGCGTGCCGACCGAGAAGACCTCCGAGCAACTCGTTCGAACGATCCTAGCGCATCCGCTTTTCGCCGAGCGAGCGCGCACGCAACGAGCCGCGGAGCAGCTTGGCTGGGTCGCGTATCCTGGCGACTACAGCGCCGTAACCGTGAGTGATGGTAGCTGGCTCAGCACTGGCAACTACCTCGTCGATGCGTCGATGGCCGCGGATCTCGCTTGGCCGTGTGACGCGCCGCAGAATGCAGCCAATCGTTGCGCCGCTCCCGGTGCATTTGATCCTAGCGGAAACCAGGC
>JBCDAA010000506.1:0-5930 GCA_039186435.1 Myxococcota bacterium | reverse complement strand
GTTCCGCCGCATCCCGACCCGCCGCATCGGCGACGGAAACGTCGCGAGCGGCGTCTCTGCTTCCCCCGTCGACCCCCGAGCTGTCGTCGCCGCACGCGATGAGTAGAAGTGCCGCTCCAAGATGAATTGCGTTCGTTCGGATCACAGCGTCCCCTTTTCTGAGCGAGCAAGATTGGCGAGCTGCGGCGGTCCGTCGTCCTCAATTTTGAGGATGTTGCGTTTTGACTGCCATGTATCCTGTCGCTTCGGGGAGTGTTTGAGCGAGGTAGCGACAGTCCTTCAGGTCATCGACCTGGTCTATGCGAGCGCCCTCGGTGAGGCGACGTGGCAGGCCGCCCTCGAAGGGGTGAGCACTCTCTTCGGTGGGCGTGGTTCAACACTCGAAGTGCACGGACGTTCGGCGCTTTCGTTTTTCGAGGCCGTCGATATCCCGATAGAGCACGCCGCTGAGTACCAAGCCTACTTTCACAGCGTCTGTCCTCGGATCGGACCGACCTTTCGAGTGGCTGCTGGCGAAGTGAGCCACGACCAGCTCCTCGCGCCCGCGGAAGTTCACGACTCTGAGTTCTATTACGACTTTCTTCGCGAAGAGCGCCTCAAGTATTTCATTGCTGGAACGCTCTACAACGATGGCCGTCGCTTCGGTGTGGTCACCGTTCAGCTCCCCGAAGCACACGGCCTCGCGACCGCCGCCGAGATCGGGTGGATGAAGTCCCTCATCCCGCATCTCCGGCGCGCGATGAAGCTCCGCGACCTGCTCCTCTCGAATCACCTCGAGCCCTTCGATGCGCTGGGTCTCAACGTTCTCTTCTTCGATCACGAAGGACGGATCCTCTCGCTTTCTGCGGGTGCGGATGGGCTTCTTCGCTCCCTCCGCGGACTCACCCTACGAGGCCGCCTGGTCGCGGAAGACTCCGTTGAAGACGCGGCGCTCCATCGCTTGGTCGGAGACACGGCGACGGGGGAAACAAGAGGCGGCAGTCTTCGGCTGACTCACTCGTGTGGGCGTCCGATCGTGGCGCACGTCTGCCCGATGAAGCCCTCGGAGACCGCACCCTGGGCGAACCTCAACCCGAAGCCTGGTGCCGTCGGCGTGGTTCTCCTCCTCGATCCGGAAGCGCGCGGAGCGCCGACGAACGTACTGGAAAAGCTCTACGGTTTTACGCCCGCCGAAGCGCGCGTCGCGAATGCGCTTACCCGCGGAGTGAGTCTCGCAGAGTACGCCGAACGTCACGGCGTTGAGATCTCCACGGTGCGAACGCACGTGATGCGCATTCGCTCGAAGACCGCCACCGCGTCGATCAACCAGCTGACGAGCCTCTTGCTTCGCGAAGTCTGGCAGTAGCGATGAAGAATCCTGCTTCGTTTGGCGCTTAGAAGGCGACCCGCTTCGCGACGGATTGTCGTATGATGCGCGAAGCGTGGGGGGTGATGTGGAACCGAAGCCGGGGGAGACCGGCGCGGCGGAGGAGACGAGCGTGCAGACGTTCGATTCCCCGGGCGACGTCGACGCTGCCGAAAGCAAATGGCTTGAAGAGCGCCGAGACGCCGTCCTCGGCCAGGCGTATTGGAAGGACCGCTCGCGCCGGCTCGGGCTGGCGCTCTCGGGGGGCGGGATCCGCTCTGCCGCCTTCTGCATCGGCGCGCTTCAGGCGCTGGAGTCCAAGAAAATCGGGCTGCTCAAACGCGTCGAGCGCTCTCGACCGTATCCGGCGGAGGGTTTGCAGGCGCGGCGATGCTCTGTCGCATGTGGCGGAGGGGCGCTTCGAAACGCGAGGTCACAGCGGATGATTTTCGACCTTTTTCCAACCCGAAGAGTCTGAAACACATTCGCCGGCGGGCCTCGTACCTCGCACCTTCCTTCGGGACCGAGCACGGACGCTATGAAAGTGTATTCGCCTACCTCGCCGGCCTCGGACTCTCGCTCACGGGAACGTTCTGCATCATCGGCGCGGTCCTCTGCGTCGCTGCGATCGGCGCTTTTTGTTTGCAGGCGCTTTGGGGGTTGCGCGGGAGCGGCGCTCAGCTTGTGGCTTGCTGGATCGCGGCATTGGGGTTGGTCTCCGCGGCGTATGGGTTTTCGAAGGGTGAGGCGGCCTACAAGGAGGACGCGACGCCCGCGGAGGGGCACAAATGGTATCGGCGCGCGCGGAGGGTTCGATCGCGATCGGTCTCTTTCTCGTTGGCTGGTCAGCTCTCGCAGCGCACCAGAGGACAACTGACCACGGCGAACCGGGACCCTTTCCGAAAGTTGGGGATTCCCTCGTCTTCGTGGCGACGGCGATCGGCGGCGGTGGTCAACGCGCGGATGCGGAGGAGAGTGCGGAGATCGTTCTGCCGGATGTGCTTCCGGGTGACGAGGAGCCGAGCCGGCTTGAGGTCGTTGAAGGCGAACCCAAGGCAGTTCCCGAGCTGATTGCCGGGGAGTCCTGGAAGCTCTTGGTGCTCTTGGCCGTCTTCGGCGTGCTCTTTTCCACCACGCTGACCCTTGCCTGGCCTGTGTTTCGAAGCATCGAAACCTCAAGCTCGAAAACGCAGTTGATCCTCGCGACACCCATCGTGGCGGCAATCCTCTGCTGGAGCACCGGGAACTTCCGCGCAGGCAACTGGATCATGGGCGTCGGTGCGCTGGTCGGGATGTTGCAACGAGGGTGGGTGCTGGGTGACTTTCGGCAGCTGCTCTCGAAGAAAGACCGGCAAAACGCACGCTACTGGGGAACAGCTCGCCGCTACATCCGATCGCGATCGGAACGCGTCCGAAAGCAGCATCTAGTCAGCGACGTTTTCTACGGGACGGCGATCGCGATCACGTTGCTCCTGCTAGCGAATGGTCGCGCGGTCTGGTCGCTGATTTGGCAGGGGTGGGAAACGCTCTGGAGCGGGGGCGAGGACGGAGTGATCGCTGGGGTGATCGCCGGCGTCTCGCAAAACGCAGGGATGTGGTCCCTTGCGGCGACCCCTCTGCTGGTTGCCCTCGGCACCCGCTTGATTCGTAGCCGTGCAGGACGAGCGCGGATCAGCCTCGTCGTGGGTGCGACGATGGGCGTCGGTACGTTCGGTCTCATCGTTCTTCAAACCCACATCATTCAGCAGCTCGTGATCCATCCCTGGGACTACCGCATTGCGGGGGGACTCTCGGGCGTCGCGCTAAGCGGCGCACTCGTCTACGTCTTCTTCAAGAACCGCGATCACTGGTGGCAGATCCTCCGCAAGCTGCGGATTGCGGGTGCAGTCCTGGCGGTTGCGGTCGCCGCGTGCGTCCTGGGTTGCGCCGCGCTCCCGAGGGAGTCGTTCAAGGCGTGGGATCCCAGCGTCAGCATCGAGCGGCAGGAGCTCGTTGGCGCCATTCGGGCGAGTGCCGTCGCCGGAGGCTACCTCCTCGTTCTCGCGTTGATTTGGGTCGTGCGCGCGTTTTCTCCGCGCACCTGGTCGCTCCACTACCTGTTTCGGGATCGCATCGTGGACACCTTTCTCACGCGTTCAAACGGGGAGCGATTTGAGGATCTTCGCTTGGGTCAGCTTCGCGCGACCGGATCCGAGAAGCTCACCTATTGGGGTCCCCTGCCGCTCATCAACATGGCGATGAACCTCACCGACGATTCGGAAGGACAGTACGCGGACCGAAACGCGGCGCCCTTCGTGGCGGCGCCCTGGGGCGAAGGCAGTCGCGCGTTTTCCGTCAACGGCTTTCAGCAAGCGGGCAACCACGGCATGCGGCTCGGCAAGGCGCTCACGATCTCGGCCGCCGCCGTTTCGCCGCAGATGGGACGCTACTCCAGCTTCAGTCTCTGGGTGCTCGCAAACCTCTTTAATCTTAGGCTCGGCGCGTTCGTACCGAGGCCGGGCGTTCGCCTTGGGCGCTTTCACCGGTGGCTCAACGCGCACGCGCTCGAGCTCTTTTGGGGGCGCCGGAAGTTCCATCCGGAGCAAGACACTTTCTACGTGACCGACGGCGGTCACTACGACAACAGTGGCGTGCTCGCGCTTCTCGAACGCCGTTGCGAGTTCATCGTCGCGATCGATGGGGAGGCCGATCCGGATGGGGATTGCGCAGGTTTGGCCGACGCGTTGCGCTACGCCCGGCAGGACCACGGAATCGAAGTCGACATCGATCTCGCCGACGTCGCGCCGGTGGATGGGCGGTGGGCGCGGAGCCCTTGCGCGATCGGTCGCATTACCTATCCAGCCCTCAAGACACCCGACACTGCGGTTGAGGAACGCACCGGATGGCTCGTCTACGTCAAGCTAGGGATCAGTCCGCTGGCATCCGACACGCGGCAGTACGCCATCGACAATCCCACGTTCCCCTTTGAGCCGACGGCCAACCAGTTCTTTCGACAGGCCCAGTTCGAGGCGTATCGCCAGCTTGGGTTTCAATCGATGGAGCGGACGGTCGGGCCTGCGGGCGGTTCATCGCTCGACGCGAGCGACCACGCACTCGACCGCTTGCTCACGCTGCTCTCGGGGGCGTGGCGTGCGCACTCCCTCGAGAACCCTCGCCTCGAAGACGAAGACGGGTCGACCGGCGATCTCGTGGAGCAGGCACGCCTCGCGTTTCACCAAGGCCGAGCGTGGGATCGAGGCCGGTCCCATTGGTCGAGCGCGATCCTCGCCCTGCTCGCCAACGAAGAGTCACTCTCGCAGTCGCTCTCGCATTCGGACGAACCGTTTCGCCGGTTTGCGGAGAGCCTGACGGCTCGTCCGGCGGGTGATTCCTGAGGCTCGTTTTCAGCCAGGTGGTATTCTTACCCCATGCGCTGGCTTGTCTTTCTTTCTCTCCTGGCGTGCAGTCCCGAGGGTGGGCGCCGGGACGGTAGCGTCGATGTCGGAGTCGATGCCTTCGACGCTGGATTCGACGCCGGGACCGACGCGGCGGATGCGTCCGATGCGATGGACGCGCGGATGTTGCCCGATGCGGATCCGGGGGACGTCGGCGTCGACGCCGAACCGCCGCGAGCCCGCGGGATGTACACCTACGAGCGCGCGGAGGTGGAAGACCTTGGCGAGGCGGTTCGCGTGGCTTTTCATCCTGACGGGACCTACGCCGTCGTGCTGCAGCGTTTCAACTTCGTGCACCTCTACGATTGGGAAACGCAGACAGCCACGCGCATCGATGTGCGCTTCGCGGATCGTCAGTTCCGATTGGAGGATATCGAGTTCGCGCCGAGCGGCGAGGTCGCCTACATCGTGGGCTACGACGTCACCCCCGAGACGGGCGTGATCGTCAAACTCGACGACGCGACCTGGCGGGCTGCTGGCGATGCGACCGCGTTTACGCGTCTCGAGGAGATTCGCGCCGGGCAGCGTTTCACCGCGATCGCGTATCCCGGGCCTCTCGGTGGTCCCGCGGGCGACGGTCGGCCGGTGATCCTCGCGACGCAGGAACGAATGGAGGGGGGCTTTCTCGCGCGAATTCGCGAGCTCGACCCGGCGACGGATACCTTCGACGGGCTGGTCGAATCGCAGCCGACCGACGCCGGATGCAACGACCTCAGTTTTGTCGACAACGAGTTTCGCGAGTGGGGCATCGCCATCGTCTGCGGAACGAACGGGTCGGACGTCGTCTACTACAGCTCCATCGGCGGCATCGGCGAGTGGCGGACCGAAGAGAGCGACCTCGAGAGCTTTTCGCGCATCGATACGCAGCGAGCGGGGAAACGCGCCCTCGCGGTGAGCTTCGGCGGACGCCGGGTTTACCGGTTTCAAGGCGGGTCCCTCGACACCGCCGTCACCCTAGGTTTCGGCACCCTCGGAATCTGGGACGTGTCCTTCTCGGACGACGGCCGGCGCGCCCTCATCGTTGGCCGCGCTGCCACATCGCCCCTTCGCGGACTGGTTCTGGAGTATCGCCACAACCTCTTCGACCTCGCGGAGATCACCGACGTGTCCGTGCCGGACTTCGGCGACGCGCCCTACAACGGCGACTCGAC
>JBCDAA010000505.1:0-5935 GCA_039186435.1 Myxococcota bacterium | reverse complement strand
TGCCACGAACGTACGCTACTTCCGGTCGATGCCGGGGTTTGCCCGGCCCACGTCAATCGCCTGCGTCACGAAAGGCGCTGGGGGGCTTTCCCATTTCCTTCTTAAAGACGCGACTGAACGCAGCCTGCGACTCGTAGCCGACGGCCGCCGAGACCTCCCCGACAGATTGACCGCGCCGCAATAGCCGAATCGCAAGCCGCATTCGCCACGCGGTCAGGTACCTCATGGGCGATACCCCCACTCGTTTTCGAAAGCGAGCCGCGAAAGGCGAGCGCGACAATCCCACAACAGACGCGAGCTCTGGAACGGTCCAGCCATGCGCTGGGCGTGCGTGAAGATGTCCGAGCGCATTTCCGACAACCGGATCGCGAAGGGCGCTAAGCCAGCCAGCGTTGTCTTCGCACGTCGCAAGCCAGTGCCGAATCGCGCCGATCAGGATGAGGTCGACGAGTCGCGCGCGCGCCAACGCGCTTCCCGGCCGGTTTGCGCTTACCTCGACCGACAACAAACGCAGCATCGACGCCAACCATTCGTTGAGCCCGCCGCCGTGACTCTGAAGGTGGACCACCTGCGGTAGTGCTCCAACGATCGCTTCGCTCCCCACCGCGTCGATCGAGAAGCGGCCGCAGATCATCTCGACCGCCGGCGTGCCCTCGGACAGGTCGAGAGACATACGCGTCGCATCGAAGTGGGTGGGGACGACGGTCCAGAGTGAGTGATCGACGAAGTCACGTTCCTGCGAGGCGACGGAGTGTCCGCTCCCCCCGACGAGCAGGAGGAGATCGCCGGAGTTGGCGATGCGAAGATCTTCGCCCGGCACGTGAAGCCAGCAGGGCCCGCGCTCGATGACGTGAAAGTGCGCCTGGAGAGGTGGAAAGGAGAGGGCGGTCGACTCGCCGAGGCGCGTTCGGCAGAAGACCACGGTTCTCGGCGGTTTGGACCTCGCCGGTGGACAGCACATCCACGCTCGTCACAGCCAGTCCTTCGTGACAGGCGTACCTGCAACAGATTTGGGTTGATTCGCCATGGATGCCCCTGCCTTCCTCAGTGTACCAGGAGGATATGTTTCAACCATCGATTGGGAGAGAAGCGTGACGAACCCATTCGCCGAGGGCATTCCGGTCGCGCGTCCCCCTCATGACCCCGCGCCGCGCGAGCATGTTGCAGCCGCCGTAGTTTCGGAGTGGCCGATCGGCACCTTCGTGGAGAACCTCGTCGTTCTCGATGACGACTCCGCGCTCGTCAGCATCGTGTCTTCCTCCGCGATCGAACGCGTCCGCCTAAAGGATGGTTCGCGAACGCTCTTTGCGGAGTTTCCGAAGGAGCCGACCGGCATTGTGCGTCTCGGCGACCGGCTCTTCATCAACGTTGGGACTCCCGGACAACCGGGGTGGTCGATTTGGGTGTCGGATTTGCAAGGCTCGATTTCGGAGTTTGTAAAGGTCCCCGACGCGCTCTTCCTCAACGGCAACGCCCAGCTCACCGAGGGCAGCCTGATCTCCGTGGACTCGATTCGAGGAGAGGTCTTTCGAGTTGATATCGATACCGGACAGGTCACCTCGTGGCTGCAACACGAGCTGCTCACGAAGAACTCCCCAGAGCCGATGATGCCGGGGGTCAACGGGGTGAAGGTCGTCGGCGGACACGTCTTCTTCACCTCCACAGAGCGGGCGCTCGTCCTGCGTTGTCCACTTCGTGGTGGTCAGCCCGGTGAAGTCGAAGTCCTCGCGAAGGCGTTTGTGGGAGACGACTTTGCCGTCGATACAGAGGGCAACCTCTACATCACCACGCACGTCTACAATCAGGTTCAGCGTCTCGCGCCGGATGGTGCGCGTACCGAGCTCGCTGGTCCCGAACAGCACGTCCACGGTTCGACTTCCTGTGCGTTTGAGTCGCCCGGGAATCTGCTCGTCACGACCACAGGCGGCATTTTGGCTCCCCTCGATGGGGAGGTCCGGACCGCGAAGCTAGTGAGGCTCACCGTGGGGAAGCTTCCGGCGAAGCTCGGCGACGCGTAGGGAATCCCGATATCTGGAGTTGCGAGTGAATGAACAACGAAAAAAGGTAGCGCTGGTCGTCACCAACGCGACGGGCCCACTCCCGTCTGGCCCGACGGGCCTCTTCCTTCCGGAGCTGGCGCATCCTTACTTCGCGCTTGAGGAGGGAGGTTTCTCAACGGAGCTTGTCAGTCCTGCCGGCGGAAAGGCCGCCAACGACGCGAGACACCTCGACCAGTTCATGGACGACCCGCAGGTTGCGCGCTTCTACCGCGACTCAGCGCTGATGGCGTTACTCGACGCGACCAGCGCACCCAGCGACCTAGACCCAGCAGAGTTCGCCGGGGTGGTCTACGTGGGAGGCCACGGCGCGCCCTTTGACTACCGGTCGAGTCCGGCGCTCAACTCGTTCGCGGAAGCGGTGTACGAGGCCGGTGGTGTCGTCGCGGCCGTGTGTCACGGCGTTTGCGGGCTCATCGATCTCAAGACTGCGGAGGGCGAACCTCTGGTCGCCGGGCGACGAGTCACCGGGTTCTCGAACGAGGAAGAAGGGAGCCTTCGCGAGGTCATGCCCTACCTCCTCGAAGACGAACTTCTCGCCCAGGGTGCGGTGTACAGTCGAACGCGCTCCTGGACTTCGCACGTGGTGATCGACGGTCGCCTCGTCACAGGACAGCAACATCGGTCCGCGGAGGCCTTTTCGGCCGCGCTTCTCCGGGTGCTCGCCCAGGGCGTTTCGGCTGATCTGGTGCGGGCGTGGTTCGCGCAACTACCCGGGCTATCCGACGACGGGTTTGCCCGTTTTGTGGCTCCAGACGTCGTTAACCATCCGGCGCCTCCGCGACTTCGGGAGGGCCTCGACGCGTTCAAACAGGTCCTGCGATACGTTCACCGTTCTGCTCCGGACCAGCGGTACACGGTCGAGGAAGTCGTCGCCGAAGGAGACCTGGTCGTTGCGCGGGTACGCTGGGCGGGCTCGTTTCGCGGCGAGTATCTCGGCGTGGTCGGCAACGGCGAGCGCTTCGACGTCGTGCAGTACCACACCTTCCGATTGCAGGACGGCCAGATCGCGGAGCACTGGGCTGCGCGAGACGACCTCTCGCTCTTTCGACAGACGGGCGTAGAGCCCCCTCGCTGAGCGAAGCGTCCGCCGCGCGTGATCCTCGGCGCTACATTTCGCTACCGTTTGCCCATGGAGTCGAGCGAATGGTCGCCACACCCTTTTCGAAGAGGTGATGCACATGAGCGAATCGACTCGACGAGCGGCTGTGGTGATCGCGTTTCTTTTCGGAACGAGCTGCGGCGACGATACGGCTGAGCCCGACGCAGCGATGCCGGATACGGGCCTGAGCGACAGCGGCGCGGAGGGACCGATCCCTCTGAGTACGATGCTCTGCGACGACCCCAGCCTCGTCGCTGCTCTCGGCGACTCGTTCGATGAGATGTCCCGCGGGTTCGGCGACGTAAACCCGGAGATCGTGCAGCGGATGCTCGCGGCTCCCACGGAGGGGCCCTTCTACAACGTCAATCTCATCCGGTACCGCGAGCAGGCGGTCTATCCAGACGGTCGCGCGACGGATCTCACCGGCCGCGAGGCCAACGCCCTCTATGCGCCGACTGACTTCCTCGCCGCGATCGGTGCCCGGGTTGTGTTTACCGGAGCGGTCAACGAGCAGCTCGAAGGCGATGACACCCTGTGGGAAGACATCGCCATCGTCGAGTATCCGTGTCCGCTTGCGCTCTTCGCGATGATCGCGGATCCCGACTTTCAGGCCCGCTCGATTCACAAGGACGCTGGCGTCGAGACGACCCTTGTGCTCGTCGCCTATCTCGAGGCAGCTGGCCCGGTCGAAGACCAGTCGGGCAGCTCGCACCCACCGACGGCGGCCGATCCCGCGTTCGACATCATGCACGTGATGGGTTTTCACGACATCGCCCAGTACGAGGACGGCGTCGACGAGCCTGAGCGCAGCGGTGCAGAGGCCTGGGAGCTCTATCAGGCGGGGGGAACCAGCGCGTCGATGGAACTCGGTATCTACACGACTGGCTCCTTCGTCGTGGACGGCGTGCTGATCGGAGACGCCCGGGTGTGGGACGAGATCCTCATCCTGCGCATGCCGAGTCGTGCCGGGTTTGAAGCGCTCCTGGAGGACGAGACTCGTTCGGCCGGAAGCTACCACCGCCGAGCGGCGCTCCGGCACAACTACGCGTTGATCACGTCCCCGGGGCTGAGCCAGATTCCGCGCGAAGGTGGCGGCGGGGACACCGCGCTTCCGATCGCTGACGACGGTACGGGGACCGCGTGCCGAACCGACGCGGACTGTCCGGGGGAAGGCGTTGGGACCTGCCTCATCGCGAGCGGCGAGGAAGGCTTCTGCACCCGCGAAGGCTGCGGCGCGGGCGACTGCCGGTCCCCCTACCTGTGCTGTCGCGAATGCGCCGCAGCGGTTGCGACCACGCTTCCCTTTGACGGCTCCGCGTGTCTGCCGGAAGCGGCCGCCCCGAGCCTTACCGGAGCGCCTGCGTCCTGCACGTGCGACTGAAATCGTGCGGAGAACGACGACTTAGGGCGGCTTCGATCCATCAGGGCGGCGTGTCAAAGGGAGCGATCACCTCTCGCGCGGTGTAGAAGACTTCCTGAAAGTCCGGTGAGTCCCCGGTGACGCAGATGCGCTGGGCCTCACCGTCCCGCCCGCGGCTGATCGACATGACGAAGGACTCCGCGCAGGCGGATGGGCGGTTCCAGTCGAGGCTTTCAAGCGTGCCCCAGGCGCGGTCCCACGCTTCCAACTCGACCTGGCGCTCGCCACTCCCGTCGTCATACGTCACGTCTGTCGGTCCACACCGAAGGGTGATCCGCTCTCCTTCTTCCGAAGCGGTTGGCTCGCTGGAAATGACGATGGAGAGCCCCGCACAGGGAAGTGCCGAGGGTTGTTCCGCGACCGTCTCCTCTTCCCCGGTGTTCGAGGACGGGGCCGCGGAAGTGGAGGTCGCGCTGCTGGGTTGGCTCGACCCGCAGCCTACGGAGAACGCAGCGACACAGATCAACAAACGAGAGTGCATGCCCGCAGACTACGCGAACTTGTCGAGTTCCCGCGGGGCATTCGACAGGTCACCAGGATCCAGCGATTCATCGCGTCAGCGGGGAGGCGTTGCCGCCGGGTTCTCGCGGTGTCCCCAACAGACCGTCCGCCCCCCGTCCGAGATCGCACACGCGTGGGATTGAATGAGTGCTGCGTTCACGGACACGCTCCTGAAGCTCCCTTCGGGAGCGTTGGTGCGAACCCAACCGCCGCCGAAACATCGGAGACCGCGAGTGTCCCGCTCAATGCCGCAGAAGGTGTGAGAGCCCGTGGCGATCGCCGAGAAGCGCACTTCCGCGATCGCGCGGTTGCCGGGCAAGGAGCCGCGGCCCCAGCAGGCAGCACGACCATCGCGACGTAGCCCGCAGGTGTGGTTTGTCGCGGCGGTTAGCGCGGTGAAGCGCTCGCTGGGGAAGTCTCCGATGTGTGCGTCGGGGACGAGCGCCAATCACGACAAGGGCGCGGGTTAGCTGCGGTCGGGCGCGTTTCGTCGGTGGCGAATCCAGAGCGCTGCGATGCCGCAAATGGCGATTTCAACACCGACGAGTGCCCACTGCTTTATGTCCGTCGGGCCCTCGATGGCGATGCCAACGAAGCGCGCAAGGAGGTAGCCTCCCGAGCCACAGAACGCGACCCACGCGAGGAGAACGGACCAGGGCCGGCGCCAGCGATTCGCGACCAGCACGGCGCCGAGGCTTATGCCTAGTCCCCACCGAACATGGCGCTCGGTTGCTTCGAAAAGATCGGGTGCCGGACCAGGGTCATGGACCAGCGTCGGCGCAACGACGAGGACCAACGAAGCGAGACCGATGGCCGCACCGAGGAACTGAAGGGGAGAGAAGCGCCGATCGTGGC
>JBCDAA010000504.1:0-6029 GCA_039186435.1 Myxococcota bacterium | reverse complement strand
GTGGCTCCCGTGGGCACAGCTCGCAGAAGTCGGAGGCACACCGCTCCTCGACCTGATGACCGTGGGCGTCGGTGCTGCGGCATGGCACGCGCTTCATCACCGAAGTCGCCCCGCAGGCGTCCTCGCGGCGTTGCTCGTCGCCCTTCCGCTCCTCTACGGTACCGTTCGCATCGCGCAGGTGGATGAGACCCGCGAGAGCGCGCCTATCCTGCGCGTTGGCGTCATCCAGCCCAACGTCGGCATCTACGACAAACACGACGCGCGCCTGCACCACGGACACCTCGTCCTGCTTCAACGCATGACCCAGACGCTCGAGCGTCTCGGCGCCGACGTCGTGATCTGGCCCGAGTCGGCGTACCCCTTTCCCTTTCCCCGTGGGGTGGCTCGCGACGTGGGGGGTCGCTACGCGATTCGGCAGCGCGGCGTTCGCGGGCCCTTGCTCGTCGGCGCTGTGACCCGGGCAAGCCGCTGCGATCGCTGGAACTCCGCCCTCGCGATCGACGACCAAGGGTTCGTGCGCGGGGTCGCCGACAAGGTAGAGCTCCTCGCCTTTGGCGAAACGGTGCCCCTCTGGCACTGGCTTCCGCCGCTCCAATCAATGTTCCCCTGTCCGGGGTTGCGATCGGCGGCCGCGCCCAAGGTGCTGACCCTCCACGAGGTTCGCTACGGCGTCCTAAACTGCTACGAGGACGTGCTCGGGCGTCACGCGCGAACCGTCGCCGGGCTCGACCCCGAACTACTCGTCAACATCACCAACGACGCCTGGTTTGGCGACACCCTCGAGCCGCACCTTCACCAGCTCGTGGCGCGAGTGCGAAGCATCGAAACCCGCCGCGACCTCGTTCGGGCGGTGAACACCGGCGTTAGCGCGCATATCGATGCGACCGGTCGCACGCGTCTCGAGACGGAGACCTTCACCCAAGACTCGTTCATCGCAACGGCGCGCCGCCTGGAAGGCACGACGGTTTGGGTGACGATCGGCGACGTCGTGACACCCATCGCGTACGCGTACCTCCTTGCGTGGGGATTTCGCCGGCGGCGCGCTTAGATTTCCACAGACGTAGCGGGAAGCTTCGGCGCGTCCTGGTTGAGCATGCGCCCGAGAAGCGACGGAACGGTTCGCAGTACGAGAGGCAGCATGCGCGCCTTGCCGACGTGAACCCGCGGGCGCCCCGCCTCGATGCCCCTTGCGATCTGCAGCGCTGCGAGCGACGCCGGGATCTTGCCGCGTCCCCGACCGCGCGTCATCGCCGTGTCCACCATCGGAAGGATCACCTCGACCCAGCGAACGCGGCTTGGCTGCAGCTGCGCGCTTCGGGTGTACATCGAGAGCGCCGCCTTGGTCGCCGCGTAGACGGGCGCGCGCCGAAAGGGAACGTACGCAAGCCCCGAGGAGAGATTCGCGATGAACCCGCCCACCTCGATGCGCGACAGCAGCGCGTGCCCGATCGCCAAGGGCGCGAGCAGGTTAAGCTGCACCTCACGCTCAACTCGCGCGGCATCGGCGTGGTCGACCACGAGGGGCTCCTGCACGGCTGCGTTGTTGATCACCCCGGCCAAGGAGTGACGCTCCGCCCACTGAATCAGCGCCAGCCGCTCCTCGGGAATTGTGAGGTCACAGCGAATGGCTTCGACGCCCTCGAGGGCGTTGAGTTCGTTGATGCTCGCTTCGTCGCGACCGCAGGTCAGCACACGGGCGCGCATTCGGTAGTGGTCCACGAGGGCGCGGCCAATTCCCTGCGTTCCGCCGGTGATCAGAAGTGGTTGTTCCATGAAGGGAGCGTGGGGTCGCGTGCCCTCGAAAGCGCTTGATCTAGATCAAGAACGCTATGCTTCCGCGATGAGCGACGCGCTTCTCGGGGTGATCCGCCACCTGGCCGGCACGCCACCCTCCCGTGATTTTCTCGACCTCTTTCGCCCGCTCTCGCTCGACCGGGGGGACGTCTTTGAACCCGCCGGCGAGCCCGCCACCCGCATCGCCTTCATCGAGAGCGGACTCCTCCGCATGTTCTACACCCGCGCCGACGGGCGCGCGTTCAACAAGAGCTTCGTCGCCGAACTCGACTTTTGCGCGGCGCTGGAATCCCTTCTCGACGGTCGCCCTTCGCGACTTTCGATCGAGGCTCTCGAGCCAAGCCGCCTGCTCGTCGCGCGCTACGCAGACTTTCGCGCGCTCTACGATGTCGATCCCTACTGGGAACGCCTCGGTCGTCTCTTCATCGAACGCCTCTACCTCAAGAAGGCGCGAAAGGAGGCGGCGTTCCTCCTCGACTCCGCCGCCGAGCGCTACGAGACCTTTCTCCGCGAGTACCCGGCGCTCGAAGCGCGCGTCCCGGACTATCACGTCGCATCGTATCTTGGCGTCACGCCCGAGTCCCTCAGCCGACTTCGGAAAGCGAGAGCGCAGCGCTAGGCGACGAGCAATCTAGACCGCGCGCACTATAAACTGACCGTGCGATCGCGCCGGGCTCGGCGTTCCTCGCAAGGCGCGAAGTTGCTGGAATACTGTCGGTATTTCAAGATGAGCAACGCCGCGAGGGGCGTCGAGAACAAGCGAGCGTGCGGTCAGTTTAAAGAAAGCGCGGTCTAGGGAACCACGCAGAGCTCGCGGGTCACAAAGTCCGCGCCGCCGCGCTGATCGCGCATGCCAAAGTAGAAGCGCACGCGCGTCTCCGCGGGAAGCTCCTCAGGCGCTTCCCACTCCACCGGACGAATCTCGCTCTCGCCGTCGTCCGCGCTGAACTGCCGCGAGAGATCCCCGTCGGTCGCGAGGTGGGAGAGAATTAGGTTCTCGCGAATCTCCAACTCCCGCGGGGGGATGTCGTTCGTCGTTCGCACGAAGGTCTCACGAAACTCATCGGGCAAATCCGCAAACGTGATCTCAACCTCGGCAGCCACCGCCACCTCCGGACAATCGCCTTCGGCCCACACGTTGCCCTCGAGAAGGATCGCGTCGTCCGGCCAGCTCGGATTCCGGTTGTCGGTGTCGCGCTGAACGCCGATCGACTGCGTCAGCACCTGCCCCAGCCCTTCTGAACAGACGAGGTCTGCGTCCAGCTGACTCGGGTCCGTGAGGGCTTCGACCTGCGGCACTCCTTCCGCACAAAAGACACCGAGGGTGAGAATGCCGCTGTCGTCCGCAATGTCTGCAGGGATGTCGAGGAGGATGCGCGGATCCTCCGCGCTCGGCGCTTCACTCATCGCAAATGCGAACGGCGTCTCGCGACAGATCGGTCGCCCCGCCGGCGAGGGAAGCGACTCGCACGCCGCAAAGGCCCAGGTGGCAGGCGTGTCGTCTGGACGGCCAACCACCCAGCGAATGTCGACGCTTTCCCCCGCCCCCGGAATGGGACGCTCCTCAGCGCCCACCACGGAAAGCTCCGCGCCGATCACGCGGGCCCTGTCGAGAAACGAGCTTGCGAGGAAGTCGTCCCCACAGCCCAGCAGGGTCACAGCCACGAGTGCGGCGCGCAGTTCAAAAGCCCTCATCGCTCACCTCGAATCCCGATGGACGGGATGATCGGAAGCCCGAGCAGCGGCTCGGAGTCCGTGAAGTTGTAGTTGTAGCTAAGCCCTTCTTGGTTCTGCTGGTTGTAAGCGTTCTGAATGTCCAGATACCAAGAGAGGCGTCCACCGCCGCTGTAGGTCCACGTCTTTTGCACGCGCACATCGAGGCGATGAAAGAGCGGGTCGCGGTCGCTGTTGATCGCCCCGGGGATGCCCGAGTAGACGTCCGCGTTGATGTCGTAAACGCCGCCGACGACAGGCGTGCGCGGGTTGCCGCTCACGAGACGAAAGGTGGCCCCGAGTTCCCAGCCGCGGTTGAAGCGTACAGTTCCCGAGAACGTGAAGATGTGGGTCTGGTCAAAGTCGAAGAGGCGCCACGAGTCCTGCGGCAGGTCGCGCCGCTCGGATCGGCTGAGGGTGTAGCTGAGAAATCCGGAAAAGCGTCCGTTGAAGGCGTTCGGCTGAATTCGCCCGCTCAGCTCGAGGCCGTAGATGCGGCCGATGCCGTCGTTGGTGAAACGCGGAAGGTTGCCGTCGGGCGTCGAAACCACGCGGTCCCAGAGGTATTTGTAGAAGCCTTCGAGACCGACCTGCACGCCTTCCGCCGGACGGTTGTCAAAGCCCGCAGTCACATGCACCGCGCGAATCGGGTCGAGGGCGCCGTTGCCGATCTCGTCGTTCTGCTCGTTGAACTCCGGCGCCTGGCTGAAGGTACCGACGGCGAGCTTGAGGCGTGTGTCGCGGGGGAGCGACGCGAGAAAGCTAACCCGCGGATCGACCGTCCAGGCGGACGGCAGCGAGGGATCGGCGCGAAGGCCCCAGTAGTCCGTTCGCAAGCCGAGGATCACCTGCAGCGGATTGAGGTCGAGGTCGCTCTCCACGTAAAACGCCGGCCGCACCTGCGTTCCGCCCGTGTCGATGATGGCGGCTTCCTGCGTGGAAATCGGATTGAGACCGCCGGGACCGCCCGTGTCGCCTTCGGACTGCTGGGGCGGCGGTCCGATGAAGTCCACGTTGAAGGGCACGTAGCTCATGTCGGTGCCGACGCTGAGCTTCACGCGCTCACCGAGGCGCATGCGCCATTCCGCACGGGCGTTGATGTTGATGAAGTCCGCCTCGAAGTCGATGCCCGGACCGACGTTGAAGGCCACGCGCGTCGTTCCAGCGTTGACGCGAATCTCCTGCTCGAAGCCCGGCGCAAACTCGTGCTCCCAAGCGAAGTCCGCGAGGTGAAATTGCGTTCGAACGCCGACGCCGCCGCGAAAGGACGAGTCCCCGTCGCCTGGATCCTGAAAGAGAAGACGGAGTTTGTCGCTGCTGCCGTACACCATCAGGCGAAGGCGATCGTTGTCGGTCGGCTGAAACGTCGCGATGGTCTGATAGTCCCAGTAGACCGGCGCGGCCGTCACCGAGAGTCCGTCCACCCCGTCGAGCACGGGCCCTAGCCACGCGTCGAGGTAGCTTCGCCGCGCGGCAACCGAAAGCCCGCCTCGTTCACCGAGCGGCGTTTGAAAGAGAAAGCTGGCGTCGATGAGGTTGACGTCGACCATGCCGCCGATGCGCTCGGGGCGGTCGTCTTTCACGCTCACCTCGATCGCGGCGCCGATGCGGCGGCCGTAGCGCACGGAGAAGTTACCCGGGTAGAAGTCGATGCGCTCGATCAGCCGTCCCTGAAAGAAGCTGGTGAGACCGCCGAAGTGATAGAGCAGCGGCACCGGTGCACCTTCGAGAAAGACCTGCGTGTCGGTCGGCGCCGCGCCACGCACGATCAGCTCACCGGACGCGAGAGGCGGGCGCGCAACGCCCGGAAGCAGCTCGATCGCCCGAAGGGGATCGCCCCGCGTGCCCGCCACCGAGAGAAGCTCCTGCTGTTCGATGGTTCGGCGGGTGACTTCCCGCGGCGGCGCTTCGACCGTCGCCACCGCACCAAAGGTCGGGACTCCGTCCTCTTCGGCCTCGGCTTCGCTTCGGAGTCGCAGACGCAGGCTGACCTCTTCGCCAGCGACGACGTTGACCAGGTCTTCCGTCGGCACCTGCCCATCGGCGCTCACGCGAAGCTCGACCGGACCCGCTTCGAGCTCGTCCCAGGCTGCGACGCCGCCCGCGTCGGTCACGAGACGCTCTGCGAGATCGCCGCGCATCAAGAGCACCTCCGCGCCTTCGAGGGGAACGCCGGTGGCGTCGACCGCCGTCACCACGAGACGTCCCGTCGTGGGCTCGGGCGGAGGCGGCGGCGCCGGCGGCACGAGCTCGTAGCGGTAGCGGATGCGCACGGTGAGCGGCGTCTCCCCCTGCATCGCGGGACGAAAGCGCGCGGCCTGAAGCGCGCTGACCACCGCCTGATCCGCCTCCGCACCGCCGCTGGTTTCCACCTCGACGTCGGCGACGTTCCCCTCTTCGTCGATCGTAAGAAAGACGCTCACCGTCGTTGGGGCCTCGAGAGACTCGGGCACCGGAACCTCAAGGGGGGCGAGAATTTCCGGAGGTGTGACCGCCGGGGCGGCAGGCGCGTCGGGCGGCGT
>JBCDAA010000503.1:0-6053 GCA_039186435.1 Myxococcota bacterium | reverse complement strand
GTCGAGCGGGTCGCGGCCTGCCATGCCCTCTTCGCCGTCTTCGTCGATGTCGGCGTCGGTGTAGCCCTCGGACGCGTCGCCCGGAACGATGTCGGTCCCGACTCCGTGAGCGATGTAGCGCTTGAGGTCCAGAGACGAGACGCCTTCCCCTTGGAGCAGGAACGCCGCGAACGACTCGTCTTCCTTCAGGAGCTGAACGAGCACGTTGCCGCCGTCGATGGTTTTCATCTCCGACGAAATGGCGTGGATGGCTGCACGCTGAAGCACCCGCTCGACGGCCAGGGTTTGACGCGGCTCCACGTCCACGTTTTCGGGCACCCGGGAGAGGCGCTCTTGGACGAACTCCTCGAGTCGCCGCTTGAGGCGCCGCACGTCGGCTCCGCAGGCCTTGAGCGCGTCGGTGGCCTTCGGATCCTCGGTGAGTGCCAACAAGAGGTGTTCGAGCGTGACGTACTCGTGGCGCATCAGGCCTGCGCGGTCGAAGGCCTTGCGTAGGGTCTCTTGCAGCTCTTTCGCGATAACTGGACCGGCCATGGTTAGGCGTCTTCCTCCTCGGGCTCCATCGTCAGGCGTAGCGGGAACTCGTGTTCGCGCGCCATCGCCTCGACGCGCTCGATCTTGGTTTCGGCGACCTCTCGCGTGAATACGCCGGCCACTCCGACGCCGTTGTGGTGGACGTGGAGCATGATGCGGATCGCGCTCTGTTCGTCGAGATGGAACACCTGATGAAGCACCTGAACTACGAATTCTCGCGTCGTGTAGTCGTCGTTGTGGAGGAGCACCCGGTAGAGCCGTGGCCGCTTGAGCTTCTTTTCGGGCTTGACCCGGGTAATCGTGCCCGCGTCGTTGTCGAATCTCTCGGCCATATCTTCATTTTAGCGCGTTCTTCGCGTCGGCCCAGCCTCTGGGCCCCTCCCGTCTCGGGAATCCTAAGGCTCGCGGGCCCACTCCGTTAGGGGCTCAGTTGGCCACCAAACGCAGGAAGAACGTCTGGTTTTGCCCATTGCGGACGGTGATCGTGCTCTCGTCGGCCCCGACGAACAGGAAGACGTCGCCGCTCGGGGGCGTGGAGTTGACGCCGTCGTCGTCGAAGGCGATCAGGCTGTTCGCGAGGCCATCCGGAACGCGGCCGAGCGGGTGCTCGAAGATGTACGTGGTGTTGTCTTCGAAAAGGAACCAGGCGCATTCGCCGGTTGCAAGGGGCGGAAGCGGGGCAGTGACCCAGCTGCCGGTCTCCGTAATTTCCTCGCACGGTAGCTCGTCGAGGGTCACCGTCACGGGCTCGTTCGTCGAGCTGCTGCAAGCCGCCACGAAACTGAGTGCTGCAGCCCATCGTACAGCGCGGCCTGCTCTACGCATCGCCATCCCCCGGGGCATAGTACGCGCGGAGGGTCGCGACCAGGGCCTCAATGGTGGCTTTTTCGGCGGTGGCTGCGATCTTGAGCCCTTTGGCTCGGGCGGTTTTCGTGGTGACCGGCCCAATCGAGAAGAGGTCGAGCGCGCCGAGCGACGCGTCAGCATGCCGACCCAACACCTCGACGAGGTTTTCGACCGTCGACTAAGAGGTAAACAGCACAGCGTCGATCTCGGCGGGATCGGCGAGGGCGGCGATCCGGGCGGCCCCGGCGGGGTCCACGGGAAGGGTGCGATACGCCGTGACCACGTCGACCGTACAGCCTTCGTTGCGCAGGGTGTCCGGAACCAGCTCGCGAGCGACCTCGGCTCGCGGCAAGAGTACGCGCGTCCCGGGCGCGAGCTTCGAGCCGAGCGCAGCGAGGATTCCCTCCGCGCGTGCGTCCGCCGGCACGACGTCGGGAACGACCCCGTTTGAAGTCAACGCGGCGGCGGTCTTCTCGCCGATGGCGCACACCTTGGCATCTCGAAGGGCGCGGGCGTCGAGCCCCTCACGGCTCAACGCTGCGAACACCGAATCGACGGCGTTGGCGCTGGTGAGGAGCAGCCAGTCGTAGCAGTCGAGGTGGGTCACGGCGTCCCGGAGAGGCCCGGGGTCGGTGGGCGGTGCGAGTCGAATGGTGGGCGCGACGACTGGCTGCGCTCCTTCGTCGCGGAGCAACTGAGCCAGAGAGCCGGCTTGCGAAACGGCGCGTGTGATCAGAACGCGCTTGCCGAACAGCGGCTTGGTGTCGAACCAGCGCAACGACGCACGAAGCTCAACGACGTCGCCCACAATCGTGAGGGCGGGGAGCCCCATGTCTTCGGCCGATGCGAGCTCGTGGATGGTCCCGACGGTACCGACCACCGTTTTTTGGCGCGGCAGAGAAGCCCATTGCACTACGGCCGCCGGCGTCGTTGCGGGACGGCCGTTTTCGACGAGGAGCTTCATCAAGGACTCGAGTTTCCGCATACCCATGAAAATGACCAGGGTTTGCGTCGCCGTGGCGAGCTTCGACCAGTCGTGGTCGGTCCGGTCCTTTTCAACCGATTCGGTGGCGGTGATGTAGGCCACGCTCGAAGCGAGTCGTCGGTGCGTCAGCGAAAGCCCAGCGTACGCGGTCGCGGCCAACGGCGAGGGCACCCCCGGAACCACTTCGAACGGGATGCCGTGCTGAGCGAGAAACTCCGCCTCTTCGGAGCCGCGTCCGAACAGGTAGGGATCTCCGCCCTTCAGGCGCACCACGACGCGGCCCTCTTGGGCCGCCTCCAGCATGCGGGTTTGGATCGCGGCCTGTCGCTCGCTCACTCGGCCCGCGCGCTTTCCGACGAACACGAGCTCGGCGCCTTCGCGCGCATGCGCGAGCTGGTCCGGGTGCACGAGCGCGTCGTAGAGGACGAGGTCCGCCTCACGAAGTCGTCTGAGGCCACGCGCCGTGATCAGCTCCGGGTCACCTGGTCCCGCCCCGACCAGAAAGACTTTGCCGGGCGTTGACATCGTGTTCAGGTCTCACCCGCGTCGTCCGCGTTCTCGCCCTTGTTTTTCTTTTCGCCGCGCCGTCCTTTCACTGCGCGCGCGCGGACCTGGGGTCGGACACCGCCTGCCTCGTTCGGGATGAAGCGGATTTCGGTCTTCACCTCGAAGGAAAGCGAGGTGAGCGCACGGTAGAACTCCCCTGCGATATCGGTGGCTTCGAGGAAGTCACGGACCTCGTTGGCAACGCCTCGAACCATGGCGTTTTTGGTCTCGTCGACCTGCGCGAAAACGTAGCCGATGACCTCTTTTGGAAGCCGTCCGTCTTGCGTTACGCCACGCACGACGCTGTCTGCGCTTCGTAGCGTTCCAACGCCGGCTTCGATTCCCTTCTCGACTGCTTTTCGGAACGTATCGCGGAGGACGCCCTCGGACCAACGTCGCTCGCGCTCCGCCTCTTCTTCCTCGGTTTCGAGTGCATCTTCTTCGTACTCTTCAGCCATGGCGTGGGGCTATCGCCTCGATTCGTGAGGGTCAAGCTCACCGAAGCATACCCCAAGCTCGGCACGCGACGCTACATCGCGCGCGGACGTGCCGAACGCGTCTTTCATCGACACCGTTTGGGGATCTAGACACGTGTTCGATCGTGTTCGTGTTCCGATCGTCGTGCACGACCTCGTCTTGCGTTCAAAAAAGCGAACAGGTATACGAATGCGGATGGATCGCGGGGCGGACGTCATCGAAGAGTTGTGGATCGAGGCCGAGCAGGCGCTCGAAACATCTTCGAAGCGCGCTGAGTCGCTTCTCACGAAGCTTGCCGCGAAGGCCGAAGAGGGCAGTGATGCCTCCCTGT
Organism: Myxococcota bacterium; assembly: GCA_039186435.1. Lineage (GTDB taxonomy): Bacteria > Myxococcota_A > Polyangia > Polyangiales > Houyiibacteriaceae > JALVDI01. The sequence goes on along the minus strand of JBCDAA010000503.1, from coordinate 2,334 downwards.
TTGCGTACAGGCACTTGGCCGAGATCAACCTCGAACGCGACCCGTGGAAAGCCGCGCTGCAGCTCCGTCGGGTGCTCGCGCACTGCGGCGACGACGACGTGCTCCACGCGCTCATGGGGCTTTGTCATGCACTGCTCGGCAACTACCGCGTCGCGGTACGCTCCTACCGAGAGGCGTCGCGGTTGGCGCCTACGACCCCGTGGTACCACCACAACCTGGGTCACCTCATCGACGTGGCGCTCGGCGACCCGCAGACGGCGGAGCGCCACCTCCGGCGGGCGTTCGAGCTCGAACCGGAGCACGATGAGATCATCGGCTCGTTGTCACACTGCCTTGCTCGCCTCGGGTCGCTCGACGAAGCGAAGCGCCTGGCGGAGCTCGCCATCGAGAAGGGCCCCTGCAACCCGGACCATCGCGTCTTGATCGACTGGATCGAGCGGGGCGCCACCGATGCCCCCGCGGCCAAAGCCAAAGTGCGCCGCCCGCAGACTGACCTGGTCGTCGAGACGATGCAGGCCAAGATGCGCGAGGCGGGCTTTTCGCGCTCGGAGATCGAGCGCGCGCGTCAGCTTTGGGACGACATGCAAGACCGCTGCGAGCTTCGCGTCACCAAGCCCGAGGTTCTGGCCGCCGCGCTCGAGTACGCCATCGGTGTCGTCGAGCGACGCGAAGGCTGCACGCAGGCCGAGGTGGCGCGACGGTACGGGGTCGCGCCCACGTCGGTGTCGGCTCGGTTCGCGCAAATCCGAAACGCCTTGGCACTTCGCCCGGGCGACCCGCGATACGCTGCGCTGCGCTAAAAACTAGGCAGCGGCTCTGGGTTGGCGTATTCGTGGGGCATGCACGTGCTCATGGGTGCGACGACCGTTGCGCGGGTCTTGATCGGACTCGGTCGTGCGGAAGCGTCGGGCACCCTCGACGTGTGTGCAGACGGGCGGCCGTGTCCGGTGAGGTTCGACCTGGGGCGCGTCGTAGGAGGCGGTGTTGCCGGGCACGAATGGTCTGACCCCGACGACGTGATCGAAGCGCTCCTCCGACGGGCCGCCGTGGGCGACGTGACGCTTCGCTTCGTCGAACACCCTTACGAGGCCTTTCGACTCCTGGACGAGCCGATCCACGGTTCGGTTCTCGGCATGCGTCTCGTTCGGTCGGCACTCGGGGCGCTCGACGTCGACTCCGTGCGTCGAGAACTCGGTCGCGACGTGTATCGACTGACGTCGTCCGGGGAGGCGCTAGTAAACAGTTTCTCGCTGCATCCCGACGAGCGGGCGGTGGTCTTCTGGCTTCGCCGCGGGGTGGAGGCAGAGGACGTGATGGGGCTGCCCGGGTGCGGCGTTGCCGGGTACCGATTCCTCTACGCGCTCAAGCTCGTCGGCGCGGCGTCGCCGCGCGGTGGCGACTACCCGCTCATGCTCCGCAAGCGGCGTCAGGTGCGAGCGAGTGCGTCGCCGCGAGCGCTGCTCGACCTTCCGGAGGAGGCAACTGCCGGCGACGCACGGCGCGCGCTTCGCCGGCTCGTTCGAAACCTTCACCCCGACCGCTTCGGGGACGAGGAAGCGACCGGCCTCCGGCGCGCGTCGAGCGAGGTCGTGACGGCACTCGTCGCAGCGGAATCGACCCTCTCGTCGAGTCCACGAAAGTGAAAACGGCGTAGCCTGCCTCTCGGCTACTCGACGCGCCGGTAGACCCGGAGCGCACCCTCGGGTTGAAGGGTGCCGTCGGGCATCGGTGTCGCGCGGCGCTCGAAGACCGACCGGACGCCGTCGCCGTCGAGGTCACCTTCCGCTGACCAGACGACATGGCTCGCGGCGCCGAGGTCGCACCCCGACTCACTCGGGGTGAATCGGTAGCTGTAGCGGACCGGGCGCTGCGGCTGGAACTCGAGGGCTTCCCAAGTGGTGTGACCGAGCGCTTCAGGCGAGAAGAAATCCACCTCCTCGGCATCGACCGTGGGCACTTCGGGGGTCGGCCCGGCGGGGGGCGGGAGGCAGTGCCTTCGGTCGGCGTTCCAGTCCGCTGCGTAGTAGCTTGCGGTTCGCTGGCTGAGCTCCTGAAGCACCTCGGACGCCTCGAGAACTTTGTTGGTCCGAACGCGGCGCGCGAATGTCGGGATGAAGACCGCGAGGACGATCCCCGCGATGCACAGGAGCAGCGCCGCCTCGAGGAGGCTCAATCTCGGGCGACTTCGTGCCACGCTTCGCTGACTCTGCGGGCGGCGCCGAAGCCGCGCAACGAAATTTCAGTCTGCATCGAGCCCCGTGCCGCTCGCGACGGGCTCGGAGACCAAGTAGTAGAGCGTCGAAGGCATGTACGGGAACTCCGCGAGTCGCCGCT
>JBCDAA010000502.1:0-6061 GCA_039186435.1 Myxococcota bacterium | reverse complement strand
GTCGCCCGTAAAGCGATCCGCCAGCGTGAGGGAGACGCTGCCCGCCATCGCGGCGGTGAGGCGACCCTCGTCGAGGGCGACGAGTTCGGTGTCCGTGCGCAGTTCAAGTTCGCCGCTTCCCCCGTCGACCGGCGCAGGCACGGAGGTGCCGAGAGGAAGGACGAGGTTTTCCACCTGCAAGCGAAGGCCTGCGTCGCTTCGGACGTCGATGATCGCGTCGGCCGATTCGAGGGTGTCCTCGTCGAATACGCGAAGTTGATCGCGCCCTTCGGCTGAGCCTGCGCGATAGCGGCTGTTGTCCAAAGTAGCGCCGGAGTCGTCGCGAACGAGCTCGAAGCGATAGCGACCGCTTCCGCCGCTCGCCTCGAAGGTGACCTCCCCGCCGGGACGCACTTCGACCACCGCCGGCATCAGGCGGAGGCCGTCGACCACCGTGACCTCACTGCTCGCTTCGCCGCTGCATCCGCGGTCGGTGACGACGACCGTGTCGACGGTTGGCGGGTCTCCCCGAACGGTGCCGGCGACGTAGAGGCCGGTGCTCTCTTCGATGCGGCCACCCGACTCGTCGGTCGCGATCGCGAAGCGATAGGCCCCGGTTCCGCCCGAGGCCTCAAAAACGACGAGACCACCTTCGCCAACGGTTCGTGCGGCCGGGGAGAGTGCGAGCGCGTCGCCAACTTCAGTGCACGCCGGCAGATCTCGCGGATCGTCCATCCGTTCGATCAGCTCGCCCTTGCATGCGAGCATGCTCGCTATCGCGGCGACACCAACCCAGCGTACCCACATCGCTTGTGCAGAATAGGTACACAAGCCATCCTTTGTCCATGGGCTGGCGGATGGTGGCAGCGTGCGTTCTGCTCCTTTCCTGCGGGGATGGGAACGTGGTGAGCCCCTCCCGCGGGCAAACGCTCCGCCCTGTGGTTTCGACGCTGCTCAGTGAGACGCCCACCCTCGCGGTGGCCCTCGACGACGGGCGCGTGCTCGCGGAAACGAGCGAGGGACTTTTGCTCCTTCGTAGTCCGGAAGACGAGGGCGTGATTGTCGGCGCCACCGGCGAGCTCGGGGAGCTTCGAACCGTGGCGAGCGTCGACGGTTCGACCTTGCTCGTGGGAAGCGGCGGCGTGTTTGTCCTTCGCGATGAAGCGTTCTTCGTTTCGCCGCTCGCGGAAGCACTCGGCGAGGAGACCGTCCTGGGAATCGTCGGGACGCCGCGCGAGGGCGTGTCGACGAGCGACCTCTGGATTCTGACGGACCAAAACCTCTACCTCTTTCGCGACGACCGGCTCTCCCCCGTCGAGGTGGACGGGGTTGTGTTTGAAGGGGGCGTGATCGCGAGCGCGCCACTTTTGCGCGGCCGCTCGGTGTGGGTGGCGACCGGCGAGCAGGTTCTCGAGCTCTGGATGCGCGACGAAGGCCTTCAGGTCGCGCGCGTTCGAACCGGCGCGCTGCCCTCGCAGATGGTCGCCGATGGCCAAGGGCGCCTTTGGATTCTCGACGTCGACGGTGATCTCTACGCGCTGGATTCGCGACGCCGCTTGCTGCGCTACGCGATGGGCTTTGAGGTCACGGCGATTCGCGCGAGCGTTGCGGGTCCCGATCTGTGGATTCGCGGCGCCGAAGGCGAGCGCTGGCATCACGCGGACGGCGAGTTTCACGTCGTTGAAGGCTCGATGGACGATCTCGATGCGGGCCCGGACGGAGCGCTTTTGGCGGTCGCGGAAGGAAGCCTCAACATTCTTCGGGCGCGCCAGGCGGTTCGCCTCCTCGGTCCGGAAGCGGGCGCGCGCCTGGTGGAGGCGACCGAGATTGCAGTCGACGCGCCGAGCCCGGATTCGGTGGAGTCGATCGAAGCGTTTGTCGACGGGGCTTCGGTGCCGGTTGAGGACGGCGTGGTTCGGTTCCTCCCGGACGAGCTCTCGAGCGGCGCGCACAACCTTCGGGTGGTGGTTCGCTACAGCGACGGCACACTGCCGGTGTCTCTGGAGCGGGTGTACCAGGTAGGGCTCGAAGCCGCGTGGGCCACCGACGTGCTCCCGATCTTCGATGCGTGGTGCGCCGAGTGCCACGCCGCGGGCGGTCCGGCACCGACGCGTCTCGACACGCGCGAACTCTTCGCCGAAGAGGTCGACCGCGTGATCTTCAACATTCGCGAGGGACGCATGCCCCTCGGTCGTGACCCTCTCGATCCCGACGTGGTGGCGGTGATCGAGGCGTGGGCGGCGTCAGGATTCCCAGAATGAGGCGGAGGACCCGATGAGGACACGGTGGTTCATCGCGCCAGCTTTGGCGCTCGGGTTGGCGTGGGTCGCTCCCAGGGGCGACGCGCAGGATGCCTGTCGCCCCGAGATCGCAGAGATGGACAAATACTCGTACCTGCGAGCGCTCAGTCTCGATCTGCGCGGGGTGGTTCCGACGATGGAGGAGTACGAGTCCCTCGAGGGAGTGGACGACGTTCCCGAAGCGTTGATCAACGAGTGGCTTGCCTCCGACGAGCACGCAGCGCGTGTTGCTCGCCACCACCGGACGCAGCTCTGGCCGAACATCACCAACGTTCGCATCATTCATTTTCAGCGAAACATTTCGGAGCGAGACCGCGACGCGGACCTCTGGTGGCGCGACGGCGTCTCCTCGCAGCTTCGCGGCGGGCGGGTCGGCTGCCTCGACGAACCGGCGAGCTACGACGGCGACGGCAACCTGATCTTTCAGGAGACCCCGGACGGGGTTCGCCGCGAAGGCTACGAGATGGTGCGGCCCTACTGGGATCCCTCCGTCGAGCTGAAGGTCTGCGCCCTCGACGCGCAGACCCAGGAGCTCTCGACGATGACGGGTCGCCCGTGCAGCTCGCGGGAAACGAACGCGGACGCCGGCTGCGGCTGCGGACCGAACCTTCGCTGGTGCTCCACTTCGGCAGTGGTCAATCGCGTCACCCGGGCGATGGCCGACGACGTCGAGCGCCGCATCATGGCGAACGTTCAGAACGGCGAGCCCTACCAGGAGCTTTTCACCGGTCGGCGCGCGTTCGTGAACGGGCCGCTCTCTTTCTTCTGGAAGAACCTCGCGTACGTCTACGACCGCGTGCCCCTCGTTCCCGAAGCGGTCGACGTCGACCTGCTCCCGGAGATCGAGTTCACGGCCGAGGATGAGTGGCAGGAGATCGAGCTCCCCGCGTCGCACAGCGGCATTCTGACGAGCCCGCTCTTTCTCTTGCGCTTTCAGACGAACCGAGCGCGCGCGAGCCGTTTCTTCGATCGCTTTCTCTGTCGACCCTTTCAACCGCCGCCGGGCGGCATTCCCTTGGACGACGAAGTCGCCGCGCTTCAGCCGGATGTGCAGCAGCGACCCGGCTGCAACTACTGCCACGCGATTCTCGAGCCCGCGGCGGCCCACTGGGGACGCTGGACGCAGCAGGGCGGCGGCTTTCTCAGCACGGACCTCTTTCCGGCGTTCGATCCGAGCTGCGCGGACTGCGGACGCGGCGCCGAAGCGTGTAGCGAAACCTGCAGCCTTCACTACATCACCCGCGCGGTCTCCCCGGAGGAAGAGGAGTACCTCGGCATGCTTCGCGGCTTTCAGTTCCTCCGGCGCGAGCACGAAGGCTTCGTGGACGACGGTCCTTCCCGGCTCGTTCGCGAAGGTCTCGTCGACGGCAGCCTGACCTCCTGCACCTCCGTTCGCGCGGTGGAGTGGCTGCTGGCGCGCGAGCCGTCGCCTCAGGAAGCCGACTGGATGGACTCCATCACCACCCGCTTCGTCGGCACGGGGCTGGCGTATCCCGAACTCGTTCGCTCCATCGTGACGAGCGACACCTATCGGAGGGTGCGATGAAAGCGATCCTTTCGTTTGGGCTCCTGCTCGCCCTCGTGGGGTGCCAAGACGAGCCGGTCGATCTTGCGCCGGTGGAAGGCACGGTCGGGGAGGGCGACATCCTCGACCTTGGCACCGCGCCCTATCGCGACCGCCGCCGCATGGACATCGACCAGCTGCAGGCGTCGGTCCTTCGCGTCACCGACGGCATCGACTGGGTGCAGGGCAATACGAATCAGTTCGAGCGCTTTCGCGACACCCTCGGCGCGCCCGACTACATCAACAGCACCGCGGAAGACACCGCGGTGAGCGTTCTTTTTCTCAAGTTCGTCGACGACATGGCGCGCCGGGTGTGCGACCAGCTCGTGCGACGTGAGACCGGCAGCGTGACCGACGAGGATCCGCGCGGCGTGCTCTTTGTGAGCGTCGATCCTGCGGCCGAGGAGGCCCCCGCGCAGTCGGCCGTCGACGACAACCTCGCGTATCTGCTGCTTCGCTATCACGGACGGCGAGTCGACCCGGGCTCCGCGGAGCTCGACCCCTGGCGCCAGCTTTACGCCGGCGCGAGCGCTGCCGAAGAGGCCTCCCAAGCGGATGCGTGGGAAGCCGTCTGCGTCGGCATGATGAACCACCCGGACTTCTACACCTACTGAGACGCGCCATGACGAATCACGAACACAACTCGCGGCGCAAGTTTCTCAAGAACGTTCTTGTAGCGGGCGGCGCCACCGCCATCGGCGGCCTTGGTGGTCTCGGCACCCTGTCGAGTCTCGCGCGCGGCGCCGGGGAAGAAGAACGCTTCTACGTCTTCGTCTACTTCGCGGGCGGCTGGGACATCCTCATGTCTCTCGACCCGCGCGACCCGGGCGTCTTCACGAACGAAAACGTTGGCGTCACGCGCATCATGCCCGGCTACGACGTTCTCGGCATCGACGAGCCGCTCCAGGATCGCTCGGGCATTCGCTTCGGTCCCTTCATCGGCGAGCTCGGCGCCCTCGCGAGCGACCTCTGCGTCATTCGCGGCATGAGCATGGACACGCTCACGCACGAAGTGGGTCGTCGCCGCTTCATCACCGGCAAGTCGCCCTCGGGTCTGCTCGCGCGCGGCTCGGCCGGAAGCGCCTGGCTCGCGTCGGCCTTCGGCGGCAACGAGCCCATTCCGAACCTTTCGATTCGCGTCGAGTCCTTCAACCCGGATCTTCCGAGCTGGGCGTCGGCCCTTCGCGTGTCGAACTCGAGCGATCTCGTCGCGATGTTACGTCGCGCCGATCCGCTTCTCGGCGAAGAGCTCGATCTCGAGGTCAACGCGCTCCTCGAAGACGAAGCGCTCTGTCCCCGGTCGCGTCACGCGCCCCTGCTACGCGAGGCGGACAGCTCCCGGCGCCGCGTTCGCACCCTCATCGAGCGCGACCTTCAGTCCCTCTTCGACTTTCGCGCGAGTACGCCGGAGATGGAGGCGCTTCGCGATCGCTACGGCATCGGCAACGACTTCAACGGCGCCGAAGCGCAGGCCGCCGTTGCGGCGCAGGCGCTCGCGTCGGGCGTTTGTCGCTGCGTCACCATTCAGGGCGCCGGCGGTCTCGACACGCACTTCAACGACTGGGAAACCGACCAGGGACCTCGCCAGCAGCGCGGCTTCAACGCCGTCGCGCGCCTGGTGCGGCACCTGAAGGAGCTTCCCTTCCGGGACACCGGCGAGTCCCTCTTCGACCGCACTACCATCGTCGGTTTCAGCGAGTTCATGCGCACCCCCATGATCAACGCCCGCGGCGGCCGCGATCATTGGCTCACCAACTCGTGTTTCCTCATCGGCGGCAACATCCAGGGCGGCCAGGTCATCGGCGCGTCCACGGACACCGGCATGGCGCCCGGCCTCACCAACTTCGAATCCGGCCAGCCCGATCCGGGCGGTCAGGTCATCTACCCCGAGCACATCCTGCGCACGCTGCTGGTGGACGCGGGCATCGAAAATGACGCGGCGGATCTTCGCGTCGACGGCCTCCCCGCGCTGCTCCGCACGTGAAGTTCAAGAAATCACCGAACGAGAGCACGTAGAGCATCGGTCAAATCCGCCGCGTAGCAGGGAACACGATCGGACGTGCCCATGCCCTTGCCCATGCCCTTGCCCATGCCGTTTGACCGAGTCTCGACCGGCCGACCGCTGCCGGACAAAGACCGCTCGGCCAGCGTTCCGGCGATAAGTCCGTCTACCGTCGACGTCGCCGAAACGAGAGAAGCAGCAGCAACCAAAAGGCGC
>JBCDAA010000501.1:0-6077 GCA_039186435.1 Myxococcota bacterium | reverse complement strand
GCGCGCCGCACAAAAGCGCGGACAGCGGGCGTCGACCGCCCATTTGCTGCTGGTGATGCTGCAGCGAGGGGGCGACGCGGGCGCGCTGCTCTCCGAAGTTGGCGTTCGTGAAAGCGATCTTCTCAGCGCGCTAAAGGTCGTCGATCCGGAGTCCTCGAGCACGCTAGAGCGAACCCTCGAGCGAAGCACGCGCCTCGCGAATCGCTTCGGCCATCCGCAGCCAGACGGGCTTCATCTTCTTCTCGCGATCACCCGCGACGCGCGCTCGGCCGCGCACCGAAGCCTTCGCCAGATGGGCATGGGTACCGGGCCGATTCAAAACTCGATCCTCGCGCGGCTTCAGGTTGAGGAAGCGCCGGTGACTTCCGGTCGCGGCGAACTTCGCTCCCCCTCGCGGAACGACCCGCAGCCGGAGCGACGCAGCAAGAAGAAAGACAGCGAGGTGGGTCCGAAGCCGCCTCTCGGTCGCCGGGCGAAGCGAAAGCCGACGCCGCCGCGGCCCTCGGCCCGCCGCGATCCGAGCAAGTCGGTTCCGCCGCCGCCGCCGAACGACAACTCGATGCTTCCCCTCGGGCCCTTCGACCTCGACCCGATGGTTTTTCCGGTGCTCACCGGCCTCGCGCGAAACCTCACCGCGCTCGCGCACGACGGGGCGTTCGATCCCGTCATCGGGCGAGACCGCGAGATCGATCTTCTCCTCGATGTGCTTGGGCGTCGGCGCTCGAACAACCCGGTGCTGGTCGGTGCGCCCGGCGTCGGAAAGACGGCGATCGTCGAAGGTCTCGCGCAACGTCTCGCGGAGGGCGTGCGCGGTCTAGAAGGGCGCATCGTGCTCGAGATTTCCGCGGGCGCGCTCGTGTCCGGTACGGGTGTTCGCGGTGCGCTCAGCGAAAAGCTGCGACGTCTTCGCGACGAGGTTGCCCAGTCGGGCGGGCGCGTCGTGCTCTTCATCGACGAGATTCACGCGATCGTGTCCGGCAATGAAGGCGGCGGCGGTCCGGACGATCTGGCGCACGAGCTCAAGGCGGCGCTCGCGCGCGGTGAGCTCCCCTGCATCGGTGCAACGACCGAGCGCGAATACCGGCGCTGCTTTGAGCGGGATGCGGCTCTCGCGCGACGCTTCTCGGCGATTCATGTGGGCGAGCCGAGCGAGGAGGATACGATTGCGATCCTCGCCGGGGTGTTGCCGCGCTACGAAACGCACCACGGCGTTCGCTACGACGAGGACGCCGCACGTTCGGCGGTCGAGCTTTCGGTTCGCTTTCTCGCGGAGCGACGCCTGCCGGACAAAGCGATCGGTGTGCTCGATCTCGCGGCGGCGCGCGTGCGCCGGCGAGGCGGCGAGGTTGTGGATCGCGCTGCGGTGGCAGGCGTGATCGCCGAGCAGGCGCTCGTGCCGGTCGACCGTCTCCTGATGCGCGACGGCGAACGTCTCCTTCGGCTGGAGGCGCTCCTCGGCGAACGGGTGGTGGGACACAGCCAGCCCATCGCCGCGATCGCGGACGCCCTGCGCAAGGGCGCTGCGGGACTTCGCGGTCAGCGTCCGCTCGGAACGTTTCTCTTTCTCGGGCCGACGGGCGTCGGCAAGACCGAGACCGCGAAAGCGATCAGCGACGTCTTTTTTGGCGCGCCGATGACTCGCATCGACATGAGCGAGATGGGCGAGTCGCATACGGTCGCGCGGATGCTCGGCGCGCCTCCCGGCTACGTGGGTCACGGCGACGGGGGTCAGCTCACCGAGGCCGTTCGAAATCGTCCCTATCAGCTGCTCCTTCTCGACGAGATCGAAAAGGCGCATCCAGAGGTTCTCCTGTCGCTCCTTCCGCTCCTCGACGAAGGGCGCATGACCGATGGCAAAGGTCGCACCGTCGACTTCACGAACACCATCATCGTCATGACGTCGAACCTCGGCGCCCAGGAGGGCGGCCGTCGTCGCCTTGGGTTTGGCGATGAGGGGGAACAGAGCCTCAGCGCGCGGGTGGTTAGCGCCGCGATGCGTTCGCTTCCGCCGGAGCTCTGGAACCGCATCGACGAGCCGCTCTACTTTGGACCCCTTGGTCGCGCGGAAGTCGCGGAGATCGCGGGTCGCATGCTGCACGGTCTCAGCGAGCGTCTTCAGGCGGATCCCGGCATCACGCTTTCGGTGGACGCGAGTGCGATCGACGCGCTGATCGACGCGGGCGGTTACGACCCGGCGTTTGGTGCGCGGCCGATGCGGCGCGTGGTGGGACGCCTGGTCGAGTCGCCCCTCGCGGCCAAGATTCTCGCGGGCGAGTTCGGCCCCGGCGATACCGTCACGCTCCGCGGCGAGGGCGAGCGCGTCCTCCTCGCCAAGTAGAACCGGCACACAGAGCTAGCGCGCCCAGAGGCCGCGGGCGTTGGTTCGCGCGTCGGACTCGAGCGTTCGAAACTCGTCGGCGTAGCGCACGTTCGGCGGAATGGTGAGCGTTCGCGCGTACCCCTCTTCGAGAAGCCGCGCGTTCACGAACGTTCCGTCCGAAAGAAAGACGTAGGCGAGAAGGCGTCCGAAGCGATCGCGCGTTTCGGTATCGAGCTCGAGCTGCACGACCTGGTCCTCGACCCACTCGCGATTTGCGCGCGTGGCCTCTTCGGCAAAGGGCTCGGGGCCGCGCGGGCTGTTGCTCGTTTCGGGTGTGTCGATGCCGATGTAGCGCACGCGCTCCTGGCGACCGTCCAACTCGACCACGATGGTGTCGCCGTCGGTGATCCGGGTGACGCGAGCCTCAAAACGCTCGACGGGCGCCGGGCGACTCGTCGGCTCGGGCGGCTCCTCGGAGGGGCCACCGAGGTCGATGCAGCCGGCGAGGAGCACGAGCGCGAGGGCGAAGCGCATAGGGCGACACCCTACAAGATTGTCGTCCCTCGTCGAGGTTGAACACTTCGGTGGGAAGGATTTCGACGAGCAGGCGCGAACGCGGAACGTTCGAGAGGTTTGGGCGAAGCCTCTCGGGAAGAAGACTTGCTACAAGGGTTCGGTGAGTTTTTCTCTACGACGAGTTCGCGCCTCCAGCGGTGCGCCTTGGGAAGCGCGGGTGGGCTATTCGCGCGTGGTTCGGACCGGCCGCCACGTTGCGGTGACCGGGACGACCTCCTTCGTGGCCGGGGGTGAGCCCGTGACCGGGGACGCGTACGCGCAGACGATCCAGATCCTTCGCAACGTGGACGACGCATTAGCGCGGGTTGGCTCGAGCGTTCACGACGTCGTTCGCACGCGGATGTTCGTCACGGACATCCAGAGCGACTGGGAAGCCATCGGTCGGGCCCACGCCGAAGTCTTTGGGGAGATTCGGCCCGCGACGACGATGGTGGAGGTTGCCGCCCTCATCGAGCCGTGGATGCGCGTGGAGATCGAAGTGGACGCGATCCTCGGGGCGCCACCGCCCGAAGACGTGCCTGACGTTCGCATCGGGTCGGCGAAGCCTGACGAGGTGCGTTCGCTCCTCACGGCGAGTGAACTCGGCCCCGCCGCGCTCACCGCCACGATTCTCGCGGCGCGCGACGGCGACCAGGTCGTTGGCTCCGTCGCGTGGCGCACCGTGGACGGAGAGACCTTGGTGCATTCCCTCGCGGTCGATCCCGCGTGGCGCGATCAGGGCGTTGCGTCGCTCCTGCTCGAGACCGCGCTCCTTCGCACGCCGGGCCCCTATTGGGTGTTCACCGAAGGCGCCGCGCCCTACTTCGCGCGCTTTGGGTTTGCGGTGGAAACGAACGTACCCGACGCCCTTCGCGAGGCGGCGGGTCAGCGCTGCAAGACCGCAACGGTGATGCGCCGCTCAAGCCTCGACTTCTAACATCCGATTCAATAGGGCGTGCCCCGTCCGGTTCCGAGCTACTCACATCGCTGCGCTGCCGCGCTCGCTCAGCGGCTGCTTCGCGCGGAAGACGAGTTCGCGCGCGGACGGCTCGGCGCCGATGCGGTGAAGCGGGTCGTTGCACGGATCGACGAGTTGCTCCTGGCGATGCCGAATCAGCGCCTCGCCGAGGCGCGGAGCCGAGTCTACGCGCGCATCGCGCCGAAGCCGGTGGAGTTTGCGATCGGGAGTTTCCGGGTGACGGTGCCTTCGGTGCGGCTCTCGACGGTGCCCCTTGCGCGGCGACCGCCTTCGACCCGGCCCCCGCGGGATCGCCGGCACTCCCTTGCGGCGAACCCGTCGCAGCGCTCTCCCGCTCGGGCGAACCAGCAGCGAGCCCGCATCCCGCCGGTGCCGCCGCTGAGTGAAGACACGCTCCGCCTCTACTCGCGCCTCAGTCGTTCCTGACGCCGCTTGCTCGGAGGTCCCTCTCCCCGCATACCAAGGAGTCGTGCAGGCGCAGTACAAAGGCCCGATGAATCGCGATGTTCCCGTGGCCAAGCCGGGGGAATTTTCGCCCGTGCACATCGGTCCGATTCAGGTCTGGCCGCCGGTGGTGCTCGCGCCGATGGCGGGGGTGACGAACTGGCCCTTTCGCACGATCTGCCGGCGCTTTGGCGCAGGGCTCTACGTCAGCGAGATGATCACCGCGCGACCGCTCGTCGAAGGACGGGAGAAGACGCTCAAGCTCGCGGACTTTGGCGAGGACGAATCGCCGCGCTCGCTCCAGCTCTACGGCGTTGATCCCCACTACGTCGGTGAAGCGGTAAAGCGCCTCGTGGGCGAAGGGCGTGTCGACCACATCGACATGAACTTTGGCTGCCCCGTTCGAAAGGTCACCAGCAAAGGCGGCGGTTCGGCGATTCCGGTGCGTCCGCTGCTTCTTCGCAACATCGTTCGCGCGGCGGTTTCAAACGCGGAGTCGATCCCCGTCACGATCAAGTTTCGCATGGGCATCGACGATTCGCTGATGACCTACGAGGACGCGGGGCGTATCGGTGAAGGGGAAGGGTGCGCGGCGGTAGCGCTCCACGCGCGAACGGCGGCGCAGCTCTACGACGGCCACGCGCGCTGGGAAGCGATCGCGCATTTGAAGTCGATCGTGAAGACCATCCCCGTGCTCGGAAACGGCGACATCTGGGAGGGGTGGGACGCGCTTCGCATGATGCGGGAGACCGGCTGCGACGGAGTGGTGGTCGGGCGCGGGTGTCTCGGGCGTCCGTGGCTCTTTCGGGATCTCGCGGATGTATTCGCGGGCCGGGAGCCTTCGGATCCGCCGAACTTCGGGGAGATCGTCGTCGTCATGCTCGAGCACGCGAAGGCGCTCAGCGGCTGGATGGGCGAAGGGCCAGCCATGCGCGCGTTTCGACGACACGCGAGCTGGTACACGAAGGGCTTTCGCGGGAGTGCGAAGATTCGGCAGCGCTTGATGCGGGTGACGACCCTCGTGGAACTTGAGGAGGTCCTCGGCGCGCTCGATCCGAACGAGGCCTTTCCGCCCTCGGCGATGCGCGTTCAGCGCGGCAAGACCGCCGGGACGCAGCGGGTGTCGCTCCCGCAGGGCTTTCTCAAGGATCGCCTGACCAACGCTGCGCCTCCGGGGGCAGACGCCGCGACGATGCACTCGGGCGGCTGAGCTAGCTACTCAGCTAGCCAAAGGGCGCGACAAACCCGAGCGCCGGGTCAATCCGACGGATCGACCAACCGGCCCGGAGGTGGTCGAAGGTCCACTCCAGTCGTTTCGCCTCCGCGAGGAGACCCCCGAGCGTGCACGTCAGGGGCGATGTGCCGAGGACGTCTCGAAAGCGCACCTCGCGGGTGGTTCCGCTTCCTTCGAAGACGAGTTGGTGTTCATCGTCGAAGTAGAGAACGGGTCGTGCGAGACGTTGCCGGGTCGCTTCGAAATCGGACGCGTCAAGCTGTGCGAGAGTCTGGCGCGCGTAGGTCAGCGCGGCGGGGCAATCGTAGCGACACGGATAAAACGGATAGATCTTGGTGCGGAGGTCGGCGAGCTCCCAGGGCCACGTCTCCGCGTCGGTACGTTGGGCGGTCGCGTATCGATTAAAGCTGTTGTTGCTCCGGTCGGCCTGCGAAAGAAACGCGTCGATGCAGCAGCGCGGGTAGCCGAGAAGCGTTCCGATCGCGGCGGCGTGCTTGCTGGGGTCCTCCTGCTGCATTGTGGCGGCGCGCTCGGCGAGGCTTCGC
>JBCDAA010000500.1:0-6094 GCA_039186435.1 Myxococcota bacterium | reverse complement strand
GCTTGGGCGAGGTTTTCCGCGCGCTGCTGCCGGCGCGCCTGGTCGTCCTCGTCGCCGACGACCGCGCCCGTGCCCTGTCCTCGCTGCAGCAGCTGACGCGCGTCGTCCCAGCGGCCCTCGTGACGCGCGATCCGCGCCGCGAGAAAATACACCTTGGCGCGATGGGTCGGCCCGAGGCGCGCTTCTTCCATCAGCTCCGCAAGCTCGACCCGCGCATCGGCGAGGGGGCCGCGGGCAACAAGCTTTTCGGTGCGCGCGACACGCTCCGCCAAGGTCAGCGCGCGAACTTCCACGCCCTCCGCGCGGAGGACATTCAACCGTTCCCGGGCCTGGCGCGCGACGTCCGTACCAGGCGAGCGAATGTCCAGCCGGCGATAGGTTCGAATCGCGTCGCTCTGGGCGCCCGCTTCCTCACGCATGCGCGCCAGATCGAACTCGAGCTGCGGCTCCTCCGGGAGATCCGGATAGCGACGAAGAAGCGCGGTGAGGTCGTTGACGGCGTCGCGATGGCCCATCGCGAGGAGCGCCCGAACGCGACCCACGCGAGCGCGCAGGCCAATCTCGCTGTCACTCGGCGTCTCGAGCGCGTTGGCGAATGCTTGGCGCGCCGCACGAGCATCGCCCATCGACAGAAGGAGCTCGCCGCGCCGAACGAGAAACACGTCGGTAAGGCGAGGCAGCGCCTCCTCGAGGATCGACATGCGAAGAAGCGCGGCTTCCGGATCCTCGTCGCCAAGGCGGATGGCTTCCCAGCTTTCGCGGACCGTTTCGGCCGAGAGGTCCTGAGCCGGCGAAGGCTCCGGGAGCACGCACATGGGCGCGGTTTCCGGCTCGGCAATTTCAGGAAGCGAGAGGGGCGGCGGGGGCTCGAAGGCGCAGAGCGGCGCGGTATCCCAGGCTTTGACGGGTAGCCCGACCATCAATACCGCTGCGACTGCAACTACAAAGCGCACACCTCTTTCAGTGTGGGGATCCAGGACGCCCTTGGCAAAAAACCTCGCCATTTCCATCCATTGGAATGGACGTCCAGCAGTACAGGATCATTCTGGAAAAATCGAAGGAACCCCGAGATCACTCGGGATCTGGCTCTTCTGAATTTTCTTCGGCCTGCTCCGTTGTGGCCGCTTCCTCGTCCGCATCGTCGTCGCGCAGCTCGGGGAGGAGAACCGTAAAAACGGAGACCACGACAAGGATGGCGAACGCGATCCAGAGCGTGATGCTTCGCCAGACGGGCGCGTTCGTACCCTCGCTCATGAGCCCTTCTTCAGTTCTGCGATGCGCGCGGCTACGACGTCGACCACCTGATCGAGAGGCACCTTTTCGCCGTCGCCGCTCGTGCGAAGCTTGAGTTCGGCGAGGCCGTCCTTTGCGTCGCGCCCGACGCGGACCTGAATCGGAACGCCGATGAGCTCAGCGTCCTTGAACTTCGGACCCGGTCGTTCTTTGCGATCGTCGTAGAGTACTTCAACGCCGCGCTCCTTCAGCGACTCGTAGATCTTCTCGGCCGCGCCGAAGATCTCGGCGCCCTTTCCGAGGGCCATCACGATCACGTGATAGGGCGCGATCGGTAGCGGCCACTGAATGCCGGCATCGTCGTGGTTCTGCTCCACCGCTGACGCCATTAGACGAGTGACCCCGATGCCGTAGCAGCCCATCACGACGTTCTGGGCCTTACCGTTCTCGTCGAGGAAGGTCGCTTTCATGTCGTTCGAGTAGCGGGTGCCGAGCACGAAGATGTGACCACCTTCAATGCCGCGGTAGGCCTTGAGGGGAGCGCCACAGTTGGCGCACGCGTCCCCGTCGCCGACCGCACGAAGCGCGGTGATCTCGGCTTCGAAATCCCGGCCAAGGTTCACGTTTCGATAGTGGTGTCCGTCGCCGCCTCCCGCGATCGCGTTTTCGAGCCCGCGAACTTCGTAGTCCGCAATGATGCGGAGCTTGGCGTCAACGGGTCCTACGTAGCCGATCGACGTGCCGAGTTTGGCTTTTACCTCGTCGTCGGTTGCGAGGCGAACTTCGTCCTTGTTGAGGTAGCGCGCGAGCTTGATCTCGTTGAGGTCGCGGTCGCCACGAACGAGCGCGAGCACGGTTTCGGGTTCTTCGCCCACCGTCACGTAGACCAACGACTTGATGGTGTCCTTGGCGGTGGCGCCCTCTTCGGCGAAGAACGCGACGACCTCTTCGATGGATTTTGTGTCCGGCGTCGCGACGCGGGTGAGTTCTGCGGCGCTCGTCTTTTCGGGCGCGGCTTCGATCAGCGCTTCGGCAATCTCGACATTGGCGGCGTACTCGCAGCTTCCGCAGGCGACGATCGCGTCTTCGCCGCTCTGCGCGAGAATCTGAAACTCGGCGCTCGTGTCGCCGCCGATGGCGCCGCTGTCCGCCTGAACGATTCGGTAGTCGAGGCCGAGTCGGCGAAAGATGCGGTGGTATGCGTCCCGCATCGTGGCGTAGCTCTCGTGGGCCTTCTCCTCGCTGACGTCGAAGGAGTACGCGTCCTTCATCAGAAACTCGCGACAGCGCATCAGCCCCGCACGGGGGCGCGGCTCGTCACGGTACTTCATCTGAATCTGAAAGAGGATCTGCGGCAGCTGCTTGTAGCTGCGGATCTCCCGCCGGACCATGTCGGTGATGATCTCTTCGTGCGTCGGTCCAAGGTGGTAGTCGCCGCCCTTGCGATCCTTGAGACGCATCAGCACGTCGCCATACACGTCCCAGCGGCCCGTCTCCTGAAAGAAGCTCGCCGGGAGCAGTGCGGGCATCAGCACTTCCTGCGCGTCCGATCGCTCCATCTCCTCGCGAATGATGGCGATGATCTTCTTCAGGACCCGCTGGCCGAGCGGGAGCATCTCGTAGATCCCGCTGCCGACCATTCGAATGAACCCGGCGCGTAGCAGAAGGACGTGAGACGCGTCGACGGCGTCTTTCGGAACTTCCTTGATCGTCGGGATGAATGCCTTGGAGAAGCGCATGGCGCCCGAGTTAGCACCCTTCGCGCGGGAGGGCTACGGCTAGCGGAAGAGGAAGGCGACGCCAATACCGACGGCGGCCGCGACGACTGCGACGGCGACAACCGCCCAGATCATCTTGGTCTCCCACCAGGGGGGCTCGGGAATCGGAACCTCGATCGCTTCTTGCGGGCCCGTTTCGATCGCTCGGCTGGGCGCCTCGTCGATCGGCGTTGGTGCGCTCGACCCAAAGGGGCCGAAGGAGCCGCTGACGATCGAAGGAATCGAGCCGGTGAGCGAATGAAAGGAGCCGGTGAGCTTCGCCGCGTTGTCGGGAAGGGGAGAGCGCTCGCCCTCCGGGAAAAGACGGTTGAGGACGGCGGTGACTTCCGCGGGCGAGACGACGTCGCCGCCTTGGTTCCAGAGGAAGTCGTCGATCGCGCTTTGCATTTCGCCGGCGGTTGGAAAGCGGTCGTCGGGCCGCTTTTGAAGGGCACGCTGCATCACCGCGTCGATCTCCGCCGGGAGTCCCGGGACGACGCCGCGCGCCGAAGGTACGGGATCGCGAACGATCGCCTCCAACGTCGGGAGCATGTCCTGATGGTGGTAGAGCGGCTTGCAGGTGAGCGTTTCGTAAAGGCAGATGCCGAGGGAGAAAATATCGGACCGCGCATCGAGGGACTTGCCCCGCGCCTGCTCCGGCGAAAGGTACGCGTATTTGCCTTTGAGCACGCCGGCTTCTTCGTCGTCGTCCTTGCTGGTTTTCGCAATACCGAAGTCGAGAAGTTTGACGCGCCCATCCCATCCGATGACGACGTTGTGAGGGCTGACGTCGCGGTGAATGATATCGAGGGCGCGGCCGTGAACGCCGGTGGCGTTGTGCACGTAGTCGAGCGCGCCGGCGACCTTTCCGATGATGTAGGCGGCAACGCGAGGAGGCATGCCGCCGTGTCGTGCGGCGCGTCGAAGCACTTTTCGAAGGGAGACCCCGTACACGAACTCCAGCGTCATGAAGGTCGTATTCTCGAGCTCGCCACATTCATACACGTGGCAAATGTTGGGGTGATAAAGACGCGTCGCGATCGCAGCTTCATCCCGAAACATTTGGATAAAGTCTTCGTCGTTTTCACGCTCTGGAAGGATTCGCTTTAGGACGACGTGGCGGGGCTTGCCGTCCTCACGGGGCTCGCGGGCGAGGTACACCTCCGCCATGCCGCCGCGCGCGAGGCGACCGAGGATCTCGAAGGGCCCGAAGTGCGCGAGGGTGGGGTAGGGAGGCAGCTCTGGACCTCCGTCGAGGCCCATGTCGACAACCGTGGCCCCCGCGTCTTCGAAGTCGAACCCATCGTCCAGCTTCGTCACGGGATCAGCTTACCTCAGAACGGGGCGCAGAACTCCTTAGATCTCGAACGCCATAGCTTCGAGGCGGGCGCGTTCGCGAATCCGTAGGGCTTCTGCGGTGAACTCTGCGACCGCGGCGTTCATTGCCTGCGTGGTGAGCTCAATTCGACTGTCCACCAGCGGCTTCACGGAATCGACCGTGTGGCGAAGCGCGTCGGCGAGCTCGCGCAGGCGCTCGTCGAGATCGCTCAGGTCTGCATCGGTCTCCTCCACGATGCGCGCGACGGTATTTCCGTGCGCTTCCTGCAGTCGCTCGAAGAGATCCTCCGGAACAACTTCTGGAAACATCCGCGCGTACCGTACAAGGCTGCGCCAAAGCTGACCGGCGAGTTCCGGATCGGGATGTTGCCCGCGAAGGGTGCTCAGGCACATCTCGACGTCGCGCCAGGCGTGCCGGTATTTCGCGATTTCAACCTGGTAGCTCATCTCCGATTCCCGAGGCCAGATCGAGTGCGCGAAGGAGTGCTTCTTCTCGGTGGCGACGTCCTGGAGTTTGGTCGCGGACTCGGGCAGTCGCACAAAGAAGCAGCGCGCGACTTCGCCGGCGAGTTCGAGAAGCCGTGGGCTCGCGATCCGGCGGCGCAAGCGGTGCGTTGTTCGCTGCACGAGCATCTGCGCCTGGTGCATGGTGAGGCTGGACGCGTCGTCGAGAGTGGTCGCGTAGTCGCGGGCCCATCGTTCGAGGGAGGCGAGGTGTTCATCGCGAATGTCGGAGACGCGGTCGACGTAGCTCTCGCGGAGTTCTTCGAGGAGGTCGATCTGTCGCTCCGAGCGCCAGCGGAGGAGGAGGTAGAGACCCACGTAGAGCGCGCCGTACGCGCCGAGCCAGATGCCGAGGCCGATGGCGGATGGAAGGTACTCGGCGAGGGCGCCTTCGAGTTCGAGGTGCGTGCTGCACCATTGCTCGGCGCTTTCGATCAGGTGCTGCCGAATTCCGAAGCCGATGTCGACCGCGAGGGCGGCGAGAATCAGCACGACGAGGGAGAGTCGTCGAAAGAGCAGGCCCTTCGGCGCGTGAGGGTTCTGCGACATGCGAATGACGTGCTGGCTGGAGTAGACGACGTCGGCGGCGCCGAGGAAGAACGCGAGAAGTCGTCGACGAAAGCTGTAGCGAGACCGGACTTCAAGTTCGAAGATTTCGGCGCTTGGGAGTTCGGGGTCGGGGACCTGCGCGAAGGCGAGGGTGAGGGCGACCTCCTGGGAGGACTCGTTTCGTAGCGGGACGCGGAGGACGGGGATCTCCTCCGGGTCGAGTTCGTTCATGACGTGTTCGACGAAGCGATCGCGCAGGGTGACGTGGCTGCTGCTGAGTTCGCGGTCGAGGTCGGCGAGCTGGGCTTCAACGCGGCGGACGTAGTCGCGTGGGGTTCCGTCGTCGCGACTGGCGGCGGCCTCGGACCAGGAGACTTCGGCGCCGCGATCCCAACGGACGACGGTGGTGTCCGCTTGTTCGGTGAGTTTTTCGAGGGCGCGGGTGACGAGCTTTTCTTGAATTCGTCGGTAGCGGAGGAACCACAGGATCTTGTGGGCGAAGTACGCGACCGCGCCCGCCATGATGACGTAGAAGGCGTACGCGAGGAGTTGCCCAACGGACCCCATCGGGGGCGATAGGACACGCCTTAAGGCAGATCGTCAAATCTGGGGGGGCTGCTTCGGTGGTTGGGTGGTTCTGGTTGGTTCTTGGTTTGGTTCTTGGTTGGTTCGGCTGCGGGATCTTGAACGGCCGGGAGGGAGGGGGGGGGGGG
>JBCDAA010000499.1:0-6107 GCA_039186435.1 Myxococcota bacterium | reverse complement strand
GGCCTACGTTGCGGTCTTCGACGAAGGCTTTGACGATCGAAGAAGTGAGCTCGGCGCCCCCGCCGAGACGCCTTTGGCCGTCGTCTCCTCGGAAGTCTATCCGGACGCGAACAACCCCAGCGCGTTTCGAGCGGAGCCGCAAGCGACCGAGCGGCGCGCCGACGTACGCGATCATCATTGAGGGGGAGATCAGGAGTTGCGCGCAGACGGGTTTGGCTGCTTCCGTCACACCGGCTAGCGCACGTGTCCTTCGTCGAGAATGAAGTCGATGAACCCAGGCTTCATGGACTGACCCGCATCGATCAACGCCTGCCGTTTCGCACCGTCTTTCGCTTCTTCAAGCTCGATCGCGAGCTGCTGGAGAATGGTCCGCAGCTCAAAGCGATCGAACCATGTGCCGTGCGCCGAACACACATCGACCTCGATGCGATTGCGGGTCACGAACGCCTTTTGCAGCGGCGTTGCGCAATGCGGACAGCGCCGCCCGCTCGGTGCCGCGTCTCGATAGCCGGCCTGACGTTTCGGCTCCCGGTGCGCGTCGACCCGCTGCGCCAACTCCACTACTGCAAAGTCGAGGGTGCCCCGAACCACGCACTGCGATGCACGATTGCTGAGCCACAGACCGCCGCATGCACGACAGCCGGAGACCTCGCCACCGAAGCGAGGCGGAACCGCAAGGGGTGCGCGACACGAGGGGCAAGGCAGCTCCACGGCCGAAGCCTAGCGTGCGAAAGGTCCGCGCAAAAACGCAGGCTACGCGCGAATCGAGGCGCGGGTCGTTCGAGTCGCTTCGAGAACTTCGTTCGCGGTGACGGGCTTGCGCAGAAACTGATGCACGAGACCGAGGCGCACGAGTTCGTCCGCGTGAGGAACCACCTTACCGGAGAAGAGAATGCGCCCCACCGAAGGAAAGCGGTGCATCACGTTCTCGAGAAGCCAAATGCCCGTCGGTCCTGGCGGCAGATGATGGTCCGTGACGACCGCATGCACCTCGTGCTCCTCGAGAAGCTCCAGCGCTTCTTTTGCGTCAGACGCGGTCAGGACTTCCGCGCCGCGGTAACGAAGCGCCCGCGCCAGGCTTCGGAGCACGTGAACCTCGTCATCAATCACGAGAAGGCGCGTGGTCATACTTCAATCTTAGTATCATTTTCTAATCATCATGTCAGGGGCGCCCAAAGTCCTGCATAAGTCATGCAATGAAAACGCGAACAAAATCGAGCACGTGACGAGATCGCCCCTAACTTCCTATCGCCGTTGATCCCTTCGGCAACCCACTGGTAGCGTCCGACCCCCATGACCGATCGGGCGTTGCTTTACGCGGACCTCGAACGTGCCTTCACGGCGCGCGACCCGAGGCTCGGAGAGATGATCTGCCAATACGTGCAGCAACCGGATCCACCGGAGAACGCACCGGAAGATTTCGACACGCGCCGTGGACGTGCGCCCAACCTGCCCCGCGATGCTTGGACGCTCCAGCGCGTTCGCTCGTCCCTCGGCAAGTGGGCGATGTACGGCAAAGGCGACGACGAAAAGCACGCGATTCGAAAGCAGGCGTGGGAGTCCCTCTCCAAAGCGCCGCATCCCCCGCCCCGTCTGCGTCTCGGCGAAATGCTGATCGCGCTCTACGAGCAAGACGACGAGTGGGCGCGAAAGACGCTCACGCATGTCATTCGCAATGTGCGCATCGGCTGGGGCGTGTGGCGCGGGATTAAGAAGGTCTACAAAATCGCCGAAGAGCGTTTCGACGCGGAGATGTTCGGTCTGCTCGCGTGGCGTTTCGATCGCTGGAGCCGCACACCGCAGACGCACGAAGTCAGCGGCGCAACCTATGCGTACCTGCGGCGACGGTCGTGGCGCTTCCTTCGCAAGCTCGGCGAGTCGCTCCCCGAGGTGTACGTCAACTTCGCCGTCGAGGTGATGCGCAACTTCGGGCAGGGGCAGGTCTACGGCACGTGGATCCTCGCCCAGATCTGGGCGCACCAGGATCTGATCGGCGAGCGTCACTCGTGGATTCACCAGCCGCCGAAGGATCTCTCGCGACGGGCCTTCGACGACGCGTGGAAACAGAGCGCGGACCCGCTGCTACGGCTGATCGAGGACGCCGAAAACGACGCGGTACTCGACTTTGCGATTCGCAGTCTCGAGAGCGATTTCCCGGAAACGATTCGCCGCGTGGAGCCGAAGTGGCTCGCGCGAATCGGGCAGAAGTCCGCCGCGCGCATTCATCGCTTCGTGATCGATCTTCTTCAGGCGAGCCCGGAACTTCATCAGTCCAAACTCAAGGGGCTCGGTCTCCACGACATGGTGCTCGGGCTCTTGAAGAGTCGCGATGCCGCCGCTTCGAAGTACGCCGCTGACTACGCAAACGCGCACGCGCCGGATCTGGACGATGCGTTCCTGATCGAGATCGCGGCTTCGGGTCAGCAAGCCGCGCGCGAACTCGCGGTCGCACGTTTTGAGAAACGAAGCGGCAAGGACATCGGTCTCGATCGTTTGATCGCCATGCTCCGCGTGAACTCCCTCAAGGGCCTCGCGGGCCCGAAGATCGAGGAGAGCTTTTCGCCGGCCGACCTCAACGAAACGCAATACCTCGATCTTCGCCTCGGCGACGGAACGCAGCAGTCGTTCGTCAAAGAGTTCTACAAGAAGGCGAAGCAGCTGGTCCCTGCGGCGTTCCTCAAGAAGGTCGTCGAGCATCCGCGGATGACCTCCAACTACCAGCGCAACCAGGTTCTTCAGGAGCTCGGCAAGCGCGATGCCGCCGACATCGGCGTCGAATGGATCAAGGCGGGTGTTCTCGAGCCGCGCTACGCCAACGCCGTCCAGCAGTGGATTTTGAACGGCAAACTCACCGGCGCGAACCTCGACGTCGAGTGGATCAAAGGCCTCGTGATGCGCTCGAGCACGCGGAACTTCGCGATTCGGGTGCTTTCGAACCGCAAACTTGTTGAGCCGCATCGCGTGGGTCTCGGGTGGCTTCTCGCGATGTCGCGCCAGGCCGACGAACAGCTCGCGACCTTTGCGCATCGCTATCTTCTTCAGAACTTCACGCCGGCGGACTTCGCGGGCGGTCAGGAAGGCGACGAAGCAGGCATCGCGCGCATCTGGAGTCTTCTTGGAACGGGCGAGGCGGAGCCGGTTCGCCGTTTCGCGGCGCTCTACCTCACCGTCCATCACCCGAAGCTCGGTCCGAAAAACGAGACCGCCCGCAACCTCGGGGTGCAGCCGCGCCTGACGAGCGACGCCTACGGACTGGCCCACGTTCGGCCGCTCTTCGAGGATGGCCTCGCGGAGGTACGTCGCTTTGCGACCCTGATCGCGCGCTACGAAATCGGCGCGTGGAACGACACCGAACTCGCGTACCGTCTTGCGACCAGCCGTCATCCCGAAACGCGTCGGTTCGGTCTTTCGGCGCTCTTGAGCATCGGTGAGGAGAGCGCGACGCGAAACGACGGTCCGGTCGACGCGCTCCCCCTCGCATGGCTTTCCGCGGCGCCGGTTTTTGCGCTTACGGAGAGCTCCCAGAAGTCGACGCGGCAGGCGGCGATGTCGCTCCTCCGGAGGCACTACGACACCATCGGCGGTCCGACGCGGCTCGCGTGGCTCATGGAAAGCCCGGAGCGCGACGTGCGCCTCTTTGCGGTGCGCCTCCTTTGGGAGAACCGCAGCTCCTTCGAAAACGTGGCGGCGCTTCGGCAGTTCCTTCGCACGATCCTCTTTGGTCTTCCGCCCGGGCGCATGGAGCGCCGCGCGGACGGCGCGCTGGTCGAACGCTCGCTCCCCGCAAGCGTGGCCAAGCGCCGCCTGATCGAAGTGGTGCGCGATATGGCGGTCGAGAGTCGCGAGTTTGCGGCGATCGCCCAGCCCGTTCTCGAGGAGTTCATGAACTCGGAAGCCAAAGGCGAATGGCAAACCTGCGTCGCCGCGATCGCGCGTGTTCGCCGCGCGCATCCCGACCTGACGACCGCCCTTCCGGCCGTGGCCCCGATTGAGGTGAGAGCATGAGCGAGTTCGCCCCCCACGTTGAGCGCCTTGCGGCCGTGACGGTCACGCCCAGCGGGAGCAAGATCATCTTCGGTGGTTCGCGCGACGCAGCCGCCAGTTCGACGCTGCACGTCCTGCGCTACCCGAGCTTTGAAGCGGAGAGTGCACGCGAGTTCTCCGCCGCCGTCACAGCGCTGCACTGTCTCGAGGAAGACATCATCGCCGTCGGCCTCAGCACCGGTGCCCTCGAGCTCGTGTCCGCGAGCGGCGCGTCCTCGTTTCAGGACGAACGCGCACACACCGGTGCGATTACCGCCATCGCCTCGCAGGGGGACCTCGTCGCAACGGTCGGCGAAGACGGAACCCTTCGCGTCTGGAAACGCAGCGGTGGCTCGCTGACAGCGTTCGCGACGCGTCCGTTCGGCGCGCGTCCGCTACGGGCCGTGGCCTTCGGTCCCGCAGGACGCTGGCTCGCAGCGGCCGGCGACGCGGGCATCGTGCACGCGCTGCGCACCGAAGCGCTGACAAACGGCGGCGCGCTTCGTGACATGTCGATGGACGTCGGCGTCGGCGCGTTGCTGCTCACGCCGGACGGTCGCGTGGTGGCCGGGGGCGCGGACGGCTCGGTTCGCATCGCGTTTCTCGAAGGCGCGCCCGACGCCGAAAACCGCTCGAAGGGCGCCGAGCACGAGCGCGCTGTACGCAGCCTTGTTCTCGGACCTCAGCTTACGGACGAGGCGCGACGTCCGCTGCCCCGGCGACTCTACTCGGTGGCCGAGGACGGAACGCTCAAAGCGTGGGACCTCGAAAGTCGCCGGCGTCCGAAGACGGAAGACATCGGCGGCGAGTCGCGCCAGATGGTCTGGATTCCCGCGCCGACGAACGCGCCCGACGCCGCACGAGCCGGCGGTCTGGCGATCGTCAGCCACTCGCGACGCGTCAGCATCGTCAGCCTGGGCCCCGACGGAGCCCTCGGCGGAAAGAAGACGCTCAAGTCGCGCATCGCGCAGCTCGCAAGCGACCTTAAGAAGGGCAACGCCAAGGTTCGCGCCGCCACCATCGACGCCCTCGCGCGCCTTCCCGAAGACGAAGCGCGGCGTCTTCTGGAACGCACGCTTCAAAACGACCGCGAGGCGGAACTTCGCGCGAAAGCCGCGACCAAGATCGCCAACTCCGGCCGGCGGCGAAGTCGTCCCGCGCTCCGTCAGGCGCTGAACGACGGCAAGCCCGAAGTTCGAAAAGCCGTTCTCGACGCGCTCACCAGCCTCGAAAAGGACAACCCCTTTTCGGCCGCACGCGCCGCCCTCGTCAGCAAGCACGCCGACATGCGGATCGTCGCCCTCGCGCGACTGCCGATGCTGCGGAGTGCGTCACCGCTCGTTCCCGGACTGATCGCGCAGCGGCTCAAGGACGGGGACGCCAAGGTTCGCCTTGCTGCCCTCGATGCGCTCTACACCCTCGAAGGCAAAGAGAGCGTCGAGCCCGTGCGCATCGCGTTTGCGCGCGGCACCCCAGACATTCGCAACGAGGCGATCATCCGCCTTTCCGCGGCGGGACTCGCCGGGGGTGAAGGCGCAGAGCTCGTCGAGCTTGCCCTTGACGACGAGGCCGAAACCGTTCGCGAGACCGCGTTCCTCGCCGCCATCGGTGCGCGCGCGGGCATCGCGGCGGCCCTCGGGGGCGACCCGGTCTTCGCGACGAAACTCGCGACCTTTAAGGAAGCCGGTGGACGCGTTGAAAGCGGCGCGGCCGAAGCCTCCGAAGTGGATCGTCAGCCCCTCTTTGCCTCGCTGACCGCACGCCACGTCGACACCGCCGTGCGCGGCGCGTGGGCGCTTGCGGTTCTCGCGGATCCCCGCGCGATCGGAGCGCTCCTTCAGCTGAGCCGCGATGGTTCCGCGAGCGTTCGCCGCAACGTCATCGTCCTCGCGCAGCACGCCATCAAGGGCAAAGTCCCCGGCGCCGCGCAGCTTCGAGGTCGCATCGAGTGGCTTCTCAACGACACGGACACGAACGTTCGCGCGAGTGCCTTCGATGCGCTGGCGTTTCTCGAAGCCGAAGCTGGCGCCGCCGGTGAGATGCGAGTCGCCGAGCTTGCGCTCCGATCCGTCTACAACGAGATT
>JBCDAA010000498.1:0-6115 GCA_039186435.1 Myxococcota bacterium | reverse complement strand
AGCGAACAGCGAACAGCGAAACGTGCGGTTTAATCATGGTACCGTCCCAACGTGCATCTCGTTCCAGTGACAACCTTGGTGATCGCGACCACCTTTGCTTGCACGCCCCACTCACCCCGACCGCAGGCGAGCGGTCGAAACGCAGGCGAGCACGAAGCTCTCTCGCTAAGCGCGGGTCAACCGAGACTCTCGGTCGGCGGAGTCGTATCTGGAACGTTCGACACAGCCGCAGTGATGGTCAGCGTGCCGCGGCGTGTGGGCCTTGCGAAGGCTCATATCTATCGGGTCCAACTCGAAGACTTGGCCGACCCTGACGAGCTTCGGTTCTACACCTTCGACGTTCGGGCGGGTCTCGAAAACCAATCGTGTGTTCCAAGCGAGGTGCATCTCTTCCTCACCGACCGGGTCACACGAGATGGAAACCAGTGGAACGCTGGCGAAGAACTCCTCGAATACAACGAGACAGCGCCGGTTGTGGGAATGACAGGCGATGGAGACACAGAAACCGGCGGGCGAGTCGTCTACGGGGTTCGTCGTGGCGGTGACTTTCTTCTCGTCGTGATGCGCCCTCACTCGTGCGACGAAGCTCCGGCTGCATTTGAGCTGCGACTCTTTGACGGGGCTCTTGACGTCAATGCGAACCCAGACGGCACTGGCTACGAACTGCCGGCATTGAACTGACCGAACGCGCAGTACGATTAGTGCGGCATCGGGACGGGGAGACCGGCGTCGAGCGCCGCGAGCGCCTCTTCGGCCGCGCGCTCGTAGTGGGACATTCCGTTTTCCGCGGCGAGCTGAAGAACCTCGCGCAGCCCGCGGCGACCGTCCACCGTCTCACCCTGGGTGATGTCGACGATGGCGAGCATGTAGCGCGCCTGGACCACGTCCCAGACGTAGCCTTGGCGCTGCGCGTAGATGTACGCCTCGAGAATCTTGGAGCGGCCTTCCGGAGAGCCGAGCTTCACCGCGTCGATGAAGCCAAGCACGCGCAGGTTGCCGTATTGGAGCTTTACGAACCCGTGGTCCTTTGCGACGTCGTAGCTGTACCGGAGCATCGCAAACGCGCGCTTGTAGTCGCCCTCGCGCATGTGCAGCTCGCCCACGTTGTGCGCGTTGACTACCGCCTCATAGGGAAACCCGTACTCCTTCGCGAGCTCAAGCCCGCGGTACCCGGACTCGAGAGCGCGCGGAACATCCCCCGCGTAGTAGTGCACTAGCGCTTCGGTTTTGTGCACCTCGCATTCGGTGATGCGCTCGGGAGAGGAGCCCATGAGCCGCCGCGCCTCCGCAAGCGCCTGAAGCGCGCTCTCCGGATCCGCACCGCCGCCGTACGCGTGCGCGAGGGGAATCAAACAGCGAATCTGCGCAGGGGGATCGTTCGCCTCTTGCGCGAGCGAAAGCGCTTCCTGAAGAAGGGTGACCGCTTTGGCGTACTCGCCGTTGCGCGAGTAGGCGTCCGCGAGCGCGGTCGTCACGTCGCGGAGGAGGTCGCGGTTGCCCACCGTCTTCGCGACCTGGCGAGCCTTGCCGAACCAGTTCTCGGCGTCCCCGATCCGCTGCGCCAGCACGAGGTACTGACCCTTCATGAGCGAAAAGCGCGCGAGGTGATCCTCGCGCCCGAGCCCCTCCGCGAGATCGATCGCGCCCTCGACGTGTTCGAGCCCCTGGTCGAGCTCCCGTCCGCGCAAACAGAGATCCCCGATCCGGCGGTAGAGCTGAAGAAGACGGTCTCGGTCGAGGCTCGCTCCCTTCGCCAGCATTTCGATGGCGCGACTCACAAACCCAATGGCGCCGCTAAGGTTGTGTTCGCCTTCGAGACGGTCTGCCGCTCGAATCAAAAACTCCAGCGCGCGCGGTCGCTGGCCGGCTTCTCGATAGTGAAAGGCGAGACGCTCGGCGAGGTCGTCGATGTGATTCGGATAGAGGTCCTCCAGGGCCTTTCCGATCGCGGCGTGAATCTCCCGGCGCGCGTCGATCGGAAGTCCGCTCTTCACCACCTCTGGAATCAGATGGTGCGCAAAACCGTACTCGCGCACGTGCGTCCGCACGAGAATGCCGCGCTGCACTAGGCTTTCCACCGCTCCCCCAACGACGGTGTCCTCTTCGTAGGTCACCCGCGCCAAGAGCGCGTCGTGAAAACGTCCGCCCACCATGGCCGCGACCTGAAGAAGATGTCGCTGCTGCGGAGTGACGCGGCTCAGGCGCTGCGCGACGATTCCGCGAAGCGTCTTCGGAACTTCAACCGCAACGTCCGGCTGGTACTTCACCTTGGCGTCCGTGAGCTCGATCGCCTCCGCGTCAAGAAGCGCCTGGACGTACTCCTCTGCGTAGAGCGGGTTTCCTGCGCTCTTTGCGCTCACCTCGCGCAAAAGCTCCGACGGCACTTCCTCGGACCCGAGGCGCGCCGCCGTCAGCCGCATCATGTCCTCGTCCGAAAGCGGCCCGAGCTGGAGTTCGAAGGAGTTGGGCAGCTCGCTCCAGGCAAAGCGGCGGTCGGTGCGGTACGCGGCGACGATCACGATGCGGCCGGTGCTCCCCTTCGTCACCAGACCTTCGAGGAGCGCAAGACTCTCGTCGTCCACCTCCTGAAAATCGTCGAAGGCAAAGATGGTCAGCCGGTCTTCGGCGAGCTTGAGGGCGATGCGCGCAATCGCCGCAAAGAGCGGTCGCCGGCCGTCCACCGGCACCTCCGTCGACGTCAGAATACCGAGGGTGGTCGACACGGCGTTGAGCTCGGCGGCGGGCATCCCGAGCTCGCGAAGGCGCTGAACCTTCTCCGAAACTTCCGACTCGCTGTCGAAATCCTCAATCCCGAGAAGCACCCGGAGCATTTCCTGCGCGGCCGAAAGCGGAAGGTTTCGGCTGTGACGCGGAACCTTGCAAACGTACATGCCAACGTCGTGACCGCCGAGGCGAAGACGCCGCATCGTCTCCAGGAGCAAACGCGATTTGCCGATGCCCGCGTCGCCGACCAGGGAGAGCAAACACTGGCGACCCTTGTTCGCCACCGCGAGGATTTCGCCAACGCGCCGGAGCTCATCTTTGCGGCCGACAAAGCGACCGAGCGTCTCGGTGAGGTTGCGCTCGCCGAGCACCTCGAAGACATCGCCGCGCGGTCGCAGCTCAAAGAAACGTCGCAACGCAGCTTCGGTTTGGTCCGACGCGACCAGACGTTCCTCCGCGTCCGCGAGGAGCCCCTCGCACTCGCCCACAACCAGCTCAAACGCCTCGTCCTCGAGCAGTTCACCGCTGACGTCGACGAGCACACGCCCCGCATGAATCGTTCGCGAGCCCTCCGGGAGCGAGAGGCCTGCGCGCGCCGCGTGTTCGGAATCGCGTCCATCCGGATTGCGCCGTCCAAAGAGCGCGGTCACCGCTTCGGCGCTTTCGCGAACCACCTCGCCGCCGAAGCGCTCGAAGATCTCCTTCACGCCCTTGCCCGGGCGAGCGCTCACGGCAGTCACATCCCGGCGCTCCGCCTGAGGACGTGCCACCGGCGTATGGACCGCGCTCCCCGTTCCCGTCGTCACCTTTCCGGCGACGCTCCGCGCAGAGGGAACCTCCGCGGGCGTTTGCTCGTGCCCACCGGGACGCCCAACCGCGGTGTCGATTTCGAACGCGGCACGCAGACCTGCGTCCGATTCCTTGACCGCACGGCGCCCTTCCGATGCGGCGCGCAGCGCGTCGAGGTAGTTCGAAAGGTCGTGCGCACCAACCCGTCGACCGCTGGCATAGAGAAACTGAATCAGGTCCTCGTAGAAGCGTCCTGCGTTTTCGTGACGCTCGCGCGGGTCGGGGTTCATCGCACGCTCGACGATGGCGCAAAGCTCTTCGGGCACATGCTCGGCAACCGAGCGAAGCGGATCGGCGCGCCCTTCACGAACTCGTTGCAGGGTCTCGTAGGTCGAGCTCTGCAGGAAGGGGTTCACCCCGGCGAGAGCTTCGTAGAGCACCGTCCCGAGGGCGAAGAGATCGGTCCGCGCATCGACGTCGAGCCCCCGCGCTTGTTCGGGGGCCATATAGGCGTACTTTCCTTTGAGGACGCCGTGCTCGGTCCCGTCCGGAACGGTAGTGCGTGCCTTGGCGATCCCGAAGTCGGTGAGTTTGACCTCGCCTTCGTAGCTGAGGAGCACGTTTTGAGGAGACACGTCCCGATGCACGATGTTCATCGGCTTCATGTCGGCGTCGCGGCGACGGTGTGCGTAGTCGAGACCCTTCGCGACCTCGCTGACCACAAACACGGCCATCTCCACCGGAAGCGGTTTGTCGTATTTGCGCGCGCGCCGAAGCACCGTGGCGAGGTCCGCCCCCGCGACGAACTCCATCGCGATGAAATACGCGTCGTCAGCCTTCCCAAGATCGAAAACCTGGACGATGTTCGCGTGCGAGAGCGTCACCGCAATCTTCGCTTCGTTGATGAACATCTCTACGAACTGCGGGTTCTCGCCGAGCTCTGCGAGGATTCGCTTGATCACCAGGATCTTCTCAAAGCCCTCCACCCCGTGGGACTTCGCTTTGAAGACCTCGGCCATCCCTCCGCGAGCGAGAAGCTCAAGGAGTTGATATTTTCCGTAGACGACCGGGGCTTGTTCCACAGGTCCTGACCAGCCCCTTTATTCTAAACCAGTTTTTCCGAGGTTTCGGCATAATCCGCGCCGAAACCGAGCCGAAACAGCCCCGCGAACTCAAGGCATGGAGGGCATCTCGGAAATCCGCGGAAGCAAATCCGGATTGGACTCCCGGTGAGACGCGGTCTGAAGGCGATGAAGTCGTGCATACACGCCTCCTCGCGCGAGAAGCTCTGCATGCGGGCCTTCCTCGACGATTCGGCCGCGATGGAGGACGACGATGCGATCCGCGCGCTCAATGGTGGAGAGCCGGTGAGCAATGATCAGCGCGGTGCGGCCCTTCATCACCTCCTCGGCGGCGACCTGCAGCGCGGCCTCCGTATCACTGTCGACATTGGCCGTCGCTTCGTCGAGGAGCAGCAGCTGCGCCTCTCGATAGAGCGCGCGCGCAAACGCGAGGAGCTGGCGCTCGCCCGCACTGAAGTTGATACCTCGCTCGTGAACCTCCGCGTCGAGGCCACCCCGGCGCGCGACGAGCTCGGTCGCCCCCACCCGCGCGAGCGCTTCCTGGATCCGCGCGTCGTCGGGGGACGCATCCCCAACGGCCAGGTTCTCTCGAAGAGTGCCCGTAAAGAGGAAGACGTCCTGCGGAACGACGGCAAAGCGTTTCCGAAGTGTCTGCCGGTCGAGGGTTCGAACCTCGTCGCCTTGCACCACGATATGCCCCTGGCGCAGCTCGTAGAGACGAAGCAGAAGCGAGGTCAGCGTCGTCTTTCCGGATCCGGTCGCCCCCACGATGGCGATTCGTTCCCCTTCGCGAACCTCGAGGTTCACTTCGTGGAGGACATCATGGCCTTCGCGATACCCGAAGGTCACGTCCTTGAACGCGATCGCGGTCCCTTCCGAAACGGAGGGTGCGTCCACCTCGCAGGCGGGTGCGTCGGGTTCGTCGGTGTCCAGAAGCGTGAAGACGCGCTCGGCGGACGCAAGGGACGACTGAATGATGGTGTACTTCGTTGCGAGATCACGGATCGGAATGAAGAAGCGCTGGATGTAATCGTAGAAGGCGACAACGGTTCCGACCCAGAGCGCGGACGCATCGGACCGCATCCAGCCCGCGCGAATCGCCGCAAAGTAGAGCACGAGCGCAACGCAGGCGACCGACACCGACTGAACCACCGAGTAGAGAAGTGCGTCGTAGCGAATCGAGCGAAAGTTTGCGTCTCGGTAGGCGCTGTTGATCGCCGAGTACTCCTCGGCGCAGTCCCCTTCCCGGCCGTACGCCTGCACGACGCGAACGCCCTGGACCTGTTCTGCGAGGTAGGCGTTAAGCTCAGCGATGCGCCGCCGAATGGAGCGATACGCGTCGCGCGCAAAACGCCGAAAGTAGCGGACGGCAAGCGCGAGCGGCGGAAGCGCACAGAACGCGACCAGGCTGAGCTGCCAATCGATCGCGAGCATAAACGCGACGATGCCCACGAGAGTGATGAGGTCCGTTACCGCGGTGACCGCCCCCGAAGCGAAGAGCTCGGTCAGGCTGTCGATGT
>JBCDAA010000497.1:0-6171 GCA_039186435.1 Myxococcota bacterium | reverse complement strand
GGATCGAAACCCGCGCGCGCCGCCCACGCCGTGAGGTCCTCGAGGTTCAGATTCGAACCGTAGGCAAAGTAGAGCGACATCGCCGCTAGCGAAGATCGATCACAAGACCGTTGTCGCCCGATCCACCGCCGTCGCGACCGCCGCCGCCTGCGCCGCCGCTCCCGCCTTCGACACGAACGTCCACGAGATCGACGCTCGCTGCGGGACCGCGAAAGACACCGACCGCCGGGCCGCCACCACCACCGCCGCCGCCGCCGCTCTGTCCTCCGTCGCCGCCGTTGCCGCCGCGACCTCCCGGTTCACTGCCGAACGC
This sequence comes from Myxococcota bacterium, assembly GCA_039186435.1. GTDB lineage: Bacteria > Myxococcota_A > Polyangia > Polyangiales > Houyiibacteriaceae > JALVDI01. Next base: position 5,858 of record JBCDAA010000497.1, on the reverse strand, counting down.
GCCGATGCCGCCGTCTTCTCCATCACCGCCGGTGCCGCCACTCGCGCGTCGACCACCACGGCCTCCGGCGCCGCCATCACCAAGGCGAATCGTGACGTCCATCATCATCACGCTGCTTCGCGCGATGACGACCCCGAAGGATCCGCCGCCGCCGCCGCCGCCGCCGCCGCCGGTCGCGCCACATCCCGCGCCGCCACCGCCGCCGCCGCCGCCGCCACTGTACGCGGAGAAGTCCTCGTTCCAGCCGCCTCCGCCGCCGGCGCCCGAGCCTGCCCCGCCCGCGGTTCCCTCGGTTCCGTCGTCCCCTGACGCAACCGCGTAGACGCCCGAGCCACTGAGGGTGCCAACGTCTACGCCACCGGCGCCGCCGACGCCGTCGGTTCCGGAGACTCCGTCTTGGCCGTCTTCGCCCGGCTCCGGTGAAACGAAACCGTCGGTGCCAGTGATGCCGCCGGTTCCTCCCGCGGCATCGCCCACCGTCTGGCCGTTGCCGCCGCGCGCAAAGGCACGTCCGCCAAGGCCGCCCTGTCCGCCGGGCGCGCAGTCACTCATGCCGCCAGCGCCGCGTCGTGCGCGCGCGCTTGTGCTTCCGCCGTCTTCGCCGGGGCCGCCGTCCCCGCCGTTCGCGCCTGCAGCGCCGCCCGCTCCGTCTTCGCCGCGAAAGCCGTCGCCCGCTTCGAGGACGAGCGATTCCAGAAGCGCCCTCGCCGCGCCGACGACGCGCACGACGTAGCTGCTTTGACCCTCGGAGGTCGCGCTTCGCGATCGAAGGGTCAACCCGCGAAGCCCCGCGCCATCGCCGAAGAGCGCAACGCCCAGTTCAGGTGCTTCCACGGTGACGACGCACCCGGGATCCTGACGATCAAAGCCGGCGCACCATCCCCCTTCGACGAGGACCGCCTCGCGAATGATCATGCGTTCGTCGTAGCTTCCCTCTTCGACGCAGATCGTCCCGGCGTCGAGACGAGAGAGCGCTTCGTTGATCGTCGCAAGCGGATCGCCCGGCGCGGTTCCGCCGCCCGCATCGTCGCCGGAGGTCGCCACGTAGAGGGAGCACGCCGGCCCGGCGTCAAACGCGTCGAAGCCAGCGTCCATCGGCGCATCCACACCGGTGTCGATCGGGGCGTCAAACGCACTATCCGTTCCGCTGTCGTCTGGTCCAACGTCGGGCGTGACCGCGTCCAGCGCGGAATCCAGACCTGCGTCGAGACCTGCGTCCGCGCCACTATCCCGGCTTTGAACGCCCAGTCCTCCTTCCGGAACGGAGCAGGCACAAACCATCACAAACCAAGCGAAGCGCACCCCTCAAGGCTCGGCCGCCGGCCACGATCGGTCAAGGGGGGAGAACACTACGTTCGCAGGCTCGGAGCCGAAGAAACGTGGCCCATGCCTCGCCACCACGCTCGCGAACGACGCGGGCAAACGCCAGGGTGTCCCACGCTTCCACGAGGCGCCGGACCCGGGCCAAGCGCTGCTGGAGTGCATCCGTACGATGGAGCGCCCGCTCGTAGACCGCGCGAACTTCCTGGTAGCCGAGGCCCTCTGGCGAGTGAAGAAATACCGCCTCAATGCTCGCGCGCTCTCGAACCCAGGTCTCCTCGAAGGATGGATCCCAGGGATCGTCAAGGCGCGGCCATCGTTCAAGGAGCCGAATACGAAGCGCAAAATAGACGTCGTCCAGGGCCTCCTCGATCTCCGCCAGCTCCTCGTCGACCCGCCTCAGCTCGAGCTGCAACTCCGCGTGTCGGCGCTGCGCCGCTTCCTCGTCCGCGCAGCCGAGCGCATCGCCAAGGCGCGTCACCACCTCGCGCTCCTCGCGCATCACCTCTGGGTCGAGGTCCACACCTTCCCCATCGAGGCCGTAGGTTTCGACCGCATGAAAGAGCCAGCGCTCCGAGGTCGTCGTCGGAAGGTCGATCGAGTGCGCCACGATTCGCGCGTGGGTGTGCGCCTCGAGGAGTGACACCGCGCCGTCGCCGTCGAGGTCGGCTCGCTCGGGCGGGTCCCGAAGCGCGCGCAGAAGGTGCACGGTGTAAGAATGCTGCGCGCTTCGCTCGGGACTCGGATCGCAACCGCTCGACTCCGCGTCCCAGCTCGTCGCAAACACGCCACATCGATCCGCTTCGGCGGCGCCGAGCTCCGCGTTGCCCCTCGCAAAGATGATTTCGGCAAAGCCGCCGCCGAAGCAGGTTGTTTGCACGAGGCGGAGCGGACGCGTCCCGAGCATCTCAAGCAGCTCCGGGACCCCCAGCGCGCGCCCACCCCAAAGCGGAACGATCGAATCCAGTGGCTCCTCGCCTCCATCGCCGTGACCGCCGAGGTAGAGGACGAGCGGCTCTTCGTCGCGCGACGCCACGTCGAACGCCTCCGCCACCACTTCCGCGGACGCCGGTCCATCCACCGCGGGGCCTTCGGCGTAGATCACCGCCCGATCGCGCGGATCAAAAAACGTCGCGAGCTGCTCGCGGAGCGTCGGTGCACGCCCGTCGTCGAGAACCTGCACAGGCGCGCCTGAACCACCGCCGAAGAGAACCGCGCCCCCGTCTCCCAGGGCGGCGGCGACCTCGAGGGCGTCGCGGCTCAGCGAGTGCTGCGTCCCCGAAGGCTCCGGCCCGGTCACGATCGCAAGCCATGAGAGACGCTCTGGAAGCTCGACCCGAGGCGCCGGCCGAGACGCCGGCGAGGTGGATCGACTCATCCAGATGACAACAAAGACTGGCGCGACACCAAGGACAAAGGCCACAAAGGGGGAGCGGGCGCGCATGCGAGTCCTCTACCACGCGGCGACCGCGCGACAACGCCCACCCCGAACGAGCGCTACGGAACGCTACCGAATGCTCGGGACGCCATCCGACACAGCGCTCGCAAAGAACCCGCCGATCGTCGTCAGCGCATCGTTGTCAAACGCGACGAAGTGCCCACCGTTGAACTGCAAAAGCCCCGCCGTCGCCTGTCCGCTGGCGATGTTTCCAACGGCCGGCACGCTCTGGGTGTTGATGCCCACGAGCGACATCGACGAAATCGGCTGAAGCTCTGGCTCAAGAAGCGGGATGCGCCCGGCCAACGCCAGCGCTTCGATCGCCGCAGGCGGCGTGAACGCGTCGGTCAACCCCTCCGTCTGAAGCACGCTCTTCGGCGCAAAGCCCTCTCGGGGTTGATCGAAGATGAGGTGCATGTAGTTCGTCGGGTCCGCAACGTCGGTCCACGTCTGGAGAAGCGCAAACACCGGATGCTCAAACACCAGGTGCTCGGATTCGCCCTCGGGCCCGCTCAGGCGCAAAATCAGGCGCACGAGATCCGGGATATTGAGGGGCTCGGTTTTCTCCACCAGCGCGATCGCCAGGTGACCGCCCGCGCCGCTGAGGACCGCCGCTTTCGCGCTGTCGTCGATCGCCAGGTAGATCGGACCGTTCAATCCGCCCTGCGAGTGCCCCATGAAGTAGAGCTGCTCCGGGTCGAAACGGACGGGGGGATCGCTCGCGATCACGCGATCCGAAATCGGGTTGTTAGCGATGAAGCGAGCCTGCTGCACAACATCGAGGGCGGACTGACGCGCGTTGTCGCGAAAGGCGAAGGGGTTGATGAAGTTGAACGAAAGCGCTTCCGGCCCGTCGGTGGTCGGGTTTCGCTCGCCGTGGTGAATCTGGTCGACGCCCATCGTGGCGATTCCGAGGTTCGCGAGGGTCGATGCGACGGTGAGGGAGGACTCGAAGTTGCCGCCCGTGCCGTGGGCGTAGAGCACGATCGGCCAGCCGTTTTCGGGCATTTCACCGAATGGAACCGTGATCGAAAAGCGCGCGTCGAAGGAACCGTGAACCACCGGCGCTCCGGTCGTGTCGACCGTGAACTCGCCACCCCCATCGAGGTAGGGGATCTCTCCGGACTGAAACGTCGGGGAAGGATAGGCGCCGTGCACGAGGGTGTAGCCCTCCTCGTCGTCGTCCCGCACCCACCGCCACCGATCGGCGACGGGCTCCGGAATCGGCTGACGACTGAGCCAATCGCGCGCGGCGAGAAGTTCACTCACCGGGTCCTGCGTCGTGAAGACCGCCATGTTGAGAACGCGCTCCCGAGCGACGCCGGCATTGGCAAGAACGGTAAACGCCGGCTCGTAGATCGTTCGCGCCGCGTCGATCATCCCGTCACTCGACGCTGCGGGATCGGCCACCGCTTCGAAGTCGTCGCTGCGGCGAAGGTCACGCCCATCCGCCGTCTTCACGTCGGTCGTCACCACGATCGCGTAGGTGGTCTCCGCAAGAAGCGGAAGGCCATGGACCGGTCGCACCGCAAGCGTATGCCCGGCCCAGTACACCGTTTCCGGGTCCCAATAGTGCACGACCGCCGGATGTCGCGCGCCGGCTCCCGCGCCGGAAATCTGCATGATGAAAACACTCGCATCCGGCTCCATCGTGGCGGACTCCGTCGCGGGAATCGTGGATTCGTCGATGGAGACCCCGAAGCGCAAATACCCCGGCGCGCTCACGCTGTAGCCGGTGAGACGCTCGCTCATCGCCGCGGAGTACTCCTCCAAGAGCGGCACGCTCCGTGGGTTTCGAAACTCTCGCACATCGATGAACTCGCCGTTGCGCCGCAGGTCGTTGGGCCAAGGAAGATCGAAGAAGGGCTCTCCGCCGCGCGGCAGTGAAAAGAGAGCGACCGGCTCCCCCATGGATGGGTCAGACCCACCGCACGCGAGGACGAACGAAATCATTACGAGCGCGTTGCGCATTCCTGGAAGGTAGCTGGCTCTGGAGCGCATCTCAAAAGGTCCCTTCGATCGGGCCGCGCCGTCCTCGGGCGCACAAAGGTGATAGAGTCTTTCTGTGCTTCGGCTTGTCTTGGTGCTTTCGGTCGCGGTGAGCCTCCCCGCCGCAGCGCAGGACGAAACGCAGACCGCCGCCGCACGGGCGCTCTTTCAGCAAGGTCTCGCCTTTGCGGACAGCGGGGAATGGGAACAGGCCGCAGATCGCTTCGAGCGCGCTCTCGAACTTCGATGGGCGGCGCCGATCGCGTTTAACCTCGCGGACAGCGAAGTCCATCTCGGGCGGTTGGTCGAAGCCTCCGAACACCTCCGTTCGGTTGGGAGCGGTGAAGGGTCCGCGGAGGTCAAGGCTGCGGCCGCGGAGCTCCTCTCGGAGATCACGCCGCGCCTCGCGCAGCTCGAGATCGTCGTCGTGGGCAGCACCGAGGGCGTCGACTTCGTCCTCAACGAGCGGCCCCTTCCCGCCGCCATGGTCGGGGTGGCTTTCCCCGCCAACCCGAGCGTGCACCAGGTCGTCGCTCGCCGCGGGGAACGCGTCGTCGGGCGCGGCTCCGTCAGCCTCACCGAAGGGGAAACGCGACAGCTCACGATCCGCTTGGGCGAGGCCGCGTCCGGAGCAGACGTTCCGACGCCCGAGGAACTCGCTGCCCAAACGCCGGTCGAGGAAACGCCGCGACACAGTCCCGCGAAGGCGATCGTCTACGCCAGCGTGGCCGCGGTGGTGGTGATCGCGGTGATCGTCATTGCGGTCGTTGTCGCCGGTGGTGGCGGATCCAAACTCGACGGGGACTTCGACCCGAGCCGCCTCGAGGGCGAAGGCGAGCCTCTCTAGAACCCTGTCTAAAACCCTGTCTAGAACCCTGTCTAAAACCCAGGGTCGCGAAAGCGGAGACCCATCTGCGACATCGACGCGGGCTGCATGTTGGCGGGCCGCATCGCACTGGGCCGCATCGCACTGGGTCGCATCGCACTGGGCCGCATCGCACTCGGACGCATCGCGGTCGCGGTCATCACCGCAGGCGTCAACGCGGTGTCCGGTTCGCGCGCGGCTGGCTCAGTCGCCGGCTCGACGGCGGTTGGCGCTTCCGGCTCTTCG
>JBCDAA010000496.1:0-6183 GCA_039186435.1 Myxococcota bacterium | reverse complement strand
GCGAGCTTTCGATCGCCCTTGGGCGCGCGGGCGACGAGTGCTTCCGCGAGCTCAGCCGCGCGTCGGTGGGTCGCGCCGGCCATCGCAACGTGTGCGAGGGTGTCGACCTGTCCCTTCAGGGCCGCGCTTAGACGCGGATGGCCATAGCCGAGATTGCTCGTCCACCAGGAGCTGGTGCCGTCGAGAAGACGCCGTCCGTCTTCGTCGATCAGAAAACAGCCTTCCGCGCCGGCGACAACGAGGTCGTCTCCGGTCTCGTGGTCAATGCTCGAGGTGTAGGGTCGCCACACATAGCGACGGTCGAGCGCCAAGATCGCGTCGCGTTCCATCGGACAGGGAGCTTGGTGCTGGCGCCTGGACGGGGCAAGCGCACGCTACGACGCGACCAGAGCTTACGACCCGATGGGCCAAACCCGCGCGCGCCGGCGGAGACGCGCGTCGACAATCGCACCGCCGAGCCACAGGCCGATCGGCCAGATCGCGAGGCCCGCAATGTTGATGCGAAAGCAAACCCGGTAGCTCAAGCCGAGGAGCTCTTGCGCGTTGTCGCCTTTGAGGACGATTGGGCACAGGACAAAGATCGCGACGAGCGCGAGGGAGATCAGCCGCTTCGGGACGAGGCCGGGCTGCTGATAGAAGGCGCCGTGGCGGCGCAGGCGGAGAACGCGCCACGCCGATATCCCCGCGAATGCAAAGACCCCCACGAACCGAAGCACCAGCGCCGCCATTGGGGTCAGGAGCGCATCCGCGTTTTGCATGGCCTCGCGCTCGAGAATCACGCGCTCGAGAATCAGGGGGACGAGGAAAAAGACGAGGGCCGAGAGAACGCCAACGAGGACATCGAGGGTGTGGGTGGGGCGTGAGCGGCGACGGACCAGAAAAGAGAGCATCGTTCCTCCGAGATGCTCTCTTTTCGATGGGCTGCGCCCTCGGTTGTGGGGCTACTCGGCGGCTTCGGCCGCGCGCGCTCGCTGACGCATCAGGCTGATCACCACCGCGAGCGTGATCGCCGTGACAATCACGCCCAGCGACGCCCAATTCGGAATGTGAATCCACTTGTGGGCAAACATCTTCGCGCCGATGAAGATCAGCACAATCGCGAGCGCGTACTTGATCTCGCCAAACTTGTGGATGGCGTTTTCGAGCACGAAGTAGAGCGAGCGCAATCCCAAAATGGCGAAGATGTTGCTCGTGAAGACGATGAAGGGCTCGGGCGCAACCGCGAGCACCGCGGGGATTGAGTCGAGCGCGAAGACCAGGTCGGTCCATTCGATGACGATCAGTGCAAGGCCGAGAGTGGTGAGGGCGCGCTTGCCGTCGATGCGCACGAAGAACTTACCTTCGTGGGCGGCGTCGTCCGGCGCGACGTGGAGCCAGCGCTTGAGCTTTTCGACGATCCCTTCGCCGTGGGCTCCTTCGTCTTCCTTTTCGGGGAGGAGCAGGCGAATGCCGGTGATCGCGAGGTAGCCGCCGAACACGTAGAAGAGCCAGGTGAAGCGATGGAGGAGCCAGAGCCCGCCGAGGAGCATCGCGCCGCGCATCACGATGGCACCGAGGACGCCCCAGAAGAGCACCCGGTGTCGATGGATCGGCTGCACCTTGAACTGTCCGAAGACCAGCGCGATCACGAAGATGTTGTCGATGCTGAGAGATTTTTCGAGGAGGTACGCGGTGACGTAGCGCGTGGCCGCGATGAGTCCGTTGCCCGGCGCGACAGGAAGTTCGTTGCCTTCCTCGTCGAGGACGGTCATCCCGAACCAGCCGTTCTCGTAGACGAGCCAAACGAAGCCGGTGAACGCCAGGCCGCAGGTGATCCAAACTGCGGTCCAGATGAGCGCTTCCTTGGCGGAGACCTCGTGCTCGTCCTTGTGAAACACGCCGAGGTCCAGCGCGAGCATGAATGCCACAAGGGTGAGGAATCCGGCCCAAAGGGTGATCAAGCGGGACTCCTGCGCATCGGAGCCTGCGTAGCACAGGCCCACGAACGCGTCACTCGAGCCAGGGAGTGCGACGCAAATTCCCGTACGAAGAATCTCCCGGGGTGGGCGAAAATCGGCGCGGTCGCCGGTACAAAATGCGCGCTCGCCGTTGGACGAGCTGGCCGCCATCGAAGGAAATCGCGCTCGCCTCCTTCGGTCTGATATTTCTGAGCCACGGTGTTCCTGATTTTCTATACGCCGAGGGGGTCGATGGTTCGGGAGCTCGACCGAGATCTCGAGATCGGCGCGCAGGGCGACATCGTGGTGTACGCATACGGCAAGACGGATCCGCCGTGCCGAATCGTTCGGCGTAACGGGGCGTGGTTTTTAGTCGACGAGTTCCGCACGTACCTGAATGGTTCTCAGTTTGGCGTTCCGCAGCAGCTTCGTTCCGGTGACCAGATCTACTTCAGCTATTCGACCCGTGCGCGGGTTGCGGACCGTTATCCCGAAGCGAGTTTGGTAAGCCACCAGCTGCCTGAGTTCGGCGCGCCGATTGGGGACGAGCTCGTCATGGGAAGCACGGCGCCGGGCTCTCGACCCGATGTTGTGCTCCAGGACTCCTCGCGCGTGTCGGTGACGATTCGTCGCGAGCCATGGCGTGCCGTGGACTGCCGGTCGGTCGCTCTCATCGCATCCGACGCGCGCGGGTTTCGCGACGACGACGCCCTCCGTCATGGCGACGTCCTACGATTTCAACGGAACGGGTATTTTCATTTTTACGAGCGTCGCCCTGTCCCGAAACGGAGTGTCTTCTTCGAACCCCCCTTTGGTCCGATCGCGGATCTCCTCATCTCTCCGGACCCGGGAACGCAACGTCAGGGACTTCAGCTTCTCGCGACTGTGGCCGTCGGTCCGCGCGCGGATGAGATCATCGACGCGCTCGTTCCGGGGACGCCGCTCGACCCCCTCTTCTCATCGATGATGAGGCCGCCGCCGCTTACGTTCGACGAACCCGCGCTCCTGGGCCCGCGGCGAGCGGCGTTTCAACTCATCGCGTTGCACGTTCTCGCTGCGGCCACGACTAAGGCGGCCGTTGCCCACCGACGAATGATCCAGAGGCTCTGGATTGGGTACGTTCCGGGTCCGCCCTGGTGGGAGCGCCGATCGCTTTCCGAGATGCCGCCTAGCCTTCTCGTCGACACGACGCCGCTTCACGCGTTTCCGAATCTCGAGGAGCTGTGCGTTGAGGACAGCGCGGTGCAGATCGGTCCGCCGGCGCCGCAGGTGAGTACGCTCTACCTCCTTCGTTGCCAAACGTCGCAGCCCAACAACTGGCCCTTTCTTTCGAGCGAGCTTCAGCACGCGTTTCCCGGTGCGAGGTTCGGGCATCCCGGAGACTGGAACCCGGAAGAGACGTCGTAGGGCCTCAGGTCAGACCGGTCATCGGTCCTGTCGTCCACTCTGGGCTACCGACGTAGTCCGCCTCGACCCCCATGAGGTTCATGCAGGCGAGCAGCAGGTCGTTGTGGGCAACATCGGCGACCTGGAGGTAGCGCCCCGTGCGAAGTCCGCCGCCTCCCGCGAGAAGCCACGGCATGTTTTGGTGCGTGTGAAAACGGCCGTCGCTCAGCTCGTTGACCCAAAGGATGATCGTGTTGTCGAGGACGCTCGACCCGTCGACGTCCGGGGTTTCCGAGAGACGATCCATGAGGTACGCGAGCTGTTCGGAGTGCCAGCGGTTGATCGTGACAAGCTTCTGCATCGCTTCGGCGTTGGCCCAAGGTTCGTGGCTCAAGCCGTGGTGGGTGTCGTCGATCGGAAGTCCCGTCGGTCCCATCAGAAAGGGGTAGCGCGCATTGCTCGCGGCTTCGGTGATCTGCAGGGTCGCAACGCGAGTGAGGTCGCAGGCGAACGCCATCGCAATGTTGTCCATCTGCGCGCGCATGATGATGGGCATGTTTGAGTAGTCGTTCCAAACCGCGTCGGGAATGGTCGGGCGATCAGGGAGCGTGCAGCTCTGCTCGCCGACGTCGAGGAGGCGTGATTCGACCTCGAAGAGCGCTTCGCTGTGCGCGTCGAGGGTGCGTCGGTCGGTCGTGTCGAGGCGCGAGCGAAGCGTGGAGAATCGTCCGTGGAGGAAATCGACGACGCGCTGTCGCCCCGCGAGTTCGCGTTCGCGGGCGGCGGGGTCGAGGGTGAGCGTTCCAAAAACGCGGTCGAAGAGGGCGACCGGATCGGACTCAGCGGGAACCGGCGCTCCAGCGCCGCGGTACACGAGCCGTTTGCCGGATCCTTCGTTGCCCTGCACGCGAACGCCAACCTCCAAACTTGGGAAGCGCGTGTCGCGGCCGACCTGGTCGGCGATGAGTTGATCGATGGAGGGAGCGCTCGCCCATGACACGCCGTCATACTCGGCGGAGGGGCGACCGGTGAGGGTCATCGCAAGGCCGTGGCCGCCGCTCGGAAGGTCGTCGACGCATTTGATCGACAGGCCGAGATGGTCGCGAAAGCCCTGGTCCTCCCAGTCGCGGGCGCCGAAGACGAGCAGTCGATCTTTGTGGCGCGCGAGCGGTTCCAAGGACGGGCTGAGTACCCAGTCGTGTTCGGTGCCGGTCGGAAACCACTCGGGCTTGTAGACGCCGTTGCCGGTGAACCAGACGAGAAAGCGCTTGGGCGGGGCGGTCGGTTGCGCCCGCGAGGAACGACCGAGGGACAGGCAGGGCAGCGCGAGCGCGGCGCTTCCAAGGGAACGAAGGAGAGTGCGGCGTTTCATCGGGCGACCTCTCGCAGGCGGCGGTGGCGGAAGGCGTCGGAGGTGACGATTTGAATCAGCAGTTCGCGGAGGTTGTTTCCGCTTTCGGCGAAGGCGGCGTCGATCGTGGCGAGGCTGCAGGCGTCCTCCGCGGTGCTCTCTCGCTGAAGCGCGTAGCGAAACCACTGCTTCGCGTAGCATTGGCGCACCGTTTCACTTTCGGCGAGGCGCTCGGAGAGTTCGCGAACGCCATCGAAGGTGCCGGTTGTGTCGCCGCCCTCGACGATCTCGCCGCTGGTGTCGATGGCGACGCCCTCGTCTTCGGTGCGAAAGCGGCCGATTCCGTCGTAGGCCTCAAAGCCAAATCCGATTCCGTCGATGAGGCGATGGCAGCTCGCGCAAACTTCGTTGCTGGTGTGTTCGGCGAAGCGGTCGCGGGTGCTCAGGCCTGGTTCCGGTTCGCGGACCACGAGGTCGACATCGTTGGGGGGCTCACGAAGCGGGTCGCAGAGGAGCTGCTCGCGGACGAAGATCCCGCGGTGAATGGGGTCCGATTGATTCGACTTGGCGAGGAGCGCGAGAAGGCCGGGCTGTTCGAGGAGTCCGCGGCGTCCAGGGCTTCGCGTGAACGCGCCGGTGGCTTCTTCGTCGTAGAGCGCTGCGAGGCGGTCGTTGACGAAGTAGCCCTCCGAGAGGAGAAGCGCTTCGAGGGAGGGGTCGTCGCCGAAGTGGACTTCCTCGAGGTACATCTCGAGGGAGGTGCGAAGGTCGCGCGCTTCGGCGGTGCGGAACTCCGGGTAGACGAGGTCGCTCTTCACGAGGTTTTCGATGCGCTCGAGGCCGAGCCACTGGCGGTAGAAACTCTGCACGGTGTTTTCGAAGCGCGGGTCGTCGAGCATGCGCCGCGCTTCGCTTTCGAGGTCGAGACTGCCCCCGGCGGCTGCGTCGAGGAGCGCGTCGTCCGGCATGGACGCCCAGAGGAAATACGAGAGGCGTGAGGCGACCGAGACGTCGTCTAGGCGAAGGAGATCCTCGTCGACGATCTCGCCGGTCTCCACGTGGTAGAGGAAGTCCGGCGAACCGAGGGTCGCTTCGATGACGAGGCGAATCCCGTCGTCGAAGGAGCTCTCGTTGCCAACGCGCCAGGTTGCGAGGAGGTCGTCAACGTCGCTAGCGGTGAGTTCGCGGCGGAAGGCGCGGCGACCAAAGTCCGCGATGAACCCGCGCGCGCAGTCTTCGCCGCTGCTGCAGGTCACGACCGCCGGGAGGTCGACTTCGCTCGCGAGTTCGCGCGCGGCTTCGAGATATTTTTCAACGTGGAGCGAGCTGATCGTTCGCGCGGCTTCGAAACCGGCGACGCGCTCGTCTTCGACAAAGCCTTCGGCGACCTCGGCGTCGACGTTCAGAAGATCGGCGAGCGTGTTTTGATATTGCACGCGCGTGAGGCGCGAGAGCGGCCGGCCGCCGCTGTCCACGGGCGCGTCCGCGCATTCGTCGAGGCTCGGGAGT
>JBCDAA010000495.1:0-6190 GCA_039186435.1 Myxococcota bacterium | reverse complement strand
CAGAAATGCTTCAGGAGCATCCGGAGCTCTACGACCAGGTTGAAGAGACGGTGCTCTTTCAAGACACGCTGATGCCCGAGGTCGCGGATGGCTCCGTCGACGTCGCGGTGAGTTTTCGAAATACGCACAACTGGTCAGGCCGCTGGGAAGGGCATTCCGTCGACGCGTATTTTCAAGCGGTCGCGCGCGTGCTTCGACCGGGTGGCATCTTCGGGATCGTGCAGCACCGGGCGCCTGAGGGAACCGAGCATGGGGAAGACGGAACGATCGGGTACCTGACCGAGAGCTTTGTGATCGGACGCGCCGAGGCGGCCGGGCTTGAGCTGGCGGAGCGATCCGAGATGCACGCGAACCCGCGCGACACGCACGATCATCCGGAAGGCGTTTGGTCGCTGCCGCCGGTCATGCGCGGCGACTCCGATCCCGAAGCGATGCGAGCGATCGGAGAGAGCGACCGAATGACGCTGACGTTCCGCAAGCCGGACGCGACGGCGGTTGAGGACGGCACTGCGGCGCCGGACAACACTGCAGCGGAAGCGACCGCAGCCGAAGCTACTTCGGAGGAGGCGGCGCCGTAGCCGCAAAGGAGGGTCGCGACTGGGTTGCTTCGGCGAAGCGCGCGAGGTGACCGAGTCCCTCGAGGGCCTTCTTCCCTTCCGGAACGATTCCTACGTAGAAGATGATCGGCGTCAGCATGATGTCGGCGAGGGAATACTCGTCGCCAGCGAGCCAGTGATCTTCGTAGAGCGCTTGATCGAAGACCTCGAGGTGCTTGCGTAGCCGCGGGAGGTTCTCGCGAATCGCTTCTTCGTTGGCGGTTTCCGGACGCGCGAGGCGAGGAATCACCAGGCCACGAATCGCGCTCTCGTAGAGGTAGTCCGACGCAGCGCTCATCCACTGGTTCATGCGCGCGGTGGCGATCGCGTTGCTCGGAACAAGGCTCGGTCCGTTAAACACCGAATCCACGTAGTGCATGATCGCAAGCGTCTCGAAGATCTCGACATCACCGTGGTGGAACGCGGGGATCTTATGAAAGGGGTGATGCTGATCGGCGTACTCGGCGCTGCCGGGTTTGATGTCCGTAACCAGATCGTAGTCGACACCCTTTTCGGCCAACGTGATCCGCGTCGACCACACGTACGAGCTATGCGGAAATCCAATTACTTCGGCGTCTGCCACGAGGCACCTCCCCGCCGAAAGGTGCCACCCGAGGCCCAACGCCGACAAGTCCCGCTTTGAAGACGATCTGTGGTTATGCTCTCGCGATGGAGTTTCTTGCGGCCATGCAGAGCTACTTTCGGGGTGAAACGATCGCCGGCATGGCCCCCTCCGGCGCTGCGCTTGAGGCGCCCGACACGCCGTGAAGGTCGCGTTGACCCTTGGCCTCGACGAGGCCGACGACGAGTCCGCGCTTCGGGAGAGAGTGGCGCGAAAGCTCAAGCGCCCTGCGGACGACCTTCCATCCGTAACCTTGGTACGCCGTTCGATCGACGCGCGTGGGCGCAAGGTTCGGTTTCAGCTGGAGGTCGCGGTCGGTGAATCGCCCCAAGTCGTGTCGGCGCCGCCGCGAGAGGTCAGCGGTCCACGGCGGGTAGTGATCGTCGGGGATGGTCCGACCGGTTTGTTCTGTGCGTATCAACTCGCGCGTCATGGGATTCCATGTCTGATCCTGGATCGCGGAAAGCAGGTGCAGCCTCGGCGGCGGGATCTTCGCGTGCTCAACCAAGAAGGGCGTACCCCCGTCGACAGCAACTACTGCTTTGGGGAAGGCGGTGCAGGAACCTACTCGGACGGCAAGCTCTACACGCGCGCGAACAAACGCGGCCCGGTGCGCGACGTGATTGCAACCCTGGCGGACAACGGTGCCCCGGCGCAGATTCTCACGGACGCGCGGCCGCACATCGGGTCAAACAAACTTCCGAAGGTCGTGACCGCGATGCGCGATCGGCTGATCGCGTGCGGGGTGGAGTTTCGTTTTGAGACCAAGGTGACCGGGCTTCTCGTCGAGGGGGATCGCGTCGCTGGCGTGCGCGTCGAAGGCGGGGAAGAGATCGCGGCGGAACGAGTCGTTTTGGCGACGGGCCATTCCGCGCGAGACGTGCATGTGCTGCTTCGCGAGGCGGGGGTCGCGCTGGAGCCGAAGCCCTTTGCGCTCGGCGTTCGCATCGAGCACCCGCAGCCGCTCATCAACGAGATTCAGTACGGAAGCGACGCAGGGCATCCCAAACTTCCGGCGGCGTCGTATCGCGTTGCGGCGACGGTGGATGACCGCGGCGTATTTTCGTTTTGCATGTGTCCTGGCGGGTGGATCGTTCCGGCGGCGACGGGACCGAACGAACTTGTCGTCAACGGAATGAGCTTGTCGAAGCGAAACTCACCCTTTGCCAACTCGGGGTTCGTCGTGGCGATCGAACCGAGTGATTGGGAGCACGCCGGTTACGACGACGTGTTTGGAGGCGTGGAGCTTCAGCGGGCGATCGAGGGAGCGGCCTTCCAAGCAGGTGGCGGCAACCTCGTTGCGCCGGCGGTTCGCGTCACCGACTTTCTCGAAGGGCGCGCTTCATCCTCGCTTCCGAAGACGAGCTACATTCCGGGGGTCGCGTCGGCGGATGTGGAGTCGGTGTTGGATGGCTCGGGGCTTGCGATTGCGGATCGTTTGCGTGCTGCTCTTACCGAGTTCGGTCGTCGTCTTCGGGGCTACGTAAGCGAAGAAGCAATCTTGGTGGCGACCGAGTCGCGAACGTCAAGTCCAGTGCGGGTGCCGCGCGATCCGGAAACCCTCGAGGCGTCGCTTCGCGGGCTCTACCCTGCGGGGGAGGGTGCGGGGTATGCGGGCGGGATCGCGAGTGCAGCGATCGACGGAATCCGCGTCGCTGAGCAGATCGCACAGCGGCTGACGTCTACGTGAGCGCGTCTACGTGAGCGCGTCTATTTAAGCGCGAGGAGCAGCACCACGAGAAGCACGGGAATGCTCAGCGCTGCGAAGACCGGGGTGGGTGACGCCCAGTGTCGAGCGACGGGAATGCGCTTTGCAAGGAGCTCGTGTTCGTGCTCCCAATCGGTTCCTAGAATGCAGCCCCAGGGGCGGCGACTCCCGTCGTAGACGCGAATCAGGAAGTCGGCGGAAGGCGCGTCCGCAAACATCCCGACGTAGAGAAGAATGCTGTCGATGCGCTGGACCGAGTCGAGGGCGATGTCGGTGTCGCCGAAGTGCAGATGAGTTTCACTGATCGCGAACTCGCCGGGGCGGATCGCGTGAATCGGGTTTCGGCAGGAGCGCCGCCGGATGCCGACCACGGAACGTGCAACGAAGTGGAATGGAAGGGCAAGAGGCGCAAAGGCGAAGAGTAGTGTTCCGCCGATCCATTCTCGCCAGTGCTTCCAAAAGGAGCGGAGGAGGAGGAACGCAGCGGCGCCCCAAATGAGGAGGACGACTGCCAGGAGGAACTCGGCCATCGATTCAATTGTACGGCGGCGCGAGCGCGAAGCTCCCGGTCAGGTACGTTGGGCATCGACGACGTGAACGAGAACCATCCCGAGAATCATCGAGCCGACGACGACAAGGGCGGGGGTCGAAAATGCCCCTAGCGAAGTGAGCGCGGGTCCTGGGCAGTAGCCCGCAAGACCCCAGCCGATGCCGAAGAGGGCAGAGCCGATGACGAGACGCGCGTCGATGGTGATGCGGGTTGGGAGGTGGAAGAGATCGTCGAGAACGGGGCGCGACCTCGCGCGTGCGAGACGGAACATCGGGACGTACACGAGCAGTCCGCCGAGCATGACGAACGCGAGGCTTGGATCCCAACTGCTGAATCCGTCCGAGAAATCGAAGAAGCGGATCACCTTGGCGGGTTGGGTCATCCCGGAGAGTGCGAGTCCGCCGGCGAAGAGCATGCCGACGAGGAATGCGGTTGCGCGTTTCACGATGCGCCTCCGGTGATCCATACGGTGAGCGCGGCGACGCTCATGAAAGTGATGACGGCGACCGCCGATCGTTTCGAGAAGCGGCTCAAGCCGCAGATTCCATGGCCGCTGGTGCAGCCGCCGCCGAGACGTGTTCCGACGCCGACGAGAAGTCCTGCGAGGGCCAGTACGGGGAGGGAGCGATCGATGTCGACAGCAAACGCGCTCGGCGAAAGGATTGCGATGAGACCGCCGCCGGCCGCCAATCCTGCGAGGAAGAAGAGGCGCCAGGAGCGATCGGGTCCGCGAAGGGCGCCCCCGAGAATGCCGCTGATGCCTGCGATGCGGCCGTGAAGGAGCAGTAACGCGGCGGACGCGATGCCGACCAAGAGACCGCCGAGGAGGGACGAAATGGGGGTGAAGTGCTCCATGAATCCTTTCGGTGCGTGCCTTGCACTATTGGGGGAGCGATGCTCTTGAGCACGCGATTTCGTAGGAAGGAAGGGCCATGATCTTTCGACAACTCTTTGACCGTGACTCGTCGACCTACACGTACCTCCTTGCGGACGAGGACACGCGTGAAGCGTTACTCATCGATCCGGTTCGGGATCAGCTGGAGCGCGATGGGCAGCTTTTGGAGGAGCTTGGGCTGACGCTTCGCTGGACGCTGGAGACGCACGTGCACGCGGATCATATCGCCGGGTCCGGCGTGCTTCGGCAGCGCCTTGGAAGTCGTTCGGTCATGAGTGTGCACGCGGGGGCGGAGTGCGCGGATGTGATGGTGGAGGATGGCGAGGTGATCGAGCTCGGCGGGGTTCGCATCGAGGCGCGTCTGACGCCGGGGCACACGGACGGGTGCGCGAGCTATGTGGTGCACGACGCAGCGATGGTGTTTACCGGCGATGCGCTTCTCATTCGTGGCTGTGGTCGCACCGATTTTCAGCAGGGGTCGAGCGAGACGCTCTATCGGTCGGTGACGGAGAAGCTCTTTTCGTTGCCGGAGCACTACGCGGTGTACCCCGGGCATGACTATCGAGGGCGAACCGTCAGCTCCATTGGGGAAGAGAAGGCGTACAACCCCCGACTGGGCCGCGAGCGGCCGCTCGAAGAGTTTGTGGCGATCATGGCGTCGCTGAAGCTTGCGCCTCCGGCGAAGATCGATGAGGCGGTGCCGGCGAATCTTGCTTGTGGGATGCCGCAGGCGAGTGAGGCGTTGCCGGAGCGAGGATGGGCGCCGCTCGAGCGTCGTGACGGAGTGGCGGAGGTGTCGGCGTCGTGGACGAAGGCGCACGTTGGTGAGTTTCGGCTCGTGGATGTGCGAAGCGCGGAGGAGTTCGCGGAAGGGCATCTCGAGGGCGCCGAACTCGTGCCCCTCGATACGCTCGAGGATGCTTCTGTGTCGTGGGACCGGGAGGCGCCGATTGTGGTGATGTGTCGCTCCGGAAAGCGGAGCGGGCGAGCGGCGGTGCTCTTGGAGGGCAACGGGTTTCGCCGCGTTGCGTCGATGGCGGGCGGAATGCTCGCTCTAGAGCCCGCGAGCTGCGGCTAGCTCAGAGAGACGAGCTCCCAACGGCCGACAGCGAGAAGCGAGTAACGGCCGACAGCGAGAAGCGAGTAATAGCCCACCTGTTTTGCCGGTCGACGGCGAGAAGCCAGTAATAGCCCACCCGTTTTGTTGACATTGGTTCAGTCGGTCGTCGATCACGAGGCCCCGGCGAACTGAAGCGTTCTCTCCACGGTAGGAGCAAGTAATAGCCCACCTGTTTTGTTGACATTGGCGTTCGGGTTCGTCGTGAGCGCGATCACCCCCCGGCGAACAACCGGAGCGCGCAACGACGGTGAGAAGCAAGTAAGAGCCCACCTGTTTTATTGACATTGGTTCAGTCGGTCGTGAGCGCGATCACGAGGCCCCGGCGAACTGAAGCGTCTCTCCGCTCCGCGGCGGTAGGAGCAAGTACAGCCGCAAGTAGAGCAAGTTATAGCCCACCTGTTTTATTGACGTTGGCGTTCGGGTTCGTCGTGAGCGCGATCACGCCCCGGCCGATGTCAATAAAACAGGTGGGCTTTGATTTGGTCCACGCCGCGATCACGCCCCGGTGAACCGGAGCGGTCGCCTTTCGAGACGCGATGTCAATAAAACAGGTGGGCTTTGACTTGGTCCATGCCGTGGTCCATGCCGTGCCGATGTCCATAAAATAGGTAGGCTGCAATTTACGTACGTGGGTGCTGCGGTCTGCGCGTGGGTGCTGGCGTGGTGAGTGCAACGAAGGGGCGTTCGCGCCATTCGCCT
>JBCDAA010000494.1:0-6220 GCA_039186435.1 Myxococcota bacterium | reverse complement strand
GCGCTGATCACCTCGCCGCAGCGTTCGAGCACGGTGCCGTCGCGTTTGGTCTTGGTGGGATGCCAGCAGACCGGCTGTCCGGCGCGCGCGAAGAGAAGACGAAGGTAGTCGTAGATCTCGGTGGACGTGGCGACCGTCGAGCGCGGGTTGTGGCCGGAGCTGCGCTGTTCGATCGCGATCGTCGGCGGCAGGCCCTCGATGCTTTCGACGTCCGGCTTCTTCTGCTGGTCGAGAAACTGACGCGCGTACGCGGAGAGGGACTCCATATACTTGCGCTGTCCCTCTGCGAAGATCGTATCGAAGGCGAGACTCGATTTGCCGGAACCGCTCAGGCCGGTGATGACCACCAGCCGGTCTCGCGGGATGTCGATGTCGACGCCCTTGAGGTTGTGTTCCCGCGCGCCGCGCACGCGGATTTCACGGATGGGCTCGAAACGTTTTTCACCAGTCTTTTGATAGCTGGCTGGTGCGTCGCGCAGCGGAGAATCGGAGTTGGAGCCGTCGGGCATGGTTCCTCGGGGAGGCGTATCCTAAAGCCTGGGTGAGACACTGCCAGGGGCGGTCGCTCGCGGGCTTTCTAGCGGCCCTCTGGGTCCACCCCGAGCGCTTGGCAAACCTCCCGAAGGGCCAGCTCTTCCACGTTGAGGAGGTGGCTGTCGGCGACGATCGCCATCTGGGCGGCGGCGATCACGAGATCGGCATGGCGGGCGCTGGTTGCAGACACGATCTCGAGGGCGCGGCGACGTCCCGACTCGGGGTCTTCGAGGAGGGCGCTTGCGAGGGAGCGAAAAAGCGGCTCGATCGACTCGACGTCAACGCGGCGCAGACTCGGCTCGTTTTTGACGAGGTCGACGAAGCGTTGAATCTCGTCCTCGGCGATGTCGACGTCCGCGGTCGCGACCAGAGCGAACGCCGCCGCCATGCCGCGTAGGAGATTGTCGCTGATCTCGTCGTCGAACTTCTCCCACGTCGCCTTTGGCTGTCCCACCGGGAGAGGATGACGGTATTGGGGCTCGGCGCCAAGGGCTCTAGAGTGGCGCCATGGATCACGTCGTGAGCAAACCGCAAGCCCCCTTTCGCAGTGCGAGCGGAGCGCTGGAGATTCATCAGATTCCGGCCTGGCGAGACAACCTGGTGTGGGTCGCGGTCTGTACGTCGACCGGCGACGCCGCGGTGATCGACGGACCGGAAGCGGGAAATCTGCTCTCCTATTGTGAGGCCAAGGGTCTTCGCCTTCGGACCGTGCTGAACACCCACACCCATCCAGACCACATCGGCGTGAACAAGGACCTCGCAAAACGCGGGCTCCTCGAGGGGCTCGACGTCGTCGGCGCCGCTGCGCGACGCGGGGTGATCCCGGGCTTTACCCGCGGCGTCGGCGAAGGGGACGAGGTTTCGATCGGGGCGGTGAAAGGCCGGGTGCTGATGACGGAGGGGCACATCGACGACCACGTCTCCTTCGTTTTCGACGACGTTCTCTTCTGCGGTGACACGCTCTTTGGTGCCGGCTGCGGGTACCTCTTCGATGGACCCCCGACGAAGATGCACGACTCGCTCACGCGCCTTGCGGCGCTTCCGGAAGACACGCGGGTGTGCTGCGCGCACGAGTACACCGAGGACAATCTTCGTTTTGCGTGGAGCGTGGAACCCGACAACGAAGCGCTCGCCGCGCGCATTCGAGAGACGTGGCGCATTCGCGCGGCAGGGGGGTGCACCGTTCCGAGTACGGTGGGGCTCGAGCGCGCGACGAACCCCTTCTTGCGTCATGCCTCACCGACGCTTCAAGCGGCCGTGAAAAAGGCGTGGCCCGACAAGGAGCTCACCGACGCGGCCGCGATCTTTGCGGCGACCCGCGCGCTCAAAGACCGGAAGGACTACAAAGCGCTCACGGACGCGGATCTTCCGCTCTGACCGTCCAGCGCTCTCGCTCGAGTTCGACGTCGGCGCCGAGGGCGTCGAGCGCGTCCGTTGCCTCTTCGACGAGGGCGGTGTCCTCGATCAGCGTTCCAAGGGCGAGCTGCGTCGTCGCGCGGTCGTAGGGGTCGCCGATCGTTGCGGAAAGAGCGCTTCGCAAGACGTCCTGGGCCGCCGCCTTGGGAAGAAAGAGCGCCCGCATTCGCGCGCAGAGCGGGGCTTCGGCACCCCGTGCGTCCGCGTCCATGTTGCCGAGGGCTTCGTCGCGCGCGTCGAGCTTTCCTTCGCGATGCCGACAGCGTGCGATGACCGCCCAGGTCTCCGAACCACCGCGAAGACCGCCCTGTGACGCGAGCGCGAGAGAGCGCTCCGCGTGCGTCAGCGCGTCCTCAAAGCGGTGTTGATCGGCGGCGATCATGGCGAGGTTGTTTTCGGCGATGTGGGCTGCGGTCCAGGCGCCGTAGCGCTGCGCGAGTTCGTTGGCTTCCTGGGTGTGCGCCCGCGAGAGCTCGAGAAGGCCGCGGTTGCTGTAGCAAACGCCGAGGTTGATGTGCGCGCGCACGACCCCGCGCAGATCGTCGGCCTGGAGCGAGAGCCCGAGGTCCATCAGGTTGGTCGCGAGCTGCCCGTTCCAGTCGCCGGCACGAAGCTGGTTTGCGCCGAGCCTTCCACAGAGACGAGCGCGCAGCGCCGGAGCGTCGATCCCCGCGGCAACCTCGAGAGCGCGTCGTCCAAAGGCGATCCCTTCGTCGTTGCGTCCTTGGGCGTAGCCGAGCTGCCAGCCGAGACTGGCGAGGGCCATTGAGAGCTGAACGGGATCCCCATCGGTGCCGAGGAGGGCCAGCACTTCGCGGAGGTCGGATTCGCTTCCGTCCGCATTGCCGCCGTCCGAGCGCGCCTTGGCACGGACCCGAAGCGCACGCGCACGGAGGACGTTTCGATCGCCCATGGTTTCGAGGGCGGCGGAACTAAGGCGTGCCGCTTCTTCGGCTTCGCCCTGTTCGACGTAGCGCTCGGCGAGGGCCACGCGGATGGATTCGAGGTCGATCGCGCTCGGTGCGATGTCCCCGAGGCGCGCTGCTTCCGTGAGGAATGCGACGGCTTCGGCGTCTCCGATGGTGGCGGCCTGCCGACCTGCTTCGGCAAAAGCGTACGCCGCCCGCGGCACGTTTCCGCCTTCGAGGGCGAGGCGTCCGATGAGCGAGCGAATACCGTGGCTTCCGTCCCAGCAGGATCGCGCAAGCCACGTGGAGACGGACTCGCGGAGGGCGGGGGACGCATCGAGATGAATCGCTGGATGAAGTCGCACCCACGGTTCAGCGCGCGCCACGGGGCGAGACACCGGCCGGAGGATCTCGTCGTCGATGAGTTGTTGCACGACCTCCTCGGTGGCTCCTGCGACTGGGCCCAGGCAACGAAGCGGGACGTCTGCGCCTTCGAAGGCGGATGCCACCCGGAGCACCGCCTCCTCGTCTGCGGACCATTCCTCGCGCGGTGGGGCTCCCGTGGAGGGAGGCACGGGGAGGCTCGCCTCGGTCTGCGCCTCCTGCGAGAACACCACGCCGACGCCGGCTTCTGCGAGTGCCTGAAGAATGGCGAGGCTCGGTCCGTCCACTCGTTCCGCGTCGTCGACAAGAAGGGCCAGGGGTCGTCCCGGCGGGCGAAGGAGCTGGACAATTCGAAAGACGTCCATCTGCGCGCCGCCGAGGTCTGCGTCGATCGCGGCCGCGAGCAAACCTCGCGTCACGGCGGTTCGTCCACGGCGCAGTTCGCCCCGCGGTGCGACCCGATCGATCGCGGTTGCCACCCGTTCGGCACTCGCCCACGCCGGGCCTCGGTCGGCGGTGTTGACGAGCTCGAGAACCAGCGCGGCGATCACCTCGAAGGGCGCACAGGGGACGCCGCTTCGTGCGGTCACGCGCGCTACCCGCGCGTCCGCACGGTGGAGTTCGTATTCCAGTGACGCGAGAGCCAGCGAGCGGCCGCTTCCGCGGTCGCCGTGAACTCGAACGATCGACCCCCCAAGGCGTTCGGCAAGAACCGTGGTGAACGCGCACACCGCTGGCGATCGAACGGCGGGATCGAAGCGAACCTCGCTCGGAATCAGTCGTCGTGGCGTTGCGGAAAGGGTCGGGAGATCCTCGTCCGGGATCGGTGCCGTCGCCGCGAAGGACATGGGTCGGCGCAAGGGGGCCGCGGGCGTTGGCTGGTGCGGATCGACCTTGAGCGGCGCCTGCTGCTTTGCGGCTTGAAGCCACTGCTGGCGCGCTTCGTAGGCGGAGGGAGGCCGCGCCTCGGCGTCGCGCGCGATCAGCCGTTCCACCAGCGCAACCGTTTCGGCGCTGAGGGAGAGGCCCGCGCGCGGACGAAGGGGGAGTGGCTCCCCGAGGAGCGTCTGCCGAAGAACCTCCGTGCTGTCGTCGCCGAAGTGCGGCGGAAACCCAGCGATGAGGCGATAGAGAAGTGCGCCCACACCGTAGAGGTCCGCGCGCGGGCCCACGGCCACTCCGAGCGCCTGCTCCGGGCTGAGGTACCCGGGCGTGCCCGCGATGAGGTGATGGCCGTGCGCACGCGGTGCATCGCGAGGAAGGGCCAACCCGAAGTCGGTGAGCATCGCGTGACCCTCTTCCGTCCAGAGCACGTTGCCCGGACTGATGTCGAGGTGAAGCACGCCAGCGTCGTGCGCGTACGCGAGCGCATCGAGGAGCTCGTCGCCGAGGCGAAGGATTTCGTCCGTGCTGAGAAAATCACCACGCTCCGCGAGCGACTGCCCGTTGACATAGGCCAGCACCAGGTAGGGAAGGTCGTCGATCCAGCCACGGTCGAGAAGCGCCACAATTCGCGGATGGCGAAGCCGCGCCGCGAACGACGCCTCTCGGTGAAACCACTCCGCGCGCAACCGATCGGCGTCCGCGACTTTGATGGCGACGGTTCGACCCTCGGCATCTTGCGCGCGATACACCGTCCCTACGCCGCCTTGGCCGAGTACCCCATGGACTCGGTAGGGACCGATCACCTCCACCCTGCACCCACCTCGGCTCGAGTAAACCGTAGATGAGCCGAGAGCGCTACCGTGCGATCGACTGCCGAAGCGCTTCGCGGAGCGTGGCGAGCTCGTCGAGAACGTCCCACGGGTAGGGCGGCTCGTCGTCTCTCGCCTCGAGATGTGCGTTCAGGTCGCGGAGATAGCGCGCAAGCTCGCTCGCGTCGTCTCGAACCTCGGCGTGCGCGTCGAGCAGTGCGTGGGTTTCTTCGATGGCGGGTTTCCACTCGGACTGCAGCCAACCGCGGCGTTCTTCCGCCGGCATCGCGAGGGCCTCGTGCCACATCCGTTCTGTGCGCTGTCGACACTCCCACACCGGGTCGTAGATCGATGCGAGGCGTTCGGCGATCGCGCGGCGGACTTGAGCGCGGTGGCGTCGTCGTGATTCCCAGGCCCAGGCGGCCGCGCCGACGGCGACGACTCCAGCGACACCGGCTGCCACTCCGAGGCCCATGCGGCATCATACAGCCCCACCGCCGCACTGCGATCCGTTGTAGGGTCGAGGCTGTGTCACGCTGGCGTCGCCGAATTCAACGTTTGAGTCTGGGCGCGCGAAACGCGCTGGAGATCGCCCGCTTTGGCCGTCTGGGCGAGCCCTACCACGCGCCTTTCGACATCGTTTCGCGAAGCTCGACCTTCAAGCTGCGGCACTACCGGGGTCATTCCACGCTGAAGGCGCCCATCCTCCTCGTCCCGCCGTTGATGGTGACGAGCGAGGTGTACGACATCGCGGCGGACATTAGTGCGGTCGCGGCGCTCCTTCGCGAAGGCGTGGACGTCTGGCTCTGCGACTTTGGCATTCCCGAGGAAGAGGAAGGCGGGATGGACCGCACCCTCGACGATCACGTGCGGGCGGTGAGCGAGTGCATCGACTTCGTCACCGACGCGACCGGGCAACCCGTGCACCTTGCTGGATACTCGCAGGGCGGAATGTTCTGTTACCAGGTGGCCGCGTGGCGCCGGTCTCGTGGGCTCGCGTCGGTGATCACCTTCGGCAGCCCGGTCGACATTCGTCGCAATCTTCCGAACGTTGACGAGGGCGTCGCGCAGCAGCTGATTCGCATGGCCGAAGCGGTGATCAGTCGGCCCCTCGCACAGGTCGACGGACTTCCCGGGATGTTTACGAGCACCGGCTTCAAGCTCATGTCGTTTCGCAAGGAGGCTGGGCAGCTCGTGGACTTTGTGCGCAAGTTGCACGACCGCCAGGCGCTCGAAAAGCGGGAGAGCCGCCGCCTCTTCCTCGGCGGGGAAGGCTTCGTCGCG
>JBCDAA010000493.1:0-6236 GCA_039186435.1 Myxococcota bacterium | reverse complement strand
CCCAGCGGCACTCCGGCGGCGCGTTGGGATCGCCTTCGTCGATCCCGTGCACCTCGAGCGTGCCGGAGGCGAAGCGCAGGGTGATCATGTGCGCAGTGTGTAGCATGCTTCCGTCATCGGAGGGCCCGGGGTAGCGGTTGCTCTAGATGAGTCGGGTAGCCTCCGGAGATGGCCCGCCCCACAGAGTTGATCGCCCGGGCACTGGTAGAGCGCCTTGAGGATGTTCTTCGCGACCGGTCGGCGACCGTAGCCGTCGATGGAAGAGGCATTCGTTGGCACGTCATCGCCGCGCAAGGAGAGCGCGCGGTTCGGATCAACTGCTTACACTCCGGCCACTCCGGCGCGCTTGTCCTGGGCGCCAAGGGCAACAGGCATCTTCGTCACGTGTCTGCCCAGCGTCGTCCCGCACCCCGCGTGGGTACGGAGTACGACGTGTCGTTTGAGCACGAAGGAACCCCCATCGCGACGGGTCGTACGCAAGACGAGGAACGAACCCTCGATGCGGTTTGCCTCTGGTTGAGTGGGGAGGCCCTCTCCGTGGTTTCTGACGCCCATTCGTTCGTGGATCGTGAGCAGCGCGAAGGAGACCGGATCGCCTCGCTTCTCCGGGCTGGCCTGCGGGGCCAATTCGTTGTCGCGCGCGACAACGAATTGGGCCCCAACCGCAAGGTATGGGTCTACGGCGAGGGCCGTTCGTGCCAGGTTGCGTCTCTCGACAACGGTCTCGTCGGATGCGCGTTGCTTCTGGCGTCGACTCAGGTCGCGCGCCTGGAGATTTCGCCTTCCCAGACCGTCGACGTTGTCCAGCGCTGGCTCGAACACGCGTCGATCGCCACGATTTGCGCGTCGCATCCACAAACCGAAGTTGCTCCCCATGCAGATCTCTTCGAACGTGGCGAGATCAGTCAGTGGCTTTGGGCGAACCTACTCGACGGATCGCAAACGAACTCCGTGCTTGGAGGCTATCGGCCGCTGATTGTCGAGATCCTTCGTCGCCCGATCGTCTCCCGGTTCTTCGCATTTACCAGCCTCAATCGCCTCTGTTTTTCTCTCTGCTCCCATTTTCCGTTCGAGACCCGAGGGCTCCCCGTGATTTCTCCCGAGGGCGTTGCGTCGTACCGGGCAGTGACCGAGCAAGGAGTCATCGAAGGACGTGCAACGAAGGTTGCCGCCTTCCTCGAGCAGTCTCTGTCCACGATCGGTCGTGCGCCTTGGCATGGCGTTGCGGCAGAGGCGCTGATTCCTTCCATCAACCGAGCCCTTGCCTCGCGAGGTCTCGAGGAGTGCGCGCGGCGGGTGCAGCGCAAGCAGTGGTGGGACGTTGCGGTCGAATCCTCTGTGGGCCGGGTTCGCGTCTCTGCATGTCACGACGACACGCATTACTGCTCCCTCTCGTATGCTGGATCTTCGGGTGAAGAACGGCGCCGCAGAAACACGAACTCGCCCGATGAGGCGGCAGCGCTGATCGACGAATGGCTGGGTCTCCAGTCGAGCGATCAATCTTCGGTATGAAGCTTTCGGTGGCCGGCCGGGCGCGCTATCCCTTCGCTGTGGACGATTGGGTCGACGAGGAGGAGGCGCTCTCCAATCCACCTCTAGCTTCTGGTCTCACACTCTCTCCAGAGGGAGCCTCCTGGTCTGCTAGGCCATCGCACCGCGCCTTCGCCACCTGGGATCAGGTCTTCGGCGTCGCCCTCGTTCCCGAAGACTCCCCCACCCGCGCCTTCATCCTCGTTCCCCGGCGTCCCCCCAAACCGCCCTGGTTTGAGATCCGCACCAAAGACCTTCCCGAGAATCTTCGCGACGCCGGTCTCAAAGGTCTCGCCACCCAGGTCACGAGCCGCATGCAGCACCGCGGCTATCGCGACGCCGGTCCAAAGCGTCCGCTCCTCGACGCCGAAACCTTGATGCAGCGTGTGCTGGCGCGGACCGAGGTCCCCGGCGCGCTCGAAGTTCCCGTCGCTGCCGGACCGGGCGGATGGTGGCGGCGCTCTCTCGACCTTTTCGCCGCCGGTTCTGCAGGAGGGCTTGCGGGTCTTTACGCCGGCGCGTTTTCGGGAAGCGGTCTCATCGCGATCGGCGTTGCCGCGGCGGGCGTTGCGGTCGGCGCCTCGGTCCCGGTCTTCGTCGCCTCGAACTGGCGCTCGGTCCGCGCCCGCACGCGAAAGCCCCGGGTGCTCGTGCTCGCTCCCGATGGCTGCGTGGTCGGTCTGCCGACCGGGCCGGAAGCGTTCGACTGGCCGTCCATTCGCCATTTTCGCGCGGGCGAACAGGTCGCCGCCGGACGCGCTCGCCCCTGCCTCGAAGTCGTGCGCTCCGATGGACGCGTCGCCGGCCGCATCGACGCCGCGTGGTTCGCGCAGCCCTTGCCGCTGATCGTCGCGGTCGCCGAAGCCTACCGCGCACGCTGCATGGCGAATCAGTCGATCTCGTAGGGCGGAAACTTCGGAATGTCGTCGGGGATGGGCCACTGCTCGCCCCAGAGCGACGCGCCTCCGTCGATGGTGAAGGTTTGCCCCGTCACAAAATCCGCGACCGTCGACGCGAGGTAGACGATCAAATGCCCGACCTCCTCGGCGCTTCCAAGACGCTTCAGCGGATTGGCCTTCTGCGCATCTTCGAGAAGCTTCGGCGGGTACTGCTTCGTCCCCGAGGTCTTGATCACCCCCGGCGCGACCGCGTTGACGCGAATGCCGTGCTGGCTCCATTCGATGGCGAGCGTCTTGGTCATGTTGTCGACGCCTGCCCGCGCCGCGCCCGTGTGCACCATCCCCGGAAAGCCTCGCGCCACCTGCGCGATCACGTTGACGATGCGCCCGCGCTTTTGCGGGATGAACGCGTTGCTCGCCACCGCGTGCGTGAAGTTCCACGTCCCCTGGAGGTTGTTCCGGACGACGGCCTCAAAGCCGCGGGGCGATAGATGCTGCGCCGTCGTGGGAAACTGCCCGCCCGCGTTGTTGATGAGAATGTCGATGCTCCCGAGGGCTTCCTTTGTGGCGTCGACCCAGGCGGTCACCGCGTCGTAGTCCCGGATGTCGCACACGGCGCGGTGAACCTTCGCGCCGTCCCGAAGCGCCTCGAGCGCTGCGCCCGCCTCTTCGAGGGGCTCCGGCCGCCGCCCGCAGATCGCGACATTGCCGCCGAGGCGAACGATCTCCGAAGCCACCGCAAAACCGATGCCCGTTCCGCCGCCCGTGACGATGGCGTTTTGGTTCGCAAAGAGGCCCGCGGCGAAAATCGTCATGCCGTGTGGTACTGCGACGACGTCGCCGGTGCCAAACGAAACTGAACAGACCGCGACAAGACCTCAGGGCTCGAGATAGCCCACCGTTCGCGCAACCGCTGAACCCGCGGAGGGAAGCACCGTGACCCAGTCTTCGCCGCGCGCGTAGTAGGTGATCTCCGGGCCTGCACCGCCGCGCCACAGTTCGAGCCGCCCGAGCGTATCGCCCTGCGCGTCTTCGAACTCCATCTCAACGATCCGCTCCGCGTCTTCCGGAGGCGCCGCGCTTTCGCTTCGAACCGAAAGCTGGAACACCGCGCGCAGAAGCCGGTCGAGATCCACCCGGCGCTCATTCGGCGCGTGTTCGGCGACCCACGCGGCGTCGTGCGATCGACGGTTGCGATGGGAAATCCGAAGCTGCTGCGGCGCGGTGATCGTCGCTGCGGCGGCTTCCTGAGGCTCAAAGCGAAAGATGCGGTGTTCTTTGAGGTGCGTTTCGGCCGTTTCCAGATCGCGGACGACGCTCGCGAGAACCAGGTGCACCGGTCCACCCTCCTGGCTTCGGAAGTAGCGCTCGCCCGACCCGAACGCGATGGCCCCCACGTCGAAAACGTGCGCTTCGCCGTCGCAGGTGAGCGTCCACTGAACGCGGGGCGCGTCGAGTTCCGCGGCTTCCAGGCGCTCCGGTTCGAGTTCCCCGAGGGTCCGCTCCGAGCGAAAGGGCGAAAGCCGCTCGAGGTAGGCTTCGGCCTGCTCGCCTCCGCGAAAGCGCCGGGTTTCTCCGCCCGCCGCGAGCTCCACCGTGATCGCGTCGTCGTTTTGCGAGAGGCGCACGGCGCGGTCGGGCCCGCGAAGTTCGACCTCCGTGACCTCGTCGCAGGAGACGATGACCTGGCTCCCCCTCGGCGCGGTCACGGTGGGCTGCGTCGCCTTTGCCGCCAGGCCAAGCGCGCCCATCGCAAACGCGGCCGTGATCGCGAGCTCCTTCGACGCGTTCATGCCTCGCTCCGTTCTTTGCGTCGTTGCCGCGCGAGCACGAGGCCTGCGATGAGCAGCGGCAAGGGCACGCCGAAGCTCGTTCCGTAGAAGACGAGCGCGTCGTCTTCCGCGCGAAACGCCATCGGGTGGTCCTCTTCGCTCGAGGTGGCGCCAACCACAACCTCGATTGGGCCTTCGAGGTCCCCCATCAGCCACTGAAGCGAATCGCCCAGTACGAAGAAGTTTCCGCGATAGGTGATGAGATCGTTGCCGGCGAAGGAGCTCTCGCCGATCACCACCACGCGACCTTCCTGGCCTTCGGGGTTGTGCACCGTCACGGCAGCCAGGATCGGCGATGCTTCCGCTTGCTCGTCTTCGTTGCGCGTTCGGTCGTCGTTGAGGTCGCGCCAGGTCGTGTTTTCGGTGCGCAGGGGAAAAACCGCGGACACTCCCGGTGGGGTTTCGGTACGCGTGAGCGCAGCGCCGGCTCGCAACGTGACGGCGTGGCGACCTCGCTGCGCGCGGGCCTCTCGGACCGTGGGGTGTTCTGCAAAGCGACTGGTGTAGATTCGGGTGCGGTCGGCTTCGCTGCGGGTTCGCGGAACGCTGTGCTCCTCGCTGGTCAGCACGCCTTCGGCGAGGCCGAGTCCAAATCCGTCGAGGAGCGGATCGAGCGCGCCTCCGGCTTCGCCATCCACGAGCACCAGCAGCCGGCCACCGCGCTTCACGTAGCGCGCGATCGACTCGAGCTCTTCCGGAGTCCACGGATCCCGCGAACCCGCGATGGCGACCATCGGCACTGTGCGCGAGATCCCCTGGGCAAGACCGCTCGCCACGCCGAGTTCCCGGGGAACGATGTTGGACCGTCGCAGCGAACGCACAAAGCGCTCAAGGCGTTCGTCGGGCGCTTCCTCCCCGCCAAAGCCGCGCTCGCCGTGACCGACGGTGAAGTAGACCTCGCGGCGAGGTTGTGCGAGGCGCGAAAACGCTTCCTGAAAGTGTCCGTCGAGCGTCCGCAGCTTGGAGCGCGACGAAGCGAGCTCCTGTCCGATCTCGATGACCTCTGAGTTCGCGCCGAGAACGAGCGCGACGTAGCCGTTGCCCGAAAGACGGCGCTCGCGCACCAAAGTCGGTGCAAAAGCGTGGTCGATGCGCTCGGTTTCAAAGAACTCGCTTTCTTCCGCCAGCGTTTCGAAGAAGGGCGCAATCCGGCGGAACACCTCGTTTTGCTCCTCGTAGAGGAGCAGGGCGCGAACCGGTTCCCCAAGCGCCCGCACCATGCGTCGCGATGTGTCGCTCGGCTCGGTCACCTTGAGGTACGAAACATCGACGCGAAGATCTCGCGCGTCCGCGGCCACGTTGAGGGCCATCGCGCCCACGACCACGCAGACCACCGCGAGGGCGCGAAAGCCGGCGTCCCGAATTCGGGAGAGCGTGAGCGGGCCAAACGCCGCCGCGGGAAGTGAACGGCCGCGTCGCTCCACGACGATCCAGAAGACAAGGCTTCCGCTGAGGATGGCGGGCCAGCTCAGGGAGAGCGTGCGCTCGAGGGCGTGGCCGATGGGAACGCCCAGAAGATCGAGGCCAAGGCTGGTGCTCGCGCCGTAGGTCGCCATCGCTGCGGCGACGCCCATCGCCGCGCCAACCCGCAGCCGGCCGAGGGGGTGAACCTTGCGCCGCGCTTCGTCCAGGAGCATTCCGAGAGCGAGCGCGAGGACGAACGCGCCCGTCCACGAGAGTTCGGATCGAAGGGCAATGCGTTCGCCGACAAACACGACGACCAGACCCGCGAGGACGATCGGAAGGCCTCTCATCGCTGCCTCCGTTCGCCGATCGAGCGCCCCGCCGCGTAGACGCCCACAGCGGCGACCGAAAGGAGGTAGACCACGTCGCTGAGCTGCACGATGCCCCGCCGGAAACTCTCGTGGTGGTTCCACACCGGCGCGAGCGCGCGCAGCCAGGGACGCCACTCGAGGGAGGCCACCCCCGCCACGTAAAAGCTCAGCTCAAAGACGCCAATGATCGTGGCGCTGGT
>JBCDAA010000492.1:0-6270 GCA_039186435.1 Myxococcota bacterium | reverse complement strand
TTCAGTTCGCGGATGGGGCCCACCGGTCCTACGGGCCGGGCCTGACCGCCCAGGTTTCGATCACCGTCGCCGCCGAAGAAGCAAGCGCGGAGGGCGAAGCCACGGAAGGCGAAGCTGCTGACGGTGAAGAGGGCGCCACGGAAGGTTGAGCGCCCGCGGCTCGCGGTCTAGCGCACAACGATGCGAATGATCTCTTTCTCAAAGAAGAGGGCGATCGGAAGCAGCAGCGTCACGTAGCGGTTCGGAATCGGTAGCAATACCGAGAGGCCGAGACACACCAGGACCAGGATCGTGCCCACCGCTTTGATGCGACGAAGCGTTCGACTCAGCGCAAGCAAGCCAAGGTCGGCGCCAATCACAATGTCGATGTAGGCGACGTCGACGAGCTCGGAGCGAGTCCACTCCTGGTCGCCGAGGAGGGTTCCCTGAAGGTCCACCAGGGTCACGTCGCCGCCGTACTCGAAGACCATGGTGGTCGCGCGGGGAATCAAGCACACGAGCAGCATGATCCAGCCGTTGAGCCAGAGGAGCGAGCGCGTGAACGTTCCGTGGTCCGCGTTCAGTCTCCGGTGCTGCGCCCAGAACGTGAAGAGGATGGCGAAGGTCACGATGTACTCGCCGACGATGCGTGCGAGCTCGCCGCCGCTTTCCACCTGGCTCGGAATCTCCAGCGCGAGAATGGTGATCGCGATGGCATAGACGGCGTCGATAAACGCTCCCATCGCTTCGTTGTTCAGCGAGCTCATCGTGAGCCGAGCGGTCATGGGGGGAGGATGGCCCATGGGCTCGCTCGGCCGGAGAAATCGACAGAGATCCTTCTCTGGTGGGAGGCGGCGCCGTATCTCACGGCGAATCCGCGGGCCGATCGTTGATAGGGCTATTTTGCGAGCTTTTCTCGAAGCGTGGGAGGCAGCTGTGCGAGGTCGGCGTCGCGCGGGACGATGACGCGAATCGTCGGCCGTGTCTCTGGAAACGCGACCCCCGTTTCCTCGTAGACGACCGTGAGTCCGGGTCCTTCGATGAGTTTCAGCTCCGCGAAGGAACCCACGACGCACTCCTCGGCGAGACGCTTCCAAATATCGCTCGCCTGCTCGCCGAATGTCGTGAAGCCGCGTACCCAGTGATACGCGAAGAGATAGCTCGCGGCGAACGCCGAGACGCACGAGACGGTGTGCGTCAACACCATGCGGTCGTCATCGTCGTCACTAATGAACACCCGCACCGGAGGATCGGGCTGCATCATCTCGGACATTCGAACGACCCATTGGATGTCGCCTTCGGCCTGCTCTTGGAGCACGAGCCCTTTCGGACTTTGGCCCGGACGAAACTCGCGGAGGGGAGCCTGCTTCGAGCCCTCGACCAAAGATCGGCCAAGCGAGAGCCACTTTTGGGCTCCGCCAGCGCTGCTTTCTGCGAGGGGATGGTCCGGACTCAGGGCGTAGCGCTCTGAGAAATAACGACACAGTCGCGACCACCGATCGCCCGCCGCCTCGTCCGCAAGAATATGTTCGTTCGGCACGAGTAAGCCTACGCCCCCATAGAGCGCGGAGTCCCTTTCGTTGTGTGCGCGCAAATGAAAATTCGGACTCCGGCCGACTCTCGCCTCGCTCTAAACCGTTCCACGCATCCGTTGCTCACGGAAACGTCAAACGTCGCGAACATCGCGAACGTCACGAACATCACGAACGTCACGAACGTCACGAACGTCACGAACGCCGCGAACGTCACGACCCAGTGCGGAAACCCTGCGGAACGTCGCGACTGCGAATGCAGTCGTCGGCGCGCCGCCCCTGCAGAGCGAGCGATGCTGGTTGAAGCGCCCCCAAACCCACCGATCGACGAATCGCAACCGCGAGGAAGGCGGGGTGGGGTCGGAGGACCGTCAAAGAGCGAAGCGAAGGTCCGGAGACCTCGCCCCGCCGACCGGCAGTCGATTCGCTACGACAGAACGAAGAAACCAGACCGTCAGGAAACCAGACCCCGAAGGAAACCAGACCCCGAAGGAGACCAGACCCCGAAGGAAACCAGACACCCAAAACCAGACCCCGAAGGAAACCAGACCCCCGAAGGAAACCCCTCAGAACCAATGGAAACCAGAGGAAGCGAGTTTCAGAGGCCGCCGAGGGAACTGAACGTAAGCGTGTGCCGCTCGTTCGCGCGAATCGTGTCCGGCGCTTCCCCAAGGGTCTCCGGCACGAAGAGCGCCTGCACAACGCCGCTGCCCCACGCCGCACCGGGATCCGCCCGACCCCACACGAGCTCGTTCTGGAACGTGAGAATCCCGGAGGTCGGGGCCTGCTCGGTCAGCGTCATCGAGCGATAGCCGATCACCACCTCGCGGTTGTATCGCCGGTGCCGTCGCCGGTAGCTCAGGTCGATATTGTACTCGCCCCACACGATCGAGCTGCCTGCGGGCGCGGTGGTTCCGACCATCTCACCGCCGAGGGGGAAGTCCTCGAGAAAGGTGATCGAGCAGCCGCCGTCGCGGACGGGAAAGCCGCGTCGCGGAACGAGGGTTCCTGCGAGAACGTTCGCGCGAAGGTCGATGCGCGGGTCGCGGAAGAAGCGCCGAAAGAAGATCTTTCCGAGGTTGGCAGGGTCGGTGGGGTCGACGCCGAAGCGCTCCACGAAGAAGGCGGCCGCCTCGACCTCCATCTCGTCGACCTCGTCGAGGGTGCGCCCCATGATTTCGGTCTGGAAGAAGTCCCCGTCGCACAGCCCCTGAAAACAACCCGGCACGTCGGGGTTGGAGCTCGCGGGGTCGTACTCCCCATTCGCGATGAAGGAGGCGTAGCCGTTGAAGCCGGCCGGCGGAAATACCATCACCGTCACGGCTTGTGCCTGGTCCGTACGCAGTCCGACGATCGCGAGCGCGGCGGCAAGAATCGGCAGCGCTTTGAGTGCTCCCCCTCGCATAGAGGCCTCCCTGGGTTGCATGCATTCCAGCGCTGCTGAATCGCGACGCTGTGGTCGAATTACTCTACGCTTCGACCCGCTTCATTGTCGATGCAAGATGGAGAGAAAGATCGGAGCGATCCGGACAAGCACATGAATTTGTTCATGAATGACCGCGTTAGAATTTGTGCATTTTTCGTACGCCAGGGTTTCCACTGGGCCAAAGAAACGAAGAATGGGTTCTTCCGCCAGCGCGTTGCCGTGATCGGACGATGCGACTACGTTCCGCCGCCATGCGGCCCCAGGCCTTTCTTCCTTTCTTGCGGGGCAAAACCCGCTGCAAATCTCGGCACCTAGCCGCCCTGACGGCGGTGGCGCTGCTGCTGGGGTGCACCAACGAGGGCGAGCCCCCTCCCGTCGGACGTCTCGCGTTCCCGATCGCGATTCGAATGACCGAGGATGGACAGCATCTCCTCGTGGCGAACTCGAACTTCGATCTGCGTTTCAACAGCGGATCGTTGCAGAGCTACAACCTCGACGTTCTGAACTCGCGCGTTGAAGAAGCGTGCGCGGCGGTGGACCCCTCGGAGCGCGACGACTGCGGGATCATTCCCGTCGAGGATGAGCGCGACGACCTGACGGACACGATTCAGCCGATCTCGGAGTTGCTCACCGACCAGGTACGCATTGGAAGCTTTGCAGACGGGATGGCGGTCGCGCGCTACGGCCAGGTGTCGCGGGTCTACATGCCGATTCGAAGCGAAGCGAACCTCACCTTCGTGGACGTGATCGAAGGTCGTTTCGACTGCGGCGACAACGCGGGCTTGGGGCGTCCCTGCGACGACGTGTACCGGCGCGGCGACAACGAAGCCGCAACGCTACGAAACATCGAGCTCCCGGCTGATCCCGTTGGTATTGCGGTGGGTCCGCTCACCGACATCACGACCGCGGGTACCGCGGACGTCGCGGGGAACTACGTTCTCTTCGCGCATCGCGACGGGCGGGCGAGCCTCTTCTTCGACCAAGCCGAGGTCGACGGGTCCTTTGCCCCCATCCTGGTGCACACGATCAGCGGACTTCCAGAAGAGCTGGTCGACATCGCCCTCGATCCGATCACGCGTCTCGCGTGGGCCCCGAGCGCTCGCGGATTTGTGGGTCGGGTTGGCGTTGCTTTCGACGGGGTCACCCGTGAGCCCGAGCGAAGCTTTCTCTTCAACGCCGGTGAGGTTCGCCTTTCGGGGATCGACACAGGCTCGGGAACCGCCGGGGACACGCGCGTTGTTCGTTTCGACCCGCGACCCGACGTGGATCGAGCATACTTTCTTTCCCGTCGTCCCCGTGCGCTGCTGACGGCGGACCTTTCCGACCGCACTAGCGTCGCGCCCGTCGTCGATGCAGTGGAGGTTGGCTTCGGCCCGTCTCGGCTGGAGCTCGCGACGTTTTCCGACCCTGATCGCACGCTCGCGTTCGTGAGCTGCTTTGACAGTCGCGACCTTTACGTCATCGATGTGGACCTCAGTCGTTTGGTGGGCATCGTCCGCGGTCTTGGCGGACCCTTTGAGCTCGCGGTGGATGCGCCCCGGGAACGCGTCTACGTCGTCGACTTTCGAACCTCGGTCCTTCGCATCATCGACCTCGACCCGATGCTTCGGTGCCTTCGCGGCGACGTAAACGTCGACGGCGAGTGTTCGCCGGAACTGCTCGGCATTGTCGGTCGGCCCGATGCGACGCGGGAGCTTCGCTAAGATGAATCGCATTGGTTTCGTGCTCCTCAGCGCCGCGCTGGTTACGGGCTGCAGGCAGGACCCCACGATCGTGGTTCCGCCGAGTTTTGAGCGTCCGGGGTCCGTCGCGTTCTTTTGTGTCGACGTCACGGCTTCGTCCATCGTGCCGCTCGCGGAATGCGACGGGCTCGACGGCGTCAGCACCGAGACGCGCGCGCTCACGGCGCTGGTCGCACAGACCGCGAGTGGTGAGGTCGGATCCGTCGATCTTCGTCTCGACCGCGTCATCGATTCGGACGTTCGCGTCCCGGGGTTCACCTTCAAGCGCGTCGGCGAGGGCCCGACCGCCGTGGTGGTCAATCCCGAAGATTCCGCGGTGACCTACGTGGCGACCTTCGGATCGCGGCGGGTGGAGTACTACGACACGGCAGACTTTCGCGTCGATGTCCCCGCCGGCGCAGGACTCCCAGAGACCGAAACGCCCTGGGTTGTACTTCCGGACGGCCCGGTCGACATGGTGCTTTCACCGGACGGAACCGCGCTCTACGCCGCGCTTCCCACGATGGGCATGCTCGCGGTGATCCCGATCAACGCCGACCGTTCCCTCGGCATTCCAGCGGACCCCTTCGACGCGAGCGCTTACACCCTCGTTCCTCTCACGGCCCCGGACGCCATCGATGCGCCCACCGTTGGCGTCGCGGAGATCTACGAGCGAACCTGCCCGACGAGCATCTCGCTGCGAACGCCGGTGATTACGGAGCCAACGCAGGTGACCGCGGAGGCCGGCACGCTCCCGGAGCCGACGCGGCTTCGTTACGACGGGGACACGCTCCTGGTTCTCGACGCCGCGTTGCCGGTGGTTCATCGGTTCTCGGCCGTCGGTGCGACCCTGACGCCGGAGGCGCCCTTGAGCCCGGGCGTGCCGGTGCGCGACCTCGTGTTTACGCCGGAGGTGCCCGCGGTGGTGGGTACCCCCGATGAGGATATTCCGGAAGAGTCGACACCGCGACGTTACGCGTACGCCATCGACGACACGGACGGGAGCGTGTTGGTTCTCGATGCCCTCGAAGGCTCGGCGACCTTCGGTGCGGTGCTGCCGGTGCACGTCGGTGCGGCGCCCTCCGATCGGATCCGCCTCTTCGATGCGGCGCGCGCGCTCGAGGTGCTCACACCGGGCTTCCCCGGAACCGAATGCGTGCTTCCGGTGGATGAAGGGATCGGCCCTGACGAGCTGCGGGGAGTGTTCGTGGCCATCGCGCTCGGAAACGGTCTCGTGGAGATCGTTGACGTCTACGATCTCGACGCGACCTGCCGCGGCGGTAACGCCGCGTGCGAGGAACCCCCCACGACGCTCGACGAACGTGTGTTCATTCGCCGTCACTCCCCCCGCATCGGCGACTTCGTGGCTGTCGAAAGCTCCGTGCTTGGCACGCCGACCTTCAGCACCGAAGGAAACACCGGCAGGCTCTTGAACGACGGGGCATCCGAGAGCGGTGGGCCCGGTCTGATCGTACTCGCGCAATGCCCTAGTGCTCTGGGCGCGCTCTTTCCAGCAACCGCTGTCGAAAGCAGCGAGGGAGCGGTGATCTGCGGTGTTGTGGAACCCTGGTCGGCGCGCGAGGAGACGTGGCAAGCCGATTGGGAAGGCGCG
>JBCDAA010000491.1:0-6270 GCA_039186435.1 Myxococcota bacterium | reverse complement strand
TTCTCGCCGAAGGAGTGCGCCATCCTCGATCCGCAGCATCGGCATTTCCTCGAGTGCTGCTGGGAGGCGCTCGAAGACGCCGGTCACACCCCCGAGAAGATCGACGCGCCGGTCGGCATCTTCGGCGGCTGCGGCATGGGGAGCTACTTCTACTTCAACCTCTGCTCGAACCCGGACCTCGTCGATTCGGTCGGCCTCTTCCTCCTTCGCCACACCGGTAACGACAAAGACTTTCTCGTCACGCGCGCCTCGCACGTCCTCGATCTTCGCGGCCCGGCCGTCAACGTGCAGACCGCGTGTTCGACGTCCCTGGTCGCCGTGCACTACGCCGTGCAATCGCTTCTCAGCCAGGAGTGCGATTTCGCGCTTGCGGGCGGCGTCACGATCGAGATTCCGCATCGCCACGGCTATTTCTACGAGGAGGGAGAGGTCCTCTCGCCGGACGGGCACTGCCACGCCTTCGATCATCGCGGTCAGGGCACCGTCTTCGGCAGCGGCGCGGGCATCGTCGTCCTTCGTCGTCTCGAGGATGCCATCGCGGATCGCGACCACATCTACGCGGTGATCCGCGGGAGCTCGGTGAACAACGACGGCGCCTCGAAGGCCGGCTACCTCGCGCCCTCGGTCGATGGTCAGGCGTCCTGCATCGTGGAGGCGCACGGTCTCGCGGACGTCGACGCGCGCAGCATCGGCTACGTCGAGTGTCACGGCACGGGCACCTATCTCGGCGATCCCATCGAGCTCAGCGCACTCACCGAAGCCTTTCGCCAGAGCACCGACGAAACACAGTTCTGCCGTATCGGTTCGGTAAAGACGAACATCGGGCACCTCGACACCGCGGCGGGCGTCGCGTCGCTCATCAAGGCGTCCCTCGTTCTCGAGCGCGAGCAGATCCCGCCTTCCCTGAACTTTGAAAAGCCGAATCCCACCATCGATTTCGCGGGCAGTCCCTTCATCGTCAACGACGTGCTCACGCCCTGGCCGCGCGCGTCCGCGCCTCGTCGGGCCGGTATTCAATCCCTCGGCGTGGGCGGCACCAACGCCCACGTGATCATCCAGGAAGCGCCTCTTCGCTCGGCCACGACGAAAGGCCGCGAGCGTCAGCTCCTGCTCGTGAGCGGAAAGAATCGAAAGGGTCTCGACGGAAACGCCGCGGCGCTCGCGGAGCATCTCGACGCGACCGAACAAGATCTTGCCGACATCGCCTGGACCCTTCGCGTGGGCCGCAAGGAAATGGAGCGGCGACGGGTGGTCGTCGGGCACTCGGCGGAAGAGGCCGCAGTGCGCCTCCGCGGCGAAGAGCCTCGCCGCGTCTTTTCCCACAGCGCGCTTGACGATCCCTCCGTCTACTTTCTCTTTCCCGGCGGCGGTTCCCAGTACGTCGGGATGGCGAGGGGCCTCTACGACGAAGAGCCGGTCTTTCGCGAGGTGATGGACCAGGCGTTCGCCTACCTCGAGACCAAAGACCTCGACTTCGATCTTCGCGCGCTCCTCTTCGGCGACGACGCGGACGTTCTGCATGCACCGGTTCGCCAGCTTCCGGCGATCTTTGCGGTGAG
Organism: Myxococcota bacterium; assembly: GCA_039186435.1. GTDB lineage: Bacteria > Myxococcota_A > Polyangia > Polyangiales > Houyiibacteriaceae > JALVDI01. The sequence goes on along the minus strand of JBCDAA010000491.1, from coordinate 4,711 downwards.
CGTGGCGATGGCGAAGCTCCTCGAGTCCTGGGGCATCGAAGCGAACGCAATGCTCGGTCACTCCATGGGCGAATACGTCGCGGCGTGTCTCGCGGGCGTGTTCACCTTCGAGGAAGCGCTGGGGCTCGTGCTCCTTCGCGGCCAGTTGATCGCGGAGCTCGACGAAGGAGCCATGTCGGCGGTTCCGCTTTCGGCGGGCGAACTCAAGCCGCGTCTTTCGCCTGGCGTTGAGCTCGCGTCCGCGAACGCGCCGGGTCTTAGCGTGATCTCGGGACCCGTTGCGGCCGTCGAAGCCTTCGAGGCGCGTCTTCTGGAAGACGGGATCGAAGCGCGCCGCGTGCCCATCGATCGCGCGGGCCACTCGGCGATGTTCGATCCGATCCTTCCGCGCTTTCGCGCCTACCTCGAATCGATTCCCTTTCGAACGCCCACGCGGCGCTTCGTGTCGAGTCGCACCGGAACCTGGATCAAGCCGAACGAGGCGATGAGTCCGGAGTACTGGGTGCAGCACTTTCGACACACGGTCGAGTTTTCGAAGGCCCTCGAAACGCTGGCGGCGGAAGGCCCGGGCGTCTTTCTCGAAGTGGGTCCCGGCAAGTCCCTCGGCTCCTTCGCGAAAGGCCATACCTTTGTTGACAACCAGAGCGTGCTGCCGACCGTGCGCCACCGCGACGAAGAAGTGCACGACGGGGTGTTCTTTCTCGAGGTGCTCGGGCGACTTTGGGCGCTCGGGGCGGACGTTCCTCTCGATCGCCTCTGGGAGGGCGAAACGCGAAACCGCGTGCGCCTTCCGACCTACGCGTTTCAGCGACAGCACTATTTCATCGAGCGTCAGACGACGCAGGGCGCGCGCAGTGGTCCAGAGCGCTACGAGGACGTGAGCGAGTTTGGCTGGGCGCCGAGCTGGCAGCCGAAGGCGGTCGCCGCGGATCTGGGCGACGCGGAATCCTGGCTCGTCTTCATGGACGATGCGGGCGTCGGCCAGCGCGTCGTTCGACGTCTGCGCAAAAGCGGCCAGAGCGTGATCCGCGTCTACCCCGGGGATACGTTCGCGAAACGTTCCGACGACGAGTACGTGCTGAGTCCCGAGCGCGGGCGTGAAGGCTACGACCTTCTCGTGCGCGAGCTGCTGAAAATCGGTCGCGTGCCGAGCCGCGTCCTGCATCTTTGGCTCACGACGGCGGACGAGAGCTTTCGGCCCGGAAGTTCCTTCTTTCACCGCAATCAGGAGCGCGGCTTCTACAGCCTGCTCTTTCTCTTTCAGGCCTTCGCCGACGAGAACGTGCCGCGGCCGATGCATGCGACCGTCGTTGGGAACGGCATGTTCGCCCTCGAGGAGGAGTCCCTTGCGTACCCCGAAAAGGCGACGGTCCTCGGGCCGGCGCTCGTCGGGCCGCGGGAGTTTCCGGGGCTTACCGTGTCCTGCCTCGACATCGATCTTCCGAGCGCGAGCTCGAAGCTCTTCGGCGGGCGTCTCGCGATGGCGCTCGTCGATCCCTTTGCCGGAAAGAAGTCGGTCAGCCAGCGCCTCGACGCGCTCGCGGACGAAGTGGCGGCGGAGGCGTCGGCCAAGGGAGCGTCCGCGGTCGCCGCGCTTCGGGGTGGAAAGCGCTACGAGCGCAGCTACGTGCAGACGCCGCTTGCCCGTGGGGATGAACCGAGCGTTCGGGACGGCGGCGTCTACCTGATCACTGGCGGGCTCGGCGGGCTTGGCCTTGTGGCGGCGGAAGAACTCGCGCGTCGCTGCCGTGCGAAGCTCGTGCTCGTTGGGCGGAGCGAACTTCCTGTGCGCGAAGCCTGGGACGCTTGGGTCGATGAAAAGGGCGAAGACGATGCGACGAGTCGCAAGATCGCCAGCATTCGCGAGCTCGAAGGTCTCGGCGCCGAAGTGCTCGCGCTCTCGGCGGACGTGACGAACCTCGAGCAGATGCGCGCCGTCGCGGAAGATGCCCGCGCGCGCTTTGGGCGCGTCGAGGGCGTGTTTCATACAGCGGGGCTCGTCAAAGACGCGCTCATGCAGGTGAAGAGTCTGCCGGACGTCGAAGAAGTCTTCGCGCCGAAGATTCACGGGACCTTAGTGCTTCACGAGCTCTTCGCGGACGCCGAGTTCTTGCTCCTCTACTCCTCGACCTCGACCGCGATCGCCCCGGCAGGACAGGTGGACTACGTTGCGGCCAATGCGTTCATGGATGCGTTTGCCGAAGCGCATCCGAAGGTCCGCGCGGTGCAGTGGGGCATCTGGAATCAGGTCGGCATGGCCGCGGAAGCGTTCGAGGCCACCGACCGCAGCGCGCCGCCGGAAGCGCTCCCGCCGACGACGCGACCGCTTTTCGACGGTCGCCGTCGCGACGCCCAGGGACGTCTTCACCTCTTTGGCCACCACGGCCCGAAGACGCACTGGATCTACGACGAGCACCGCGTGAAGGATGCGTCCGCGGGCGATCCGCGCGGCTTCGCGCTCATTCCGGGGACGGGCTACCTCGAGCTTGCCGCGCAGGCGCTCAGCGAGCTCGGCGAGCCCGGCGCGTTCACGGTGCGGGACCTCTATTTCCTACGGCCGCTGCAGATCGACGACGACGAGACGCGCGAGGTGCGCGTCAAGATGCGGCGAAGCGACGCCGGGTACGCGATGGAGATCCGGAGCGCATGCCGCGTGGAAGGGCGCCCGGCGTGGCAGCTTCACGCGCAGGCGTCCCTCGATCTTTCCGGGTCCCTGACGGCGCCTCGCCACGACCTTGCGGAACTTCAAAAGCGGACCACGGCGAAGGTGGAACGCGGCGACGGGATTCGTTCGCCGCAGGAAAAGCACCTGAGCTTTGGGGGGCGCTGGCGCGTTCTTCAAGAGGCGCGCTACGGCGAAGGCGAAGCGCTCGCGGAGCTACGTTTGCCCGAGAGTGCCAAGTCCGACCTCGAGTCGTGGCTCCTTCATCCGGCGCTCATGGATCTTGCGACCGGCTACGCGATGGACCTCATCGAGGGCTACGCCGCAGACCACGTTTGGGTGCCGGTGTCCTACGAGGCCGTACGCGTCTTTGGCCCGCTGCCGCAGCAGGTCTACAGCTGGGTTCGAAACGCCGCCGACAACAGCAAAGACGCGGAGTTTGCGCTCTTCGACGTCGACATCATGGACGCGGAAGGCAACGTGGTCGTGGAGGTGCGCCGCTTTGCGATTCGCCGGATCGAGCGCGGATTTGCAAAGCCTGCCTCGCCCACGCAAAGCGACGCCGAGCTTGAAGCGGACCTTCGGGGCGAGGACCGAAACCTCTCGCCGGCGGAGCAGCGGCTCAAGCGAAACCTTGAGCGCGGCATTGTCCCGTCTGAGGGCGCGGACGCGCTGATGCGGGTGCTTTCGTCGTCTCGGCGCCGCGTGGTGGTCACCTCCCTCGATCTCGCTGGACTCCAGGAAGACGCGGGGCGCGTGGCAACCGAAAGCGGGCAGGGCGCGAAGTTCTCAAGGCCAGATCTCGACAGCGAGTACCTGGAAGCGCGCGACGACGTGGAGCGAGCGCTGGTGGGGTTCTGGGAGGAGCTTCTCGGCGTCGAAAATGTCGGTGTGCAGGACAGCTTCTTCGACCTCGGTGGTCATTCGCTGATCGCGGTGCGTCTCTTTGCGATGGTGAAGAAGGCGTTTCAGGTCGAGTTTCCGATCTCCGTGCTCTTTGAGGCGCCGACCATCGAGGCCTGTGCTGCGCTCATCAAGGACGCGACCGGCTTCGCGACGGGGGAAGAAGGCGCGTCGGCGGCCAAACCCGAGCAGCCGAAGCGGCGCTTCACGCATCTCGTCGCGATGCATCAAGGGGAAGCCGGCGAGCGTACGCCCTTCTTCCTGGTGGCTGGGATGTTCGGCAACGTTCTGAACCTTCGGCACCTCGCGCATCTGGTCGGAAGCGACCGACCCTTCTACGGGCTTCAGGCGAAGGGGCTCTACGGCGGGGAAGCCCCCCACGAGAGCTTTGAAGAAATGGCCGACGCGTACCTCGCCGAGATTCGGATGGTGCAGCCGGAAGGGCCCTACATGCTCGGCGGGTTTTCCGGCGGTGGGTACACGGCGCTCGAGATGGCGCGCCGGCTTCAGGCGGACGGCGAGGAGGTCGCGCTCCTCGTCATGCTCGACACGCCGGCGGCGCTTCTTCCGGAGCCTCTTTCGCTGAAGGATCGCGCGGAGATTCAGCGGCAGCGCCTCGAGCAAAAGGGCGCCGGGTACGTCATGGAGTGGGCGAAGAATCGTTTCGAGTGGGAGCTCGGAAAGCTGCGGCAGCGCTTCGAGGAGGCGGAAACCCTCGGCGCGTCGGAGTTTCACAACGAGGCGATCGAAGCGGCGTTCCGGCGTGCGCTCAGCTGCTATCAGATTCCCACCTGGGAGGGGCGCATGGTGCTCTTTCGACCGCCGCTTGAGAAGGCGTACGAACTCTCCGGGGGTCGCATTCTGAACTACGACCGCGAGTACGTGTACGCCGACAACGGCTGGAGTCATCACTGCGACGACGTGGTGGTGCACGAGGTGCCGGGCGATCACGACTCGATGGTGCTGGAGCCGAATGTTCGTGTTCTCGCGAGCCGGCTTCGGGAGATCATCGGCGAAGTCGAAGGTACCGAGACGAGGGCGGAGCGGGCGCGCCCGCGGATTGGAGCGTCGCTGTGAAGCTTGCGGTGGTCCTGCTGAACTGGCGCACGCCGGACATGACGCTTCGTGCGCTCGAGTCGACCCTCA
>JBCDAA010000490.1:0-6273 GCA_039186435.1 Myxococcota bacterium | reverse complement strand
TTGTGCTGTCGCGGGTCTCGCGCCGGATCGCTGTAGACTCCGAGGAGCGCTTCGAGGGAGACGGTCAGTCCGGTTTCTTCCGCGACCTCGCGTCGCGCTGCGTCTTCGACCCGCTCGCCATAGTCGACAAAGCCGCCCGGGAGAGCCCAGCCTGTCGGTTCGTTCAGTCGCTCGATGAGCACGATGCCGCCGTCCAGTTCCACGATGACGTCGACCGTCGGGTACGGGTTTCGATAGGCCATGCGCCGACCCTATCGCTTCGCGCGGGCGATCACCCAGCGAGATCGACGTGAGTGCCGCGAATGACGTCGCGCAGGTGCGGAAAGCCCATGAAGTGCCGCACGATGGGTTCGGCGCCCTTGACCACTTCGTCGAGGTGACCTTGGAGCTGTCGGTCGAGGTCGAAGGTTTCCCGCCGCAGATCATCGAGGTCCACGTCGCTCACCGCGCTAAGGCTTCCGATGCGCCCCTTGAGCTGACTGATCTGAAAGTCGAGGTCGTCCTTTTGGGAAGCGAGCACCTCTTGGCGCTCCTCAAGCTCGGAGACCGCGCGTTCGGCGTCGAGGCGAATCGTCGCGAGCGCACCCGCATCGGCGATCGCGCGAACGACGTCGAGGTCGAGTCCCCCAGCGTGAAAGGTGGGAATCTTCGCCCAGGCGATTTCGAGGGGGGCGTTCACTTGGCCGAGCCGCGCCCGTGCTTCGGCGAGCCGCGCTTCGGTCTCGCTCGTCTCCTGGTGAATGCGGCTCTCGTCGACTGCGAGGGCATCGATGGCGTGGCCCAACCGAAGACGCGTCTGACGTACTTCGTCCTCCTGACTGATCGCGATGGTGACGCGCGCGACGAGCTGTTCGTGAAGCTGGGCGAGCGCGCGTACCTGTCCACCGAGCGCGTCCACCGCCTCCGAAAGCCAGGGCGGGGCGTCGTCCGGGTGGGCGCGAGGCACAAGTCTGCGGAACACTTCGACGCGATCCTCCCAGCGTTCGACGAGCGCGGAGATGCTTGGATGCGTGTCGTGCTGCTGTGTTCCGGACGGAGGACTTGGCGCCGGGTCTTGCGGAAAACGCCCTTCGTGCGCGCCGAGCCAGCCCTTGAGAAATTCGGCGAGCTCCACCGCGGAGCCGGCGCGATCCTCGGGCTGTTTTTCCATTAGCCGCAGGACGATTTCGTCGATTTCCCGCGGGACCTGCGGCGCGAGGAAGCTCGGAGCCCGGGCGGGTTCACGAAGGTGCTTCAGGATCAGGTCCGGCGTGCTTCCCTGAAAGGGGAGCTGCCCGGTGAGCATTTCAAAGAGCACGCAGCCAAGCGAATAGAGGTCGGCAGCGGGCGTGATCGGCGCCCCGCGCGCTTGCTCCGGCGACATGTACTCGGGCGTTCCGAAGACGGTCCCCGTGGCCGTCACCCGAAGCTCGCCTTTCATGTGCGCGAGGCCAAAGTCGAGGATCTTCACGAAGTCCTCTTCGTAGCCCTCAAGCAGGAAGATGTTGTCCGGTTTGATGTCGCGATGAACGACGTCGAGTTCGTGGGCTCTCGCGAGGGCCCGCGCGCACTGGAGCGCAATCTTGAGGGCGCGATCGAGGGGTAGGGCGCCGCGACCGATCTCCTCGTTGAGCGGAACACCAACCAGGTACTCCATCACCAGATAGACCAGGCCGTCGTCGGTTTCGCCGTAGTCGGTGATGTCGATGATGTGTTCGTGGTTGATGCGATTGGCCGCGCGTGCCTCGCGTAGAAAGCGCGTCTTGTTGGAGGGCTCGTAGGCGAGGTCTGGCGAAAGGAACTTCAGGGCGACGTCCCGGCCGACCACCTCGTGCTTGGCGCGATACACGATGCCCATGCCGCCGGCGCCGATCTTTTCGGTGACCTGATAGCGCCCGGCGATCGTTCGCCCCACGAGCGGATCCGGAAGGGAGCGCAGCTGACCACCATCGAGGGGACAGGTTGCCGGGTTGCCTCGAAAGCGGGCGCCGCACACCTCGCAGACTTTCACCGCGCCTCCTGGAGACGATGCTCGCATCGACGAGGGTCGACCAGCAAGCGAAGGAGATTCTTGACAATCCCGATGTGGCAACCAATATCGTCCCTTGGGGACGCCATGAAACTGTCGAACAAAGGCCGCTACGGAGTCTGTGCAATCTTCGACATCGCGTACCATAATGACGGAGAACCTACGCAAATTCGCACAATTGCGGAGCGTCAGGGGATTCCGCCGCGCTTCCTGGAGCAGATTTTCCAGGACCTGAAGAAGGCGGGCCTGGTGACCTCAAAGCGCGGTCCGAAGGGCGGCTATGCCCTTGCCCGGCCTGCGGAGCGGATTCGGCTGGGCGATATTGTTCGTGCGCTCGAGGGGCCGGTGATCCTTGCATCCCCGGACAAAGGAACGCGCGGCGACCAGATGAGCCGCGCGATCACCGAAGCCGCGTTCGCCGATCTGGCGGATCGCATCGAGTCCTGCCTCGACGAAGTGAGCATCGCGGACCTTTGCGACCGCGGCGAGGCGGAAGGCGTTCGACGACGACCCCCGAGGCGCTACGTCTACTCCATCTGAGCGTTCCCTATGGCTACCGAAAGCACTCCACAAAGCACGGCTCCCGTCGTCGATGGCGTTCTCGAACTGATCGGGCAGACGCCCTTGCTCGGGCTTCAGCGGGTCGTTCCCGAGGGAGCGGGTCGGGTTTGGGCGAAGGCCGAGCATCTCAATCCGGGGGGCTCCATCAAGGACCGCATCTGTCTGGCGATGATCGAAGCCGCGGAGCGCGACGGAGAGCTCAAGCCCGGGATGTGCGTTGTCGAACCGACGAGCGGCAACACGGGCATTGGTCTCGCGCTGGTGTGCGCGCGGAAGGGCTACCCGCTGGTGCTCACGATGCCCGCGAGCATGAGCCTTGAGCGACGCGCGCTTCTCAAGGCGTACGGCGCGGAGATTGTCCTGACGGATCCCGAGCGGGTGATGGAAGGCGCGATCGAGGCCGCGGAGCGTATTGCGAAAGAGCGGGGCGGGTTCATTCCGCAGCAGTTCGACAACCCGGCGAACCCGAACGTTCACGCCGAGACGACCGCGCGGGAAATTCTCGAGGCGATGGGGCCGGAACGCGTCGATGCCTTTGTCGCGTCGGTCGGTACCGGCGGCACGATCAGCGGGGTGGGGCGTGTGCTCCGCGACGCGCAGCCAAAGGTGCGCCTGATCGCGGTCGAGCCGGAAGCGAGTCCCGTGCTCAGCGGAGGCGCCCCGGGACCCAGCAAGATTCAGGGCCTCAACGCAGGCTTCATCCCGAAGAACTACGACGCCAAGGTTGTGGATGAGCTTCGGCTGGTGGGCGATCGAGCGGCGTGGGAGATGAAGCGTCGTCTCGCCCGCGAGGAAGGCCTGCTGGTGGGTATTTCCGCGGGGGCGAACGTGGCGGTTGCCCTCGAGGTCGCGAAGGAACTCGGCCCCGACGCGAACGTCGTCACCATCCTCTGTGACACCGGCGAGCGCTACTTCAGTTTGGACGAGTACTTCGAGTGAACCTGTCGCGGGCACGAGTGCTGGTGGTCGGAGCGGGCGGTTTGGGATCGCCGGCATCGATCGCGCTCGCCGCCTCGGGGGTTGGTCATCTTCGCGTCGTGGACGATGACCACGTCGACGAGACGAACCTGCACCGTCAGATTCTCTTTCGAGACGAGGATGTGGGTCGCTCAAAAGCGGAGGTCGCGAAGGAGCGACTCGAAGCGCTCGCCCTTCGTGAAGGACATCGCGCCGCGGTGGAGGCGGTCGTGGGGCGTGTGCTTCCTGCGACGGCGCTGGCGCTTCTCGACGGCGTCGATGTCGTTGTGGAAGGCGCGGACAACTACGCCACGAAGTTCCTCGTCGCAGACGCGTGCGCTATCGCGGGGATTCCGTGCGTGCAGGCGGGCGCGATTCGCTGGAGCGGCTGGGTCCTCAGCACCCGGAACGACGAGACTCATCCCGCCTGCCTTCGGTGCGTCTTTGAGGATGTTCCGCGCGGTCCCGTCGAAACCTGCGACACCGCGGGCGTGCTGGGTCCGGTCGTCGGCGTTCTTGGCGGGCTGCAGGCCCGCGAAGCGCTTCGGCTCCTGGCGGGCGAGGCCGGTGCGATGTGGAGTTATCGAGGGCTGGACGGCAGCCTTCGAAGGCGCCAGGTTCGCCCACGCGGTGACTGCCCGCACACCCTGGGCGCGATTACCGAGCTAACCCCCGAACGTTACGCGGCGTCTTGCGCCGCCTGAAAGACAAGAGAGACGAACATGTCCGTGACCCTTCGCATCCCTCCCGCCCTTCGCAGCCTCACCGGTGGCGAGGAAGAGCTGTCCATGGAAGGCGGCACCGTGCGCGCGGTACTCGACGCCGCGGAGAACGCCCACCCCGGATTGAAGTCCCGCGTCTGCAACGACGAGGGCAACGTGCTTCGCTTCGTGAACCTCTTTGTGAACGAAGACGACATTCGCATGCTCGACGGTCTCGACACGGCGCTGAAAGCCGGCGACAGCGTCAGCATTATTCCGGCCATCGCGGGCGGATGAGTTCGTCGCGCGCAGAGGAAACGCTTTCGCCTTCGCAGCGGAAGCGTTTTGTGCGGCAGCGACTGCTTCCGGAGGTCGGCCTGGAGGGGCAGGCGCGTCTTTGCGCGTCGACCTTCCGGGCGGGGACTTCGCCCGGGTCAGCGGTCGCTGCGGACTACCTCTTGCGCGCGGGCCTTCGTCCTAACTCGGGGGCGATCCTCGAGGTGGACGCGACCGATCCGGTGGACGCCATGATCGCCGGGTCCTTTGCGGCGGTGGAGCACATCAAGGCAGTCCTCGGTGCGGGCTCGCCCGGAACGCTTCCCGAGGAGCTTGCGTGATGCGCTTTCGCCGCATGGAGTCGATCGTGGACGCCGTGGGCAACACGCCCCTCGTGCGGCTCAAGAGCCTCGAGGCGGAAACACCCGGCGTCGAGATCTACCTCAAGCTCGAGTACATGAACCCCGGCGGCTCGGTGAAAGATCGCCCGGCGCGCCAGATGATTTTGGACGCGGTCGCGGATGGGCGGCTCACCCGCGACAAGGTCCTCATCGACTCGACCAGTGGTAACACTGGCGTCGCGTACAGCCTCTACGGCGCGGCGCTCGGGTACAAAATCGCGCTCGTGATGCCTTCGAACGTGAGCAAGCCACGGAAGGACATCACCCAGGCGTTCGGAACCGAGCTGATCTACAGCGATCCGATGCTCGGCTCGGACGGCGCGATCAAGAAGGTGCGCGAAATCGTCGCGGAGAACCCGGAGAAGTGGTTCTACCCGGATCAGTACGCGAACCCGTCGAACCCGCGTGCCCACTACCTCGGTACCGGGAGTGAGATCCTGCAGCAGGTGGGAGACCGCATCACGCACTTCGTCACCGGTATCGGCACGACCGGAACGGTGATGGGGACGACCCGTCGCCTCAAAGAGCATTCTCATCCCATCACGTGCATTGCGATCGAACCCGCGGAAGCGCTTCACGGCCTCGAGGGCCTCAAGCACATGGAGAGTTCGATCGTTCCGCCGATCTACGACCCGTCCATTCTCGACGAGATCCTGCCGATTCGAACGGACGACGGCTGGGACATGTCGGACCTCCTCGCGGAAAAAGAGGGCCTCCACGTCGGACACTCCGCAGGTGCCAACGTCTTCGGCGCGTGGGAGATTGCAAAACGGATCGCTGCCGAAGGCAACGAAGGCTGCGTGGTCACCATCGCGTGTGACCGTGGCGACCGGTATTTCGCGCCCATGAAATGGGAACAGCACTACGTATGGTGAACCGATGAGCCACCCGCAGTACCCCGACCTTCCTTGGATCGCGTCCGACCTTTCGATCGACAAAGACGTGATGGCGGACCTCGAAGCACACGCGCTGGAAACCTACCCGAGCGAGTGTTGTGGCTTTGTCTTCGGGCCGGCCGACGCGCCCGCGAGTCTCACGGCGAGCAAGCGCGAAGAAAACGAAGCGGACAAGTACCACAAGCTCGACCCCGAAACGTTTCCGCGAACCTCGAAGACGTATTTCAAGATCAACGAGCTCCGGGCGACGCGCACCCTCGACGAAGCCGCCAAGGAAGGCCGGCCGCTGAAGGTCATCTATCATTCGCACTGTGACGTCGGCGCGTACTTCTCCGACGAGGACGCAGCGACCTTTGCGCAGGGCGGCATGTTGGTGTGGCCCTGCGCCTTCATCGTCGTCAGTGTCATCGAGGGTGAGGTTTGCGAACGACGACTCTGGGTTCACGAGCCCGGCACCGATGGCTTTCGCGAAG
>JBCDAA010000489.1:0-6294 GCA_039186435.1 Myxococcota bacterium | reverse complement strand
GCGCGGGCGCCACCACCGGCAGCTCGATGGACGCCTCGAACATCCTCAAGCCTGCCCTCGCGAGCGGGAAGCTGCGCTGCATCGGCTCCACGACGTTCAGCGAGTACAAGGGCGCGTTCGATCGCGACCGCGCCCTCGCCCGCCGCTTCCAGAAGATCGAAGTCACGGAGCCGACGCTCGAGGACACGGTCGAAATCCTCAAGGGCCTCAGGCAGTACTACGAAGAGCACCACGACGTGAAGTACGACGACGACGCGATCGAGGCCGCGGCCACGCTGGCCGACAAGCACATCGTCGACCGTCACCTTCCGGACAAGGCAATCGACGTCATCGACGAGGCTGGCTCTCTCGAGCGCATGCGGCCAGCCGACCAGCGCACCCATCGCATCACCACCACCGAAATCGAAAAGGTGGTCAGCAAGATGGCGCGGGTCCCCGTCGAATCGGTGAGTGCCAAGGAGCGCGACCAGCTGAAAGAGCTGGGGCCAGAGCTTCACAAGGTCATCTACGGACAGGACGAAGCCATCGACAAGGTGGTCTCCGCCATTACGCTTGCTCGCGCAGGTCTCCGAGCCGACAACAAGCCGATCGGCTCCTTCCTCTTCGCCGGCCCGACAGGCGTCGGCAAGACGGAACTCGCGCGGCAGCTGGCTCGCGTCATGGGCGTCGAACTCCTTCGCTTCGACATGAGCGAATACAGCGAGCGTCATTCGATCTCACGGCTCATCGGGGCCCCGCCTGGCTACGTTGGCTTCGACCAGGGCGGCCTCCTGACCGACGCCGTCCGGAAGCACCCGCATGCGGTCGTGATTCTCGACGAAATCGAGAAGGCCCATCACGAGCTCTTCAACATCCTGCTTCAGGTTATGGACCACGCGAAGCTCACCGACAACAACGGCCGCGAAGCCGACTTCCGCAACATCGTGCTCGTCATGACCACGAACGCAGGCGCATTCGAAGCCAGTGAGAAGGTCGTCGGGTTCCTGTCGGGCAGCGACCCGAAGGACTTCGCCTCGGGTCGTACGAAGGCAGCCCTCGAGCGAATCTTCACGCCGGAGTTCCGAAACCGGCTCGATGCGGTGGTGTACTTCAGCGGACTTCGCCGCGAGGTCATTCGAAAGGTCGTCGACAAAGAGGTTGGCCTGCTCAGCGAGATGCTTCAGGAGAAGCAGATCCACATCGAGCTCACCGATGCCGCGCGCGACTGGCTGGCGGAGCACGGGTACGATCCCCAGATGGGCGCCCGCCCGATGGCTCGGCTCATCGAGCAGAAGCTCAAGAAGCCGCTGTCGCAAGCGATGGTGTTCGGCACCCTCGCCGAGGGGGGCACCGCGAAGGTCGACGTCGAGGACGGAGACCTCGAAGTGCGATTCGAAAACGCGACGCGCCCGGTGGTGGAAGCCTAACTGTCGGTGGAAGCCTAACTGTCGCGCCCGTCGCGCCTCATTGCGCTAGGCTAGCGCGAAAGGTCGAATGCCGGTTTACCTGCTTGGCAAGGAACACGAGTTTCCACCTCCGGAGGACGCAAACGAGGAAGGGATCGTCGCCGTCGGAGGCGACGTCGCACCCGAGCGCCTGCTGGTCTCGTATCGCGAAGGGATCTTTCCCTGGCCAGCCAAGGGCTATCCTCTGCTTTGGTTCTCACCTGACCCGAGGTTCGCCTTGGTCCCCGAATCCGCTCACGTCTCACGCTCACTTCGAAAAGTCGTCCGACGAAACGAGATTCGGGTCACTGCAGACCGTGCGTTCGCGCGCGTGATCGCAGCGTGTGCCGAAGCACCGCGCCCCTACCAGCAGGGCACCTGGATCACGCGCGAGCTCAGGGATGGGTACCTCGGCCTCCATGAGCTCGGCTACGCACACAGCATAGAGGCGTGGCGCGGAACGGAGCTCATCGGCGGTCTCTACGGCGTCGCGCTCGGGCGAACGTTCGCGGGAGAGTCGATGTTCGCGACGGAGCCTGACGCCTCGAAGGTGGCGTTCACGACGCTGCTCGGTCACCTCGCCATGTGGGGGTTCACGGTCGTCGACTGCCAGGTTCACACCGACCACCTCGCTCGGTTCGGCGCCACCATGTGGCCGAGGGAGCGCTTTCTTCGCGCCTGGCGAGCCGGGAGCCACGAGCCGAGCCTGATCGCCCCTTGGGAATTGACCCTCAGTCCCGCCGAAGCCCTTGCACGCCTGCGCCAGGAGATGTGACTCTGACGGTTGGATGGATATGACGAAACGCAACGGGCGGCTCCCGACGGCGTACTGGTTCGGGGTCCTCGCGTTGACCGCGTTCGCACCAGGGTCGGCTGTGGCCCAAGGGTCTCCGGAGGAAGCCACCGAAGCGCCGGCGACCGAAGACGCGACCCCGTCGACTGACGGCGCCTCGCCCACGGACGGCGCCTCGCCCATCGCTGACGCCGACGAGGCCGCGGGCGGAGCCGGTGGCGCGGAGGGACGAGAGGCTTCGTCCGACGCGGAACGGATCGTCCGGATCCGACGCGGGATCAAGCTCGACAAGCAGAAGCTCCGCGACGTACGGAGCGAGCTTCGCAAGAGGGAAGCCTGGTTCGAACGACTTGCCGCTGGGATGGCGGAGGTCGAGGCCAAGATCTCGGACAAGCGCGAGCTCCTCCAGGCGCTCGGGCCGGACGACGCGGAAGACGCGGAGGCGCTCAAAGCTCGGATCAAAGAACTCCAGGAAGACTACGAGCTCTTCAACCGACAGACCGACCTCGCCCTGACCGGCGAGCGAAAGACCAAGCTCCAGATCGATGCCCTTGCGGCAAAAATCAAGACCGACGAACGGTCTCTCGCAGAGCTGACCGGGCAAGCCCCTAGGCGCACCCGGATTGCCGCGCCCGCGGTGCCCTCCGCGGTGCCGCCACCCGCCGACGGGACGGCCACGCCGCTTCCGCCCGGCATCCCGCAGGCTGCCCTCGCGGCAGAGACCGGCGCGCCGCCAGCGGGCGCTCCAGTCGCCGAAGCCGAGTCGTCGCCAGCCGTGACAGCGGCACAGCTCCGCGCCCAGCAGCTCCTCAACGAGAAGCGTGCCGAACTCGAGCGCGCGCGCTTCGAGGTGCAGAACTACGTCGAACGGAAGCGTGCGCTGGAGACGCAAATCGAGCTCGAAGACGCGCTCGCGGCAACCGAGCAAGATGAGGTCGAGAACCTGAAGAAGGCTCGTGTCGTCTGGGAAGAAAGACGTGAAGCCGCGAAGAACGCGGGAAACGACGAGCGAATACAGCGCGGGGATCGAGCGATCACGGCGATCAACGACTACCTCGAAGGGGCCGAGGACGATGTGCTCGCGAGAGCCAAGTACCGTGAGTCGCTACAGGAGCGCCTCGGACATAGCGAGGAAGAAGGGCTCCGGGTCAACGCGGTCGTCGACGAAGCACGCGACGCGGTTCGCAAGGCGCAGCGGGGACTCATCTGGCTGAAGAGCCCGCTTCATCCGGAGAACATCCTCCACTGGGCCAAACTGCGCGGCCCTCGAATCCTGCTGGTCATCGCGATGATGGGCTTGCTGCTGTTCCTCTTGCAGATCAGCGCGCGTGGGCTCGCCCGGACCTTCATTCGGAGACGACGCGGGTCGAGGTCAGGTGGGACGGGTCGCGCAGATACCCTCGCCTTCTCGTTCAGCAGCTTCGCCCGCGTATTGATCATCGTCATTGGCGCGCTGCTCATCCTGCAGGAAGCCGGGCTCGACATTCGTACGGTGCTCGGCGGCGCGGCGATCCTGGGCGTCGCGTTCGCGTTCGGAGCCCAAGACCTGATGCGAGACTACTTCTCGGGATTTCTGATCCTGCTCGAGGATCAATACCAGCTGGGGGATCTCATCACGATCAACGGTATCACCGGCACCGTCGAGTCGGTGAACATGCGCGTGACGGTCCTCAGAGACCTCGAAGGCCGCGTCCACTTCGTGCCCAACGGGGAGATCAAGGCCGTCACCAACCGCACCTACGCGTGGGGGCGACCCGTCTTCGAGATCCCCGTCGGTTACGGCGAAGACGTCGACCGCGTGATGGCCGTCCTCCTCGAGCTCGCGCGCGAGCTGATGGAAGACCCCGACTGGAAGCCGTTCGTCAGCGGGGAGCCCGACATGCTCGGCGTCGACAAGTTCACCGACCGTGGGGTCGTCATCAAGTTCATGATCCGCACGCAGCCCGACAAGCTCTTTCCGGTCCGCCGCGAGATGCTCCGGCGGATCAGCAAGCGCTTCAACGAGCTCGGCATCGAGATCACGGTCCCGCAGCGCATCATCAAGAACGGGGAGCTTCCCCCTCAATCGTGAGCGTCAGCAGAGTACTAGGGCCGCCCGGTCCATGACCGGGACGTGATGCGCGATGATGCGTCGATCGGGGCCCACGAAGTCACGCTCTCTCAACGCAGGGTCGGCGTTGGCGGCGGAGACCACGTCGATGGCCCGCTGCTGGCCATGGGTCCCGATCCACGCGAAGCGATGGCCGGTATCACGCTGCCACTCGAAGAGCGCCTTGGCCTCGTGGTTCTCGCGGCCCGGGTAGTAGAACAGCTCGTCGAACACGAGGACCGTGCCGGACGTCAGCCGGGGCGTGAGCGCTTCGAGCACGAAGCGAGTCGAGTCGTACACGTCGCAGTCGATGTGAACCAGGTCGACCGGTTGGTTCGGATGCGCGCTGAGGAAAGGTTCGAGGGTGTCTTCGAACCGGCCCTTGACGAGCTCGGCGTTCGGGGGAAGGTCCGTGGGCGCAGGCTGGGCGAACGCACCCTCGTAGACGCCGTACTCCGGGATCCAATCCGTGGGCAACCCCTGAAACCAGTCGAACGTATGCACCTTCCCGGATTGGCGAGCGTCGCACATGACCTTGGTCGTGCTGCCCGTACCCGTCCCGAACTCGAGCCAGAGGCCCTCGCGGCGGTCTCGTACGAAGCCCATTTGGCAAACGTACGCGAGCGGCGGGCGGTCGAGCTTCAGCTTTCGGAGGTCCGCCTCGGAGCGTCGGATGAAGGAAGAGAGTGACATCTCCCTGGGGTAACCGGTTTCGCGAGGCAGTATTCCCAATGCCGCCAACCAAACGCTAGCGCGGTGTCCGAAAGATGATGGTCCCGAGATCGGGGCCGAGGAGCGCGATGGGAAAGACGCCGTACACCTCGGGGTCACCCTGGAGCAGAATTTCGTCGGTGTAGCCACTCGGGGAGGCCGCCAGGACCCTCGCCCGGGTTGCGGCGTCTGGTACCAGTGCGTCGATCTGGGGCGGCGTGTCCCAGTGGAACACGCGGTCCCCTTTGTAGAGGTAGACCCAAGGCGGGTCGCCGCCTGCCTGTTCGACGCGGAGCTGACGGCTCAACCGCTGCGCCAGCCGCCACAGGGGAATCCCGACGACCACGGCTCCCACCACCTTTCCGTCTCGGATCGACGGCGCCGCGAACAGGATGGACCACGAGGAGGGTGCGTTGGGGTCCTCGGCGTAGAACTCGCCGAGACCGGTCGCCGAGCTTCCCGCGAGGGCTTTGCGAACCACCTCGAAGCGCTCGCCGTAGTTCTGTCCCTTCATGCGGTCGGGCTCGCGGTCCCGCGCGATGACGACACCGTTCGCATCCAGGGCCGCCATGAACGACATGGGCGACGCGACGAATTCCTCAATACCTTTCTTTGGTTGCTGAAGAATCTTCAACGCGGCGCGCATTTGTTTCTCGCGCTTCACGGGGTCTTCGACCGAGAAGCCCGGGGCAAGCTTGGCGGCGGCCTTCACGACGCCAGCCTGGTGGTTCTCGAGGTCCTGCTGGACGAGAGCCTCGACCCGAGGGTGGTCCACCCCCCGGAGCTGCTCCTCGGCTCGCTTGATCGCCGCCCGGTCCTGGCAGCCGCCCATCGAAAGCGCGAGCAGCACCCCAATCCCCCACTTCATTCTCTCAGTCTATCGGCTTCGTCCCCTGCCGACGAATCCGCGGCCACACAGCTAAAGCTTGATACCGAACGCGCCGAGGAGAGCCTTGTCGCGCCACCGGTCGGGAAGGCGGCGGAGGAACCTTCGCCGGCCCACTCCCGTGCCCATGCGGTAGCGGGTTTTGGGCGTGGGCGCCTCGAGCGAGTCCGCGAGCGGGTTGGAAGTCGAAACCGCGATTCGTGCGTCAGCCGCCCGAGCAGAACTCTTCGTAGTCGATGTACTCGGTGATCGTCGGCTTGTCTCCGCACACCGGGCAGTCTTTGTTTCGACGGAGCTTGAACGTCCGAAAGGTCATGTTGGTGGAGTCGTACTGCAGTAGCCGTCCAATCAGCGGCTCGCCGTAGCCGAGCACGATCTTGGCAGCCTCGGT
>JBCDAA010000488.1:0-6317 GCA_039186435.1 Myxococcota bacterium | reverse complement strand
CCGGTGCCGCGGAAGCGCCACGTCTTAAGAGCGGCGAAGCGTTGCCCGCGTCAGCCCTCGACGACTTTGTGACGATGCTTGCCTTCAGCAAAGCGGGCGACGTGTACGCAGGGGTCCGCGAGGTGCAGGCGGCGTGCGAGCCCTCGTCGATCGCGCGCTTTTCCTGGAGTCTCTTCGAGGCGTGGCTCGCGGGCGGCTACCCCCCGAAGCACAAGTGGGCGTTCTATCAGCTTGGGTGGCTCGGCGACGACGACATTGCGTATCGGCTCGTGAAGCTCATGGAGGAGTGGCCGCGGCAGGGCAAAGCCAAGCGCGCGGAACTCGGTCTCGATGTGCTCGCGGAAATGGAGCGCGATGTTGCCCTCGTCCTCGTGAGTCGCCTGGCGCAGAAGTCCCGCTCTCGTTCGTTGAAGAAAAACGCGAAGAAGAAAATCGCGGAGATCGCGGAGCGGCTCGACATCAGCGAAGGAGAGCTTGCAGACCGGCTGGTGCCGACCTTCGAACTCGATGAAGCGGGCGGGATGGATCTCGACTTTGGGCCGCGCCGTTTTCGGGTGGGCTTTGACGCCGAACTCAACCCGCTCATCGAAGACGAAGCGGGCAAACGTCGAAAGAGCTTGCCGAAGGCGGCGAAGAACGACGACCCCGAGCTCGCCGCCGCCGCGGCAACGAAGTTCAAACTCCTGAAGAAGAACGTGCGCCTGGTGGTGCGTTCGGAGATCGCTCGTCTCGAGCGGGCGATGTGCACCGGACGGCGCTGGTCGCTCGAGGCGTTTCAGCGCTACCTGGTCGCCCATCCCTTGATGATTCATCTGGTGCGTCGCCTGGTCTGGGCGGAGCAGCTGGGAGCGGTCCGCGGAAGGCTCTTTCGGGTCGGCGATCGAGAGCTTCGCGCGCTCGATGGCAGCGAACTCGCGCTCGAGGAGGACGCTGAGGTCACGTTGGTGCACCGCGCGGAACTCTCCGAGGATGAGGCCTACGACTGGCTCGAAGTCATGCGCGGCGAAAAGCGGCTTCCGCCCTTCGATCAGCTCGATCGCACCTTCTTTGTTTCAGAGGATCGCGCGGCGCTTACGGCCGAGATGATCGACGACGAGGTGCCCGCGGGTGCGCTTCTCGGATTGACCTCGAAGGGCTGGGAACGCAGCGAAGTTGGCGACGGAGGGATGATCGACCGGATGGTGCGCCGCGTCGACGGCTACCGCGTCGTGTTGACCTTCGAGCCCGGCCTCGCCGCCGGCATGATCGCGGAAGAAGGGTCGCAGGCGCTCGACGAACTCTTCGTCCTCGACGGGAACATCGAAGCGTCGGTGGATGCGCTCAGCGCGGTCGCGTTCAGCGAGCTGATGCTCGACCTCTCACGACTGAGTTGAGAACTCAGCAGTCGCCGCAGTCTTGCGGGCAGCTATTGCAGTCTTCCGGGGGCTCGCAGCGGTAGTTTCCGCAGCAGTTGCCGCAATCCTGCGGGCAGGTGTTGCAGTCTTCCGGCGGTTCACAACGGCCGTTTCCGCAGGAGAGCGGCTCTGCGGGCGGCACGTCCACGTTCAACTCGGTGTCGAGTTGCACGCGATCGTCGGCGAAGGCGCGCCCTTGGGATGCGGGGTGGGCAGGACCCGAGAAGAGAACCGCAGCGAGAAACAAACCGGCGAGAAGTTTCCAGATCATGGCAGTTCGAGGGTACGCCGATTGCGCGGAAAGATCCCTTGCGTCGTTGGTGTCGATTTCGGCCGCATCCACCGTGGTAGCGTTGGCACCGAGTGGCGTTTGAGATCAAAGGGCGCGCGTTCACCGCGACGATGAGGCTCCTCGATCGCGCCCCGGGTGGACGTGGTTCGGTCTTGGTGAGGCTCCCCGAGGCCGACCGATCATTCTTCGACGAGCTCTTTCTCGAGTCCGGCTGGTACGCGATGGAGCCCTACGTTCGACTGATGCAGTTTCTGGCGAAGTCGCGCGGCCAGTCCCTTCGCGCGTGGATGTGTCACCAGGCGGAGCTCACGGCATCGAACGACGCGGAGGGCATCTATCGGCGCTCGCTCGAGTCGGCGTCTCCGCGGGAGATGGCCAAGCGGCTGCCGCGCGCTTTCAATCGCTATTTTCGACCGCCGCACGCGGAGCTCGCGGAGTTGGGCGAGGACTTCGCGGATTTCGAGTTGAGTGCGATCCCCGTGGCGATGGAGGATTTCTTTCGCGGCGTGAACGACGGCTTCGTGATGGGCGCGCTGAAGTACGCGGGCGCGCCGGATCCGAAGGTTGTCTACCGAGACTCGCGTCGCGGCGCGCGGCATGCGGGGTACGACACGGTGGTGCTTCCCTTTCGTGCGGAGTTTTGAGCGCGGTACGTCCTAGATCTAGGGAACGCGGGCGCGAACGAGGTCGCGCGTGCTCTCTCGCTCCCGGCCGATGAAAAAGAGGTCGTCGCGACGCGGCACGAAAATCGGACGAACCAGCTCCACGCCAGGGCGCACAAGCGCGCGCTGTCTTCCGGTTCGGAGGTCGAGGCGGACGAGACCAGGACGCTCTCGGTCGAGGGGCTCGGAGAGAAGAAGAAGGTCGTCGGACTGCCAGTCGCGGTCGATGTAGGCGCGCTCGTGAACCCGCCGCGTTTGTCCGCGCTGAAAATCGTGAATCGCAAGATCGTAGTGGCGCCCTCGTAGGGCATGCAGGAGCAGGTAGCGGCCCGAGGGCGAAAAGGGCGAGCGATGAAAACGGCTTTCGACCTGGAGAGCAGTAGCTCCGTCCGGGAGCGGCAGCTCGGTCCACTGGTCGCGATCGGGTCCCATGCAGAAGACGCGTTGACGCTCGGCGCGTTCGATGCAGATGCGACCTGACGGCCCCACGGGGTTTTCCGGAACCAGAAAGTCGTCACCGGTCCGGATCACGTCGCGGTGACCCGTGGTGAGATGGATGCGCTCGAGGATGCGCTCGCCCGCGCGAATGCGTGCACTTCGCTCCGCGGCGTGAGACCAGGCGTAGACGAAGGGAAGTCGTCGCGATGAGAGACGCGGTGAGGTCTCGGTCGGGCCGAATCCGAAGTGGGAGACCGAGGTCGTCTGAACCAGCGTGGGCTCGCCTTCGCTTTCGCGAAAGATGGCGTAGGTACGCTCCGTGCGACCGACCCAGAGAAGGCGGTTCACCTCGTCGAAGGCGATCGCGCAACGGTAGGATCCCGAGCCGCTGAAACCTGCAAGCCGGACGACACTTTCGGAGACGCGGTTCCACACGTAGACGCCGTCCGCGGCGACGAATGCGAGGCGTTCCGAGTTGGGCGACCAGACGAGCGTGGCGCAAGCGCTCGGTTCCGGAGCTGCGATGACGGGCCCTCGCCGCCGCGTGATCGGTGCCACGCGAATGCCTTGAAGCGAGTAGTACGCGAGGTGTTCGCCGTCCGGTGAAACTGCGCCGTGGTAGTTCACCCGCGTAACCACGTCGAAGCGCGCGTGTTGCGCCATCGCCGGCGTCGCCGCCAGCAGTCCCCACAAAAAAAGCCAACGCACGAGCCTTCGACGAGGCGTGTCGATGACTATTCAGTCGAGCTGGGAACGCGTCTTGCACAACCGCTCGTCATGCGTGCCTCACTGTGCCTCACCCTCATTCTTGTCGCGATTGCCTGTGCGAACGAGCCGACAAATTTCGAACGCGCCGAAACCGTCACGGTCATGGACGCTGTGCCAACTCGACTCACCGCCGACGACCTCCGCGGGACGAGTCCCCTCGCGACCTCCGAGTCCGTTCTCGTGGGCGTCACGGTGGATCCGGAGACGAACCAACGCTTTGTTCTTTCGGCGGCGGGCGAACTCTTTCGCGAACAAGACGGCGAGTGGTCGCTCTTTCAGACCCTTCCGCCGGTCGGAAGCGGCCTCACGGACATCGCGGCCCTCGGCAACGACCGTTTCGCGGTGACGGCGATGAGCAACGGCTATCTCTTCGACGCGCAGACGGGCGAGCTCGCGCTTCACTTCTGCTACGAGCCCGGCGGCTGGGAAGATGAGCCTCAGCTTGCGCAGCTTTCCGACTCCTTGGCCTACGACGCGGAGCGGGAGCGCATCTACGCGCAGCCGCGCACCCTCGACCTCTTCAGCGGCACTGCGAGTGAGTCGTTCTTCTCGGCGTACGATCGCGCGGGCGGCGAAGATCTCGAGTGGTGGATTCACCCGGATGTGACCTTCCACCCGACGGGCATCGCGGTCGACCCGCAGGGCAACGGCGTCACGGCGACGCTCTTTGTGACCTCGGGCGATACGCTTCTTAGCTTTGACGGGGACACCGCGGAACTCATCGCGACGGCGGACCTTTCGGACCTCGGTCTCGACACCGCGCAGATCCGCGGCCTGGCGGTCGACGCGGAGGCGCTTCTCGTGCTCGAAGCCCCCGTGGGTGGCGAAGCGCGCCTCGTCGAGATCGCCCTCGACGCGCTCTGACTTGCGGAAACGTCGGTGGCGAGCGACGCTCTTCGCGGAGGGATCATGCTGCCGACGTCCAACCATGGGTTGACCCGATGCCCGTCATGTCGAAACCACGTTCGCGCGACGAGTGAGCAGTGCGAGTTCTGCGGTGCGACGTTGGAGGTGGCCCCGGCTCTGGAGGCACCACGTCGACTCCCCGGGCGTGGGGGCGTCGTTGCGGCGGGTCTACTCGCGATCGCATCGATGAACTGCAGCGGCGAAAGCACGTCGGAGCCGGAACCGCCGCCCGCAGACACAACCGGTGACGAAGAGCCGGTCGAAGTTCCCGACGAGAGCGACGACGGGAGTGAAGGCACGGTGGGCGAGCCGGAAGATCCGATCGCCGTTCCCGCGTATGGCGTCGCTCCCTCGCCGCCTCCCCAGCAAGAGGTCGAGCCGCCGCCGGACGATCAGGTTGTCCAGCCGATGTACGGCGTCGCACCGGAGTGACCACCAAACCACCGGTGGGCGCGATGCCGGAGCAGCCTTCTCGGCTTGTTCGTCACGCGTCGACACCTGGGCCGAAGTACGTCGTTTGGGAGATCACCCTTCGTTGTGATCTTGGATGTCGGCATTGCGGTTCGCGGGCCGGCAGGGCGCGGCCCGATGAGCTGACCACCGACGAGTGCCTGCAGGTCGTCGAGGAGTTTCATGCCGTCGGCGTTCGCGAGATCACCCTCATCGGCGGCGAAGCGTATCTGCGTGAGGACTGGGATCAGATCGCGCGGGCGATCACCGATCGCGGAATGCGCTGCGGAATGACCACGGGCGGTCGCGGTCT
Organism: Myxococcota bacterium; assembly: GCA_039186435.1. Classification (GTDB taxonomy): domain Bacteria; phylum Myxococcota_A; class Polyangia; order Polyangiales; family Houyiibacteriaceae; genus JALVDI01. The sequence continues at coordinate 1,094 of JBCDAA010000488.1, read as the reverse complement.
GAACACCGAACGAGTCGCGCGCGCGGAAGCCGCGGGCATGACCACCATTTCCGTGTCGATCGACGGGCTTGAGCGGACGCACGATCTGCAGCGTGGCGTGAAGGGTTCCTTTCGCGCCGCGGTCGAGGCAGCGGAGCGGGTTGCGGCATCGTCGATGCGCCTCGCCACGAACACCCAGATCAATCGCCTTTCCATGCCGGAGCTCGTGGCGATGGCGGATCTCTTGAACGACATCGGTTCCAAGGCCTGGCAGATCCAGCTCACGGTACCGATGGGGCGTGCGGCCGATCGCGCGGAGCTTTTGCTGCAGCCCTACGATCTCCTAGAGCTCTATCCGCTGCTGGTTTGGATCAAGGAAGAGAAGCTGCGACCGCGCGGGATTCAGCTCTTTCCGGGAAACAACATCGGCTACTTCGGTCCCTACGAGGAACGGCTGCGCTATGGCGGTGCGAAGGGTACGCACTGGTCGGGGTGTGGCGCCGGCAGTTCGTGTCTTGGTCTCGAAGCCGATGGAAAGCTCAAGGGCTGCCCCTCGCTTCCCACTGCGACCTACACCGGCGGCGTTGTACCGAAGACGCCTGTTCGTGAGGTTCTCGAGACGCACGCGCTTCGCCATCTCGGCGCGCGCACCGCCGACGACCTCTGGGGATTTTGCGCGGACTGTTACTACGCGAGCGTGTGCAAGGCGGGGTGCAGCTGGACCTCGCAGGTGCTGATGGGCCGGCCGGGGAACAATCCCTACTGCATTCATCGCGCGCTCGAGTATGAAGCGAAGGGGCTTCGCGAGGTGCTCGAGCGAACGGCCGACGCGCCGGGGGACCCGTTCGATCAAGGTTGCTTTCAAACGCGGGTGGAGCCACTCGAAGAACGTGATGCGGGGGTGTTGGGCATCGATCTCGCGCGGGTTGTGGCGCTCTCGCCGAGCTCCGGCGGCATGTGGACCGACGAAGACGGGCGGCGCCGCCTTCGCATCGTCTAGAGAGGCGATCTCCTCCGTTCCGACGAATTGGCCAAGGGCCATTGAGGTCGCCGCACTTCTGATCGATGGTGCGCGGATGCGACTGCATCGCGTTTGTGTATTCGGGATTCTGGTG
>JBCDAA010000487.1:0-6320 GCA_039186435.1 Myxococcota bacterium | reverse complement strand
GCCGCATTTCGCGAGATGCTCGACATCGCCTACAAGCTCGACCTCAAGGCCAAGGGCGGCGTGGCCCACAACCGCATCGGGCGCCTCTACCGCAGCATCAGACATCTCGACGAGGCGATGCGGCATCTCGGAACGGGCCAGGCGCTCTTTGCGTTCGCGCGCGACGAGCGCGGCGTGGCGTCCTCCATCGACGACATCGGCAAGGTTCACTGGATGCGCGGCGACTACGAGGCGGCAGAGCGTTTCCTGATTCGTGCGCTCAACCTGCGCCTCGAGCTCAGCGACCCTCGCTCGATCGCGCTGAGCTACAACAACCTCGGGCTCGTCTACCAAGACTCCGGTCGCTTTCGCGAAGCACAGGACGCGTTTCAGGAGGCGCTCACCCGCCGCCAGGAAATCGGCGACCGGCCCGGCATCGCGCAGACCCTCAACAACCTCGGCACCATTCACCAAGACGACGGCGACCACGCGGGCGCGGTAGAGCTCTACCTCGAAGCGCTCAACGTCGCGCGCGCCGTCGGAGACCGAATGCGCCAAGCCATCGTGCTCACGAACCTCGGCGAGTCGCACTACCGGATGAAGCAGCCGGCCGAGGCGATCGCGACCCTCAAGCAGGCTGAAGAGCTCTCGAGCACCCTTGGCGACCGCATTCTCGAAGGCGAGATTCTTCGCGGCCTCGCCAAAGCGCACATGCTGATTCACGACTTCAGTCTCGCCCGGGATTACATCGCGCGGTCTATTGAGCTCTTCGAGCAGGCGCGGAGCAAACCCTTTCTCGGGGTTGCCCTTCGCACCCTCGGGGAAATCGCTGCCGCCGCCGGATGGGGCGGGGAGGATCACGAACGCGCTCGCGACGCGTTTCGAAAGTCCATCGCACTCTTCGAAGAACTCGGAAACGAAATCGAGCTTGCCGGAAGTCTCGAACGCTACGCGGAGTTCCTCGACACCGAGACCGACGCCGAAGAGATACGCGCGCTTCGCGAACGCGCATCGGCCATCCGCGAACGTCTTCGCGCAAGCGAGCGCTACGACCTCGACCCCCTCGAAGGGGAAACGACCGACCCCCGCATCGAAACCTAGAAGGGTTGCAATCTCCTTCGTTGCGACCTACCTCGACGCCGTGTCCCTTGCCGAAGACCAGATCCCGGACGAAGTCCGCGAAGTCTGCGCCCGTTTGCGGGAGCGCGGTCATCGCGCGTGGATCGTCGGTGGCTGCGTGCGTGACCTCCTCCTCGGGCGCGAGGTCAACGACTGGGACATCTGCACCTCGGCGAAACCGAAAGAGACCAAGGCCGCATTTCGCAAAGTGATCCCCACGGGGATTCAGCACGGCACGGTGACCGTTCTTTGGAAAGGCGTTCCCTACGAGGTCACGACGCTTCGCGGCGAGGGGGCCTACAGCGACGGCCGACGCCCGGACGAGGTCTTCTTCGTCGACGACATTGCCGACGATCTGGCGCGCCGGGACTTTACGGTGAACGCCATCGCCTACGAGCCGACCTCGGGAACCCTTGTCGATCCCTTTGGCGGTGCGGAGGATCTCGCCGCGCGCCGCATTCGCGCGGTCGGGGTTCCCGCGGAACGCTTCGCGGAAGACGGCCTCCGCATTCTTCGCGGCGCGCGCTTTGTGGGGACCCTCGAGTTCACCCTCGAAGACGAAACCGAAGCTGCGTTCGCCGGCGCGCTCGACACCTTCGAAAAGGTGAGCCACGAGCGGATCCGCGAGGAGTGGCTCAAGGCGATGAAAGCGCCGCGTCCTTCGCCCGCCTTCGAGGTGATGCGCCGCACGGGGATTCTGGATCGAAGCTGTCCGCTTTTGCCGCCTCTCGCGGACTGGCCCGTGGGCGATCGAAACGCCTGGGAGGTCTGCCTCCGTGCCCTCGACGACCTTCAGGGCCCTCCCGAGGAACGTCTGGCCGCCCTTCTTCACGGCGTGGGTCGACCTCGCGCGACCGACGAGACCTATCCCGGCGCGAGCGCGGACCTCCTCGAGAAGTGGCTCACGGACTACCGGTTTTCGAAAGACGAGCGGCGCACGATCACCCATCTGGTGCGGCATCAGCGGGTCGACCCCTCCGTCGATGAGCGAGGCGTTCGGCGGTTTCTTCAGCGGGCGGAAAAGGCGAGGGCGCCCGCGGTCCTGCGGGTGCGCCGCGCCATCGTTCGGGCCGAAGGGGGCGACGAGAACGCGCTCGCAGGGTTCCAGGAAGAGGTGGAAAAGGCCCTCGCGTTGAACGTTCCCACCACCGTGGGCGACCTAGCCGTGAAAGGCCACGACGTGCAGGCCGCTCTTGGAAGGGGCGGACGAGCCATCGGCGAGATTCTTCGAACGCTCCTCGACGAGGTCCTCGACAATCCTTCCCTGAACGAACGAGAAACGCTCCTCGCCCGCATCGCCGCGCTCGCCCCTGAGCATCAATGACGTTCGTCGATCTCCACTCTCACTACCTCCCCGGTATCGACGACGGCGTACGAACCCTCGAGGACGGCATCGCCCTCTGCCAGGGCCTTCGGGGAATCGGCTTCGGGACGGTGATGGCGACCCCGCACATCCGGACCGCCATGTTTGAGAATCGCAAAGCAGGAGTCGAACACGCCCACGCGCGTTTTTGCGAAGCCGCTGCCGGCGCCGCAAATATGCCTGCGCTCGGTCTCGGCGCGGAGCACTTCTTCGACGATGTGTTTTGGACGCTCTTTCAGCGTGGCGAAGCCGTGCCCTATCCGGGCGGAAAGGCGGCTCTCGTCGAGCTTCCTCGCGAACGAATTCCGATGCGCCTCGAGCACTGCTTCTTCGAGATGCGCGTCCGTGGAGTGCGGCCCATTTTGGCTCACCCTGAGCGCTACCGCCCACTCTTTCGAAAGAGCACCGAGCTCGAGCCTCTCCGGCGCGCCGGGGCGATCCCCCTCCTCGACTTGATGTCCCTCGCCGGAAAATACGGCCGCCGTCCCCGCAAGGCCGCGGAGCGACTCTTGGCGGAAGGCGCGTACTACGCCGCCTGTAGCGACGCCCACAAGCCTTCGGACGTGCCCATCGTTGCCGAAGGAATCGCGCTGCTGCGAAAGCGGATCGGGGACGGCCCCGCCGAGGCATTCCTCTCGACCCACCCCCAGCGAATCCTCGACGGCACGGCCGACTACGAGTGAGCAGCGCGTTGGCCCGAAAAGTGATAGGGAATCGGCCCGATGAGCGCAGGAAGTCAATCGGAGACCGCTGAAGAGAGCCCTGAGGCCCCTCCCTCCGTCCTTCGTCGCGTCCTCCCGAAGCTGGTGCTTTCGCTTGTTCTCGGCGGCATCTTCGCCTGGATCGCCGCGCGGGGTGGGGTGCCGCTAATCCCGAGCGGGGAAGCGTTCGGTCACGTCGTCTGGTGGACGGTCCCCGCCTACATCGCGACGCTCGCGGTCACCCACTGGTTTCGCGCGTCGCGGTGGCGCTTTCTGATCGCGCCCATCAAGGAGCTGCCGCTCCGCGAGGTGATCGCCCTCAACTGGATCGGCTTCTTCGCGATCTTCGCGCTCCCGTTGCGCCTCGGCGAGATGGCCCGTCCGGCGCTCACCAAACTTCGGCAGGGCATCTCGGTCTCGGCCGGCTTCGGCACGATCGCGGTGGAACGCGTTGTCGATGGCCTGGTCACCAGCCTTTGCGTCGCCTGGGCGCTCTTTGCGCTTCCGCAGGTCGAAACCGACGACCCGATTGCCCAAGCGCTTCCCTTGTACGGCTACGTCGCGCTCGCGGTGTTTGGCAGTGCGTTCATCGCGCTCGCGGTCTTTCTCTGGCAGCGCGCCTGGGCTGTTCGCACGACCGAAAAGGTCATCGGCCTCGTCAGCAAGCGGGTCGGAAGTCTCCTCGCGGAAAAGGTGGACCAGGTTGCCGACGGCATCCGCTCCCTCGGCAGCCTCAAGCTCACCGCCGGCTTTCTAACCGAGACGATGATCTATTGGGGCACCAACGCCGCCGGCATGTGGCTCCTCGCCTGGGGCTGCGGGATTCCGGTCACCCCTGGCCACGGCGTCGCCATCATGGGGATCCTCGCCATCGGGATTCTCCTCCCGACAGGACCCGGCCTCTTCGGCGCCTTTCAGCTCGCCATCTCCACGGGCTTGAAGCTCTACTTCGCGGAGTCCCTCGTGGGCGAGCAGGGCGCCGTCTACATCTTCCTGATGTATGTGATCCAGTCGATCTTCATCACGATTGCCGGCATCGTGCCGCTCTTTGCGATGAACATCGGCATCGGCGACCTCCTCGGCGCAGAGCAGATCAAGCAGGGCTTGAGCCAGCCGCCTCCGCCCAAGACGTTCTGATCCACAAGCGCCGAAAACTGGACCGCGCGGCCGCAATCCTTGAGCTTCGAGGAGATGACGCGCCTCGCTACGCTTCTCGTGCTCGTTTTCACCCTCGCGTTTCCCGCGACGGGGGCCGCACGGCGCAGTGACATGCACGCCTATCGCATGGAACAGGTGTGGAGCACGGTCGTACGTCTCCTGCGCGTGGACTATGGCTTTCCGATCCGCGACCGCGATCGGGACATTGGTTATCTGCTCTTTGACTACCCCCACGGCCAGCGAACGGTTCCGGGGAGCCTCGAGCTCGTGCCGGCGCAAGCGCACGGGCAAACCCAGGTTCGTGTCACGCTCAGCATTCCGGCGATGCCCGCCTACATCGAGCGAATGATCCTCGACAAGCTTGAGCGAAAGCTTCGTGAGGACCACGGCCGCCCCTTGCCGCCACCGCGTGCGCGGCCCGAGCCCGAGGAAAACGACGACGACGAAGACGAGGACGAGGAGGGCGACGAAGCGGAACGTTGACGCGCCGCCACCTCGCCCTAAGATGCGCGAGCCTTGGCCCTACACGTGCAAAAATATGGCGGGACCAGCGTCGGTTCCCTCGAGCGCATTCAGAACGTGGCGCGGCGTATCGCGCGCACCCGCCAGGAAGGCCACGACGTCATCGCGGTCGTCAGCGCGATGTCCGGCGAGACGGACCGGCTGCTCACGCTCGGGCGCGACCTCAGCGAACGTCCGGCCGATCGTGAGATGGATGTCCTCGTCGCCAGCGGCGAACAGGTCAGCGCCGCGCTTTTGTGCATCGCCCTCAACGACATGGGGGTCAAAGCCATGAGCCTCATGGGCCATCAGGCGCGCATTGAGACCGACAGCGTGCATACCAAGGCGCGCATCGCGCGGGTCGATGATCACCGTCTGCGCACCGCCCTCGAGGAAGGCTATGCGGTCGTCGTTGCCGGCTTTCAGGGCATCGACGAAAACGGCAACATCACAACGCTCGGGCGAGGCGGTTCCGATACTTCCGCGGTGGCGGTCGCGGCCGCCGTTGGCGCCGACGTGTGCGAAATCTACACGGACGTCGAAGGCGTCTTCACGACCGATCCGAACGTCTGTCCGACCGCCCGTAAGGTCGCGCAGATCAGCTACGAGGAAATGCTCGAACTCGCTGCGCTGGGCGCCAAGGTGCTCCAGATTCGATCGGTCGAGCTGGCCATGAAATACGCCGTGAAGATTCACGTGCGGTCGAGTTTCTCCGACGCAGAGGGAACGATGGTAACGGGAGAAGATGAAGCGCTTGAGTCGGTCGTTGTCGCCGGCGTGACCTGCGACAAAAAGGCCGCGAAGATCACCTTTCGAAAGGTGCCGGACCAGCCCGGGATCTGCGCGGGCATCTTCGAGCCCCTGGCGGCGCAGAACATATCCGTCGACATGATCATTCAGAACATCGCGGTCGACGGGTCCACGGACCTGACCTTCACGGTAACGCGAGGCGACCTCGATCGAACGCGGGAGATCGCGCAAGAGATCGCGACGAACGTTCGAGCGGGCGACATCACCATCGACGAGGACGTCGTCAAAGTCAGCATCGTCGGCCTCGGCATGCGCAGCCACGCGGGCGTTGCGGCCAAGATGTTTCGCCTCCTCGCCGACGAGGGGATCAACATCGAGGCGATCAGCACCAGCGAGATCAAAACCTCGTGTTTAATTCGCGCGAAGTACGCAGAGCTCGCGGTGCGCGTGCTACACGACGGCTTCGCGCTCGGCGGCTAGGTCGTCCCAAAAACCCCGTCGCCGCGACGCGGCACAACCCGTCTCCTCGCGCTCGGCATTTCTTCGGCTCGCAGAAGGGCGCCTCACCCGAGCCACGGACCGACTGACGGGTGTTCAGAGCTGGCCGCGGCAGTACTCGAGAAAGTCCTGCACGTCGCGCCGAAGGCGCGCTTCAACCTCGGACGGGCTCGCCGAGCCGCTGTAGACGCGCTCCTGACGAGGGTCGTAACGATAGCGCTGCGCGTCCAAAATCAGCACCTCGATGTTCT
>JBCDAA010000486.1:0-6330 GCA_039186435.1 Myxococcota bacterium | reverse complement strand
GTGGCCACATGGCGAAAGACCCAGGCGTCCCCGATGCGAAAGGCGTAGCGTTCACCGTCGGGGTTTTGGGCGCGCTCGTCCGAATTCGGCGCCGCGAAAAGCTCCGCGCTTCGCCGCACGAGAACAAACTCGAGCGGGGTGAGGGATGGAGCCGGTTCGCCCGTTTCGGCGCTCGTCACCTCTGGAGTTTCGGCGCTCGTCACCTCCGGAGTGGCTTCCGGCGCCGGCTCTGCATTCGCGGCCGATTCCGAACGCTCTGGGCCTTCGGGTTGGGCCGGCTCTGCATGTGAGCCGCCGCAAGCCACGAGCACAAACCCCGTAACGCCAAGAATGCGCTTCATCGTCGTTCTCTACCACGCGGCATTCCGAAACCTTCCCTGTCCCCACTTCCGCGACTTTGGTACACGTCCGCCATGCCGACCTACCGCGCCGACAACGCCGAGTGTTGGATCTTCACCTTCAAAGAAGGGCTCCTTTCCAAGATCGCCCACGATCTGAAGATTCGTGTGGGTACCTTCGAGGTCACCGTCGAAGAGGGTCGCGTCGAGGGCACCTTCGATCCGACCTCCCTTCGGGTGGAGTGTGCGCGGCAGGACGGTCGCGATTCGCCCTCCACGCTCAGCGCGTCGGACAAGAAAAAGATCGAAGGCAACATTCAGAAAGACGTCCTTGAGACCAAGAGACATCGGGATGTTCGATTTGTTTCGTCGGAGGTCGCGATCGAAGGCGAGCGCGCGACCGTGAAAGGCGACCTCACGCTTCACGGAACGACGCGGCCGATCACGGCCACCGTTCAGAAATCGGACGGCCGCTGGGTGACCGAACTACGACTCCATCAGCCCGATTTCGGCATCAAGCCCTACAGCGCCATGCTGGGAACGCTAAAGGTTCAGCCCACGCTCACGGTCCAGCTGAGCGTCCCGGCCGAGTAGACGCTTCGGACCCCACTGCCGCACCGAGGGCAGGTTTCGGTAGAGAAGCGCGTGGTAGAGCCGACGCGGCAAGAGCCGTCGCAACATCGAAAACGCCCACGCGTCGAGCGTTCCGGACACCCGAAGCGGCGGTCGTCGCTGCCGCATTACCCGGGCCACGACCTTGGCCACGTCGTCGTGATCCTGGAGGGCAAAGCGGCGCATCACGCGTTCGATAAAGCCGCCCATGCCGCGGTAGTGCGCGTGGTAGGCGTTGGTCACGTCGGCCTCGCCCTGGCGACTTAGCTCGGTCCGCCGCACAAAGCGAAAGGTCTCCGAGCGGATGAACCCCGGGCGCACGAGCGTGACGAAGACGTTCCAGGGGCGCACCTCGTACCAGAGGGCCTCGTGCGCCCCCTCGAGGGCGAACTTGCTCGCCGAATAAACGGACATGGTTGGCATCGCCATCATGCCGCTGACCGAGCTGATCGTAACGATGCGGCCGCGCTCTCGTCGCCGCATTCCCGGGAGCGCGAGCCGAATGAGCTCCATGGGCGCGCGAAAGTTGATCTCCATTTGGTCGACGCGGTCGGCGTCCTCCATGTGTTCGACCACGGCGCGGTAGGCGACCCCCGCGTTGTTGACGAGAACGTCGATGCCGCCCCAAAGGAGTTCCATCTCGCGCACGACGTCGACGCGCTGGGCGTGAGAGCGCACGTCGAGGGGCCGAATCCATACCTCGTCGCTTCCGAAGATGCCGTGCTCGCGAAACCGGGAGAGCGACTCAGCGCGCGCGGTGAGGACAAGACGGTAGCGCTGCGATCGAAGAAGGCGCTTGGCGAGGGCGAGACCAAGACCCGTGCTGGCCCCGGTGATCAACACCGTCGCTTTTGCGCGTTTGCGCATCGAACCCCCACGATCAGCGTAGCTCGGAAAATCGAGGGTGGATCGGTGCCGGGTGAGCCTTGCGCGCAAACTGCAACGCTAAGTGGCGGGAACCTTTGCCCTCGCGCCGTAAAGAAAAATGGTTGCGCGGGAACAAGCGCGGCGCGATCGCGGGTTTGCCGCCGCATGCGAGTCGTACTCTGCGCGCTTCTTCTCAGCGGATGTGATCTCAGCTCACGGGAAACCCTTGTCGACGAGACCCGAAACGTTGGGCGTTTTCGTCTTCTGGAGACGGTGGTTCGCACAACGACGATCCACGACCCGATTTACTCGCGGACGTATGAGGCGTGGAGCGCGGGGGAGTGGACTACGCTGGCGAGAACTGAAGACGAGGACTCCACGACCGTCGCAGACTCTACCCCGCCGACGGTCGTTCAGGATCATCTTGTGGTCTTTCTTGGTCGCAACGTGTTTGTGCTGCGTCCCGACAGGACCGTCGCGCAGCTCACCTGGTCGTCGGGTCTTCAGCTCCCCTACGAGGCGGACTCGAAGGCACTTCGGATCCGGGGCGCAACGTGGGAGGTCGACTTCGCGGTCGGCGACGAGGTGATCACGGCGAGGAGCGACGACCGCGGCCAAACCTGGCGCCGTGCCAGTCCCTAGACCCGTTGGGAAGAAGGTTCGCCGGTTCGTAAGTTTGTCGGTCATGCGGATCCTCCTCGTCGCACTGCTCACCGGTTGCGAGCTGGTCGCGCTGATGGCCCCGGCGAACTCGAGGGAGACTGAGCTGGAGCCCGCGCCGGCCGAGAGACTGGTCGACCAGACGTGGAACGTCGGCCGCATGCGCGTCGTCGAAGAGGTTGAAGCGTGCTTCGCTTCGACGCTGCACCACCGCGAATGTCCGCGCACGTATACCGTCTGGCGTGAGGGTCGCTGGGCCGATCCCGTGCGCCTGTCCAGCGAAGACCGCGCAACGATCGAAGACTCCACGCCACCGATCGTGGTCGAGGATCACCTTGCGATCTTTTTGCGTTCAGAGGTGCTCATTTTTACTCCCGAGCAGCGCGTGGTTCATCTCGCGCGACGATCCGGTCTCGACTTGCCTGCCGAATCGAACGCGACTGCGTTCCGCGTTGCCGGATCGACCTGGGAAGTCGACTTTTCGACGCGCCGCGAGCGGATCACCGTGACGAGCGACAACGCGGGGCAAAGCTGGTCGCGAACGCCCTAGCTGGAACCACCCTCCCTCGGAGTGGTAGCTTCCGCGCCGTGGGGGACGAACGCTTCTTCGAGGATCTGCCTTCCCTCGACCGTTTTGCCGACGTACCGGATCCGGACGCGTACCAGCAGGCGCCCGATAGCTGGTGCTTGGTGATCACGGATGTCGAAGGGTCCACGCGCGCGATCGAGGAGGGCCGGTACAAGGACGTGAACGCGCTTGGAGTTGCGTCGATCGTGGCGATGCGGAACGCGGTTTCCGGGGTCGAGATCCCGTTCGTGTTTGGCGGCGACGGCGCGACGATGCTCTGTCCGAAGTCGCGGTTGGGACAGGTGCGTCCGGCGCTTCGCGGCCTTCAGGCGCGTGCTCGTGATGCCTTCCGATTGGGGATGCGCGCGGGAATCGTTCCGATCGACGAGCTTCGAGAAGCGGGCCACCCGGTGATGGTGGCGCGCTATCGCGCGAGTGCCCACGCGACCTTTGCGATGTTTGCGGGCAGCGGACTGACCGAGGGGGAGCACTGGGTCAAGGATCCCGAACGCGGCAAGGCCTACGCGGTGTCTCCGGGTCGCGAGAACGCGGACTTCACGGGCTTTGAATGCCGCTGGGAGCCGGTGCCGAGCAAGAAGGGCGAGGTTCTCAGTCTCCTCGTGCAGGCGTGCGTGGACGATCGGGCGGCAGCGTCGACGATCTACAAGGGGGTCATCGCGGAGATCGAGAGCATCCTCGACGGCGGCGGCCATCCGGTTGCGCTCGAGAGCCTGCGCCTGGCGACCAAGGCGCGCTTCTTCGACGCGGAGGCAAAGCTGCTGAGCGGGCAGGCGAGCGGCACCGCGGTTCGCCTCATGAAGCTCCGGGCGCTCGGCTTCAACCGCCTGGGAAAGCTGCTCATTCGGCAAGGCTGGAAGCTCTTTGGGTTCCCCGGCGACGCGTACAAGGACCAGCTGGTCGCGAACACGGACTATCGCAAGTTCGACGACACGCTGCGCATGGTTCTCGATGTCACCCTCTCGCAAAAGCGGGCGGTCGTTGCCTTCCTCGAGCGGGAGCACGCCGCCGGGAAAATCGTCTTTGGCGTTCACGCCGCGACCAGCGCGCTCATGACCTGCGTGATCACCAAACACGAAGGCGACCACGTGCACTTCGTCGACGGAAACGATGGGGGCTATGCCCTCGCAGCCAAGCAAATGAAGGCGCAGCTCAAGGCTCTCGCGTAGGTTTCGGAGGCGCCGGTGCCACATCTGGCCTCAGGGGGCCGAGTCGACGGTATTGCGAACGCGATCAATCGTTTCCAGGGCGAACGAAACGCCACCGCGGCGGCATCGAGCGCGGTGGGTTCCGAGTCGCCTGGTTTCGGGTGCTTCCAGCGCCTATGCTGGCCGCCTTCATGGTGCGAGTGCTTGGAATCGTCATGGCTTGTTGCGGGCTCATCTCGAGCTGCGGAAGCTCCAAGATCTGCCAACACGGCGATGTACAGGCGTGTATCTGCCCGGGAGCCAGGTGGGCAGCGCAGACGTGTCGTGATGACCGTGAGGGGTGGAACGCGTGCTCCTGCGCGGAGATCGAGCCACCTCCGCCTCCACCTCCGCCGCCCGATGAACCGGTGGTCATTCCCGACACGTACGTTTTCGACTCCAGGTTCGGAGACGGCACCAGCGTCAACTACCCCGGCCAGACGTTCCGCCACGTCCTCTCGCACGACTTCATCGCGTACATCGAAGACGAGCTCGGAAGCGACGTCGAGTCCGGCTTCCTCGATCCCGCCGCCGGCGACGTGGGCTCGGTCTTGCGCTTCTTCTTCGAGTTCGATGGCGGAGCGGACGGGTCGAGCAACCACGCCATCACGCTCGACCTTCCCGCTGTACAGGTCACTTACGATGATGTCGCGACGAACAAAGACCTGCGCGGCAAGATCGCCGGCAACGATGAGCCAGGTCCACACCGCGACTTCGACACTGAGCTCATCGGGTGGCCGGGCGTCGCGGGGGCGACGGAGATGATCGAGACGTGGTTCGTCGCGCTCGAAGAGCTCGCGCTCGCTCACGCCGAGGATACTCCGCCGCTCGATCCGACGGGGGCTCCGATCGAACCGATCTACGTCGACGCCGAGGGGCGCGATTATGCGGCGCTTCTGTCGTCGTTCCTCAACGGTGCGCTCTCGATGTCTCAGGGTCTCGACGACTACCTCGACGACGACACCGACAACCACGGACTGAACAATCCCAACCAGTCGAGCGGGACGGCGTGGTCCCGACTGGAGCATCAGTGGGACGAGGGCTTCGGCTGGTTCGGGGCTGCGCGCGACTTCGGCGATCGATCCCCCATGGCCAACGCCGGCGGCGAGCTCCTTCGACCGGTTGTCGCCATGGACTCGAACAGCGATGGTGAGATCGATCTCTGGTCCGAAGCGAGCTTCGGCGCTGCGGTCCTTGCGGCGCGTCGAGACGCGGAGACCGGCGGGGACCTGGGTCAGCGCGCGTACGATGCCTTCCTGGAAGGCCGTGCAATCATTCATCATCACGCCGGGTCGGCGCTTCCCGACGAAGCCCGTGCGCGCATGCTGGAGCTACGGGATGAGGCAGCGGCGGCGTGGGAAGAGGCGGTCGTCGCCACCATTATTGCGTCGCTGAATCGCGTCATTCGTGAAATCGAGGCACCGACCCCATCGTTTGAGGTGCAAGCGCGGGCCTGGTCGCGTATGAAGGGCCACTTGATGGCTCTTCAGTTCACACCGCGAGGTCGAATCGCTCGCGCCGATCTGATCGCGATCCACGATGCGATCGGAGACGCCCCGGTGCTCACCGCGGACGCGGTCACCACCCTCCTGTCGGTGCGCGACGAGCTGGCGACGATCTATGCGTTCGACGCGGCAGATGTTGGCGACGCCAATGGCCGCGGAGGTTGGGGGGAGTAATGCGCTGGATCAGCTTCATGGCGATCGCGCTGATCGCACTCGTGGGCGCTTGTGGTGACGGCGACGTCTGCACGCCGGGCGAGACCCAGGTGTGTTTCTGTCCGGCTGCCGTGCTCGGCGCTCAGATGTGCAACGACTTCGGTGACGGATACGACGACTGCGTTTGCGACGGCGCGCCGATGGACGGTGGAATCGTCGATGCCGGCATGGGCTCGGGATCGGGCTCGGGCTCCGGATCAGGCATGGGCTCGGGCTCCGGATCGGGCATGGGCTCCGGATCGGGCATGGGCTCGGGCTCCGGATCGGGCATGGGCTCGGGCTCCGGTGCTGGCTCGGGCTCCGGGTCTGGATCGGGCTCCGGGTCTGGATCGGGCATGGGCTCCGGGTCTGGATCGGGCATG
>JBCDAA010000485.1:0-6345 GCA_039186435.1 Myxococcota bacterium | reverse complement strand
GTCTCGTGATCGCGCCGGGCTCGGTGTTCCTCGCAAGACGCGAAGTCGATGGAATACCAGTGGTATTTCAAGACGAGCAACGCCGCGAGGGGCGGCGAGAACAAGCGAGCGCGGGGTCAGTTTAAGCAAAGAGCGATCTAGGGAAAGAGCGTGTCGACTTCGCGAACGTAGCGGCGCGCTCGTCGTTTCGCGATCCTGTTCGAAAGGCGAAGTTCCGGGGCGACGTCGCCGGCTGTCAGCACCTCACGAAGGAGCGTGAGGTAGAGCTCGCGATCGCGGATGCGGACCGCGTAGGTGCGCGCCATGATGACCTGCATGAGCAGGTTTCGTCGCTCCGCGCGTTCGAGGGCGAGAGTCCACGCGCGCTCGGCGCCCTCGACGGTGGAGCCTGGCGCACGCGTCGCCACGTAGGCCAAAAACGCCGACCCTGCAGCGCCGTAGACCGTGGGATCGAGCTCCACCGATCGACGCACCATGGAAATCGCAAAGGCTCGATCCGGATGCGGGCTGTTCGGGTACCGCGCGTTGATGTGCTGTCCCCACGCGTACCCCACCCACCAGAGATCGTCCGCGTCGTCGACGTTCCGAAGCCAGCGCCGAAACGCCTGAGTGTCGCGACGCGCGTCGTCGAAGCCGTCGTGGCGAAGCGCCATGTAGTGTTTGGCAAGCGTCGCTCCGCGTTCGTAGACCAGGATGGCCCGCTTCACTTCTCGTTCGGCCGCTTGGGTGTCACCGGCAGCGCGAAGCACCTCCGCTCGATCTTCCACCCAGCCGTAGCCGTAGGAGACGTACCCGCGAATCGCGTTGAGGAGGACTTCTTCGTTCTCAGGAACGACTTGAAGGAGACCTTCCATCTGCATCAGCGACGAGGGAAGGGCTTCTCCCGCGAGGTCAACGTCCCAATGCTCATCGAGCGCCGGCGATGCGCGCGCAAAGATGGAGCCGGTGGAGTTCGCGGCGAATCGCGAGAGGTCGCAACCTGCGAGAAGAAGGAGAACCGCCGCGTACCTCATCGCCATGCGGGCTAGCCTTATCACGGACCGCGCTGCCCGCGGGAAGGCGCCGCGTTTCTCGCCGTACGTTACTCGATGCCGACGCGCTCATTCATGAAGGAACTGCCGAGCGGCAAGCGCTTTTGGGACATCAGCTGGGATCGCGGTGAGGTCGAGATCACGTCCGGCGCGTGTGGGAAAAACGGGCGCTCGAAGGAGCACTGGTTTCGAACGCCGCAGGAGCGCGACGCGTTCATCGAGGAGGAGATTCGAAAGAAGCTCGGATCGGGGTACGTGGAGGTGGACGAGGTTGCGCCGGCGGCAGGTCCGGCGGCTGCGACCCAAGCCAAGGTGCGCGCGTGGCAGAGCCGAATCGAGCCGCTTGCTCGTGCTGTCTGGACTCCGGTGTTTCGAAAAGGAGAGCACGCCGGACACGGAACCCTGCGCGGCGCGATGCGTCTTTCGGCTGGGGAGTCCTGGCCCGCGTGCCCGTGCTGCCAGCGTCCTTTGGCGCCCCTCCTCGAGCTCGACCGCCGCGCGCTGCCGGATAGCGCGCTCCGTTCGGATTCGCTGGTGCAGCTCTTCGTGTGCGAGGTGTGGTCGAACGGCGAGCCGTCGAGCGGTGATTGCATTCTCACGGGATCGCTATGCCGGGAGGTTTCGCCGAGCGCGCGGCCGACGAAGCCGCCTGGCGAGGTTGCGATGCCGCGGGATGCCGAGGTCGTTTCGCTGGTCGACTGGAAGGAGCACGCAGAGCTTCCCTTCGAGCCGCCGCTTTGCGCCGAGCTTGATTTGGAATCCGACGAGACGCTCCTCGCGCTTGTTCATGGGGCGGGCGGACACACCGACGAGCTCGACGGCTTCGGCGCTTACGCGGCGTATGTGGAGGCGAAAGGTCTGACGCCCGAGTACGGCCCAAAGCTCGGCGGGCATCCAACCTTCATTCAGGAGTGCACCGTTCCTTTTTCGAAGCTGCTCTTTCAGCTCGACGCCCGAGCGCCCTTCAACGCGAATTTCGGGGATGGAGGAAACGGGCAGATCTTGCTGAAGTCCGACGGAACGCCGACGTACTTCTGGTCCTGCTCGTAGTCGCAGTCGCTTAGTGTTCGCTGTCGTCGTGCACCGAAAAGGTCGCCGGCATGCTTCGGTAGAGGATGATGAAGTAGCTCGTGGCGAGGAGGATTCCGGGAATCCACCAGTAGAGCGCGACGGTGAGCGCGTAGTCCGTTCCTGCGGCGTCGGCGATCGAGAGGCCGCCGCTGCTTCGTCCAGGAAGCACCATCGGAAACACCGCGTACGCGGCGCTCGCCACCAGCCCGAAGACGAAAACGCAGCTGGCGCGAAACGCGTTGCGAAACGCTTTCTTTCGAAAGAAAACGATGGAGCCGGCGAAGGCGCCGACGGCACCGATGGGAAGCACGAGGCCCAAGGGGCGCTCGCTGACGTTGGTCGCGAGGTTTGGCTGCACGATCCACGTTGCGACCGAGAGCACCACGAGCAGGACGACCACCGCCGGCGCAAGGCGACGAACGTAGGTCTTTGCGCGCGCTTGGAGCGTTTCGTCGGTGCGGGCCGCAATCCAAAGGCCGCCGTGATAGGCGAGGACGACGACCGCGCTGATGCCGACGAGGATCGTGTAGATGTCGAGGACGCCGACAGGATCCCGGAGTCCAAGGTGCGTCCACAACGGAGCGAAGAAAGTGCCTTCCTCGTTGAAGGTCACGCCGCGAACCACGTTGCCGAGCGCGACCCCAAAAGCGAACGCAAGAAGGGTGCTCGCAACCGAGAACGCGACATCCCAGCCCTCCTTCCAGAGGGGGTCGTCGAGCTGGTGTCGAAGCTCGATGCCGAGGGCGCGAAAGAGCAGCAGCCAGAGCACCAGCATTAGCGGGAGGTAAAAGCCGCTGAACGCCACAGAGAAGAGCGTCGGAAACGCGAGAAAGAGCGTGGCGGATCCGGCGATGAGCCAGACCTCGTTGCCGTCCCAGACCGGGCCGATGGAGCGGAGGAGGGCGCGGCGTTCCGACTCGTGTTTGGCGACGCGCAGGTGGAGGATGCCGGCGCCGAGGTCAAAGCCGTCAAGCACGACGTATACGGCGAGAGACGACGCCACCAGGATGAACCAAACGATCTCCAGCGTGCTCATGCCGGCTCCGGTCCGCGTCGCACGACCTTCGCGAGGAGCATGCTGTAGAGCAGCGAGAGCATTGCGTAGAGGCCCATGAACCCGAGTAGGGAAAAGAGCGCATTGCCCGCCGAGACCTGTGCCGAGTAGCCGTCGGCGGTGCGCATCAGCTCATGGATGAGGTAGGGCTGTCTGCCGAGCTCGCTGGTCATCCACCCTGCGGTGTTCGCGATGAAGGGCAAGGGCACCGCGAGCATCAAGGCCCAGAGCACGAGGCGTGACTCGGTGAGTTTTCCTTGCTTGAGGCGAAACGCAGCGAGCGACATGAGCGCGATGAAGATCGTCCCGAGCCCAACCATGATGTGATAGGCGTAGTAGAGGAGCGGAACGTTGTCGGGCCACTGATCGCGCGGAAACTCCTTCAGGCCAACCACGTGCGACGACCAGCGCTGGTGCGTCATGACGCTCAGCATGTTGGGCACGCGAATCGGATTGTCGATCGTCAGCGTTTCCATGTTGGGCTGACCGATGACCACCAGGCCCGCGCCTTCCTCGCTTTCAAAATGCCCTTCCATTGCCGCAAAGGTGATCGGCTGATGTTCGGCGACGAGCTTGGCTTGGAGGTCGCCGGTGGGAAACGCCGCCATGAGACTCGCGATGGCGCCCGCGATGACGCCGACCTTGAGAAAGAGGCGCGCGTGCGGGAGGTGCTTTTTTCGAAGCGCGTAGAAAGCGCCGAGGCCCGCCATCGCGAAGGACGCGGTGACGACGGAGCCGATCATGGTGTGGGCGTATTGCACGAAGGCCCACGGGTTCGTGAGAAACGCGGAGAGATCACGGAGCACGATCGTGCCGTCCTCGAGAACCTCGTGGCCGACCGGATGCTGCATGAACGCGTTGGTGCAGACGATGAACCATCCGCTGAGCCATGTGCCAACGAAGACGAGCACGGCAGCGCCCATGTGGAGTTTCGGGCCGAGGCGCTTTTCGCCGAAGAGGAGCATCCAGAGAAACGCCGACTCGAGGAAGAACGCAAAGACGCCCTCCATGGCGAGCGTCTGCGACACAACGCCGCCGGCGGCTTGGCTGAAGCGCGACCAGTTCGTACCGAACTGAAACTCCATCGGGATGCCGGTGACGACACCCATCACGAAGCTGACGCCAAAGATCTTGGCCCAAAAACGCGCGGCTTCGTTCGCCTGCGCGTTGCCCTTCAGACCCATCCCTTTCAGCACCACGATCAGCAGCGCGAGACCCATGGTCAGCTGCGGAAAGAGGTAGTGATAGGAAATCGTGAAGGCGAAATGAAAACGGTGCGTCGCTAGCGCATCCATAGCCCGACTCTACCGGTGAGCTGGGGCCAGACGAAGAGGAGGGACAGAGAAATCGTTCGGGCGCGTCAGGGGGCGCGTCGCGCGAGAATTTCACCACTGTGTCGACCCACGACGAGCCGGTTGTTCGCTGTGGCGAAGAAAAGGCAGGGTTCGGTGTTTTCCTCCGTCGCAGTGTTTTCCTCCGTCGCAGTGTTTTCCTCCGTCGCAGTGTTTTCCTCCGTCGCAGTGTTTTCCTCCGTCGCAGTGTTTTCCGGAAACGCAGTGCCTTCGGGCAGGATGACGAGCGGTCGCCACGCGCGTCCTTCGAGGCGCTGGATGATTCCGTCAGTGAGTGCGTAGAGCGTGCCCGCTCGCCCTGCGTGAAAGACGTGATGAAGACGGGGCAGTGGAAGAGGCAGCTCACGCGCGCCCGTACTCGTGACGAGGTAGAGATCGATGGACTGGTCGTCGACGAGAAGCGCATCGCCCAGCGGGTGCGTACGTCGCTCCCGTAGGTTCAGCGCCGGTCCGCAACGTTCGAGGCCCGACGCCGTGGCGCAGGTGATTTCAAGACGTGCATCCGCGAAATGTACCTTGCCGCGGTCGCGAAAGACGCCGAGGGGATGCGACACGCGCTGCGTTTCTCCGAGGTGACCGACGCGGCGCCAGCGGGTGCCTTCGCCGCGAACGACGACGCCGCGATGCGTGAGCAGGAACCACGCGTCCTCGTCGGCAGCGAGGCCCACGACCTCATCGCTCCCGCCAAGATCGAGGAAGGTGGTTTGCGAACCGGCGATGTGCACGAGCCCGGTGCCGGCGCCCACGATTGCGCTCCCGCCGCGCAGGGGAGTTCCGACGACTTCCCGCGCGCGACGAAGCCATGCGCGAACGCCCGGAGGGATGGGAAGCGCTTCGGAGCCCCGCCAAATGCCATCGCTGCGAACGATCAAAAGATCGCCGGGGACCTCGACCACGAGCAGCGGACGCGGTCGCGGACGGGTGACGATCGGCCGCGCGCGATCGAAGTCGATGCCCTCTTCGATGAGGGCGACGTCTCCCTCCGCGCCGACGAGAACCGCTGGCTCCATCGGTAGCGCGGCGATGACGTCGGGCATCCCGCTCATCACGGGCTGCCAGCCTCCCCCAGGACCGCCGGCCGGTCGAACCACCACCGCGACCGGCGCACCGGGTTCATCGGGGTACACATGCCCCATGCGCTGGCGACCGAGCCTCCAGCGAAGAATGCGCCCGTCACCCACCCGAGCGATGGGGTTTCCGTTGGCGTCTTCGAAGACGTGCGTTGCCCGAAGGTCATCGCTGCAGTGCTCCCCTCGATGTGTCTCGGGCGCGCCGAAGTCGCGTTGATCGCGACGGCGAACGACGTGACAGTCCTCGCGAACCTCGAACGCGTCGTAGGTCGGCTCGGCGAACCGAAGTCGCGTCGGTACCCAGCGGTTGCCCTCGACACGCTTCGGTCCGCGCGTCGTCATCGCCGCGATGTGTCCCGCGGGTGTGAGCGTTGCCCAGCGAATCCGGTCGTGATCCGGCGCCGGAAGGATCGTGCGCCAACCATCGCCCGAAAGGCCCTCTCGTGCGGCGACGCGTTCCACCAGCGACGTTTGCGCCGCCGGTGTTGGCGTCGGCGTCGGCGTCTGCGTCTGCGTCTGCGTCTGCGTCTGCGTCGGCGTCGGCGTCGGCGTCGGCGTCGGCGTCGGCGTCTGCGTCTGCGTCGGCGTCTGCGTCTGCGTCTGCGTCTGCGTCTGCGTCGGCGTCGGCGTATGCGTCGGCGTCGGCGTCGGCGTCGGTCGCGGTTCGGGGACCGTCGTCGAGCACGCTGTCAACGCGATCAGCAGCCAGCGCCTCTTTCGTCCAACCTTCATCACGCTCGCCAGGTAGATACGCAGGCGAACGAAAT
>JBCDAA010000484.1:0-6360 GCA_039186435.1 Myxococcota bacterium | reverse complement strand
GCCGGACCGGAGTGGCTCAGTCCGCTTCGGGAAGGCGCGCTGAGTTCGCTGCGCACGCTCGGACTTCCGACGAAGAAAACCGAGGCCTGGCGCTTTACCCGCGTTGAGCACCTCCTCGGCGATCTTCCCGCGCCAGAGGCCACCGATACCGCGGCCGGCTGGGCCAGCATTTCGTCCCATTTTCGGGTGCTCTTTCGCGGGTCGCAGCTCGTCGTGGGCCCGAACGCGCCCGAGGGCCTTGGGGTGCATCGCCTGACGGACCTTCCGGACGCGCTTCGCAACACCCTCGGAAGCATCGCGACCAACGAGCATTTCGTGGCCCTCAACTCGGCGACCTTTGAGGACGCGCTGGTGCTTCACGTGCATGGCGCGGTCACCACGCCGGTCGAGATCGAGGTCGAAGGCGGCCCCTCGCTCTTGGCACCGCGAGTTCTCGTCGTGCTCGACCGCGAAGCGTCGCTTTCGCTCATCGAACGAAGCTCGGGCGACAGTCGCCTCACCGCGGCGGTCACCGAGGTTTCGATTGGCGCTGGCGCGCAGCTCGACCACGTGCGCATTCACGAAGACCGCGGCGCGGTGCTCTCGGCGCTCGCGATCGTGCAGGATCGCGACTCGCGCTATCGCGGCCACACCTTTACGTTTGGGGGCGCGCCGCAGCGTCTCGACCACTCCCTTCGTTTTGCGGGGCCCGGAGCCGAAGCCCACCTCGACGGCCTGTACCTTGTCCGCGAAAAAGAACACGTCGACCATCACGTGCGCGTCGATCACGAGGCCGGTCGGTGCACGAGTCATCAGCGCTACCGCGGCGTACTTGATGATCAAGGAACGGCCGTGTTCGACGGGCAAGCGATCGTGCACCGGAGCGCGCCCGGTTCCGAGGCACACCAGCAAAACCGCAACCTGCTTCTTAGCGATCGCGCGAATGCGTACACCAAGCCGCACCTGGAGATCGACCACGACGAGGTCGTTGCGTCGCACGGCGCGACGGTGGGTGCTCTCGACGAGCAGGCGCTCTTTTATCTTCGCTCCCGGGGCGTGCCCTCGGCGACGGCAGAGGGGATATTGACCTTTGCGTTTCTTCGGGAGCTTGTGGACGCGGTGCCAATCGCAGCGCTTCGCGAGGAGCTCACCGAAAGCGTGCTCCTGCGTTTGCCGGAGCCGGACACCCTTCGAGGATTCGAGCTGGAGGAAACATGACGGTCTCGCCCATCGAAGCCGCCCTTGCGGGCGTCACCTTTCCGGATTTTGACGTCGACGCGCTCCGGGCGGATTTTCCCGCGCTCGCGCAAGAGGTGCATCCGGGCAAGCCGCTCGTGTACCTCGACAGCGCGGCGACGGCGCTCAAGCCGCAGGTCGTCATCGATGCCATCGGCGAGGTCTACGCCCAGGACTGCGCCAACGTGCATCGCGCGGTGCATGCCCTCAGTCAGCGGGCGACCGCGCGCTACGAAGGCGCCCGCGATCTCGTTCGCAAGTTCATCAACGCCGCCGAACGTGAAGAAATTATCTTCACGGCGGGCACGACCGAGAGCATCAACCTCGTCGCTTTCGCCTGGGGCGCGCAGTTCCTCCAAGAAGGTGACGAGATCCTCGTGACCGAGCTGGAGCACCACTCGAACATCGTGCCCTGGCAGCTGATCGCGAAACGAACCGGCGCGAAGGTGGTGGTGGTTCCGATTACGGACGACGGCGAGGTCACCATCGAGGCGTTTGC
Organism: Myxococcota bacterium; assembly: GCA_039186435.1. GTDB lineage: Bacteria > Myxococcota_A > Polyangia > Polyangiales > Houyiibacteriaceae > JALVDI01. The sequence continues at coordinate 4,646 of JBCDAA010000484.1, read as the reverse complement.
CAAAGCGCTCTCCGAGCGGACCAAACTCTGCGCGTTCGCGCACGTCTCGAACTCCCTCGGAACCGTGCTGCCGGTTCGCCGTTTGACGAAGCTCGCGCACGACGCGGGGGCACTGGTCCTCATCGACGGGGCGCAGGGCATCGTGCACGAGGAGGTGGACGTTCGTGAGCTCGACGCCGACTTCTACACGTTTAGCGGCCACAAGCTCTACGGGCCTTCGGGTATCGGTGTCCTCTACGGCAAGCGCGCGATCCTCGACGAAATGGCCCCGTGGCAGGGCGGCGGCGACATGATCGACCGGGTCTCCTTCGAGGGCTCGACCTGGAACGACCTTCCCTACAAATTCGAAGCGGGCACCCCCAACATGGCGGGCGCGATCGGTCTCGGCGCCGCGATCGAATACCTCACGAAGCTCAACCGCAACGCGATCCATCAACACGAGCGCGCGCTCCTGGCGTACGGAACCGTGCGCCTCCAGGAGGTCGACGGGCTTCGTTTGGTCGGCACCGCGCAGCAGAAGAGCAGTGTCCTTGCGTTCGTTCTCGACGGCATTCATCCCACCGACGCGGGCACCCTCCTCGACGCGGAGGGCGTTGCCATTCGCACTGGGCATCACTGCGCTCAGCCGGTGATGGATCATTTCGGCGTGAGCGCGACGGCGCGAGCGAGTCTCGGTCTCTACAACACGACCCACGACATCGACGCCCTCGCGGTCGGCCTCGAAAAAGTAAAAACGTTCTTCTGATGGGCGTCCTTCGTCGAGTTGGTGTTCGCATTTTCTCGCGATAGGCTCCCGCCGCCCAATGGCGTCCAAGAAATCAAAGCGAGCAGCCTCGAGCGCCGATGCGAAGGGGGTCCCGAACGCCCCTCGGACGTGGCGTGAGCGCTTTGGCGAGCTTCATCCGCGCCGGTTCTTCGTGGAGACCTGGGACGCCGCCGACCGGCGAAGCGAAAAGGCGCGAAAGAAGCGTCGCGACGCGGGCCTTGGCCCCGACTGGCGACCTTTCGCGGTGCTCGCGATCGGTGCGGTTGTTCTGACCGTTCTCGAGTACTTCGGGGACTCACCCTATTTCGTTCACCTCGTTCGTGGCTGGGCGGAAGACGATCCCTCCTGGCAGCGCATCCTCGAGTCGAACGACCTCTCCTTCTACTCGAAGATGTGGTGGACGGCGTTTCGTTTTGGCGGCTACTTCCTTATCCCCGCACTCTTCGTGAAGTTCGTTCTTCGGGAGCGCCTTCGCGACCACGGGCTGCAGCTCAAGGGCTTTCGCGACCACCTTTGGATCTATGGCGTCGCGACCGCCGTCGTGCTCGTCCTCGTTCTGATCGTCTCTTACGACGAGTCCTTTCAGCGGAAGTACCCCATGTATCGTTTTGCCGGGCAGAGCTGGCGGGACTTCTTCGCGTGGGAAGCGATGTACGCGCTCCAGTTCTTCTCCCTCGAGTTTTTCTTTCGGGGGACGTGGCTCCGCAGCCTCGAGCCGGCGATGGGCGGCCACGCGATTACCGCCATGGTCGTTCCCTACTGCATGATTCATTTCGGCAAGCCCTGGCCGGAAACGATCGCCGCGATCGCGGCAGGGCTTGTGCTCGGCACCCTCGCGCTCAAGAGTCGCTCCATCTGGGCAGGCTTTCTGGTGCATGTCACGGTGGCGGTGAGCATGGACGTCGCTGCGCTATTGCAAACCACCGGGCTACCCGTGGATTGGTAATGAGTGATTTCGACATCGAGGACCTCAAGGTCCGCAAGATTCAGGCGGAGAAGCCGGCGAAGCCGAAGAAGGCTCGCGTGCATCTTCCGGTCGCGGGTCCGAAGGGGCCCGCAGCCGGCGAAGCGGCCGATGTCGACGAAGCCTTCGGAGGGAATGAAGAGCGCGCAGAAGCCGTCCCTGAGGACGAACTTCGCGAGCGCATCGTCGAAACCCTCAAGACCATCTTCGACCCTGAAATCCCGGTAAACGTCTACGACCTAGGCTTGATCTACGGCATGTCGATCACGCCGGAGGGGGACGTTGAGGTTCGTATGACGCTGACGGCGCCCGCGTGCCCGGTCGCCGGGATGATCGTGACGGATGTCGCGGAGCGCGTCGGCCAAACTGCCGGGGTGCGGCGTTCGCACGTGAAGCTCGTCTGGGATCCTCCGTGGACGAAAGATCGGATGACCGAGGACGCGCTCCTCGAGCTCGGGCTGCTTTAAATCGTTCGCTCTTGGAAGGCGTCGGGATTGACGCGCTGCTTCCCGCCCTGGCAGTCTCGACCTCTGGAGACGCTATGAGCAACGTGGATGAGAAGGGCCTTACCGTTACCGGTCGACACTCGGAGATTCCGGCCCCGAATGTTTCGATCGACGAAGGCGGCGGTGGGGTGATCATCGTCGTCACCCAAGCGTTCGGCCCCAAAGGAGACAGCCTGGTGGGGATTTCCGATGTGACCTTTGACGGGCATCCGGCGATCACCATCGGCGTGCGTCTCCCCGACGGTCGCGAGGGGAACGTTCACCTCAGTCCGGTTCACGGCGACCCGCGCAAGGAGGGCTTTACCGAGATCGCGCCGGGGACCCGCTGCGAGATCTTTTGTCCGACCTCCAAAGAGCCTCTTCCCGTCTTGGGGGAGGTCGAGGACGGGAGCGAAGCGCGTTATCGAGCAATGTACCTGACGCCGAAGCTCACCGAGAGCGCAGTCGTGATGATCAGCGATGTGTGGGGTCATTTTCACTCGCGCGTAGTGGACGACATGGAGCTGCTTTCCTACTGGGCCGTCACCCACGGTGGCGAGTCGGAGCCGCCCGCGTCCTGAGCAAAGTCGATCGCGATGTTTCGCGGTCGATGCAGTTGGCTTGCGTATTCAACGGGCCGGAGATCTGGTGTGATCTCTGCGAAATGAGGGCGTCCCTTGCGCCGCTTCGTTGCGGTGCTGCACCATGATCAAGCGGTGGCGATGGCACGGCCAGAAGCGGGATGGATTCTCGACGGTCGCTATGCGCTCGAAGAGCGAATTGGCGAGGGGGGCATGTCGGTGGTCTGGCGTGCGACGCATCTGCGTTTGAATCAGCCTGTCGCGGTTAAGTTCCTCCGCAAATCCGGAAGCGATCAATATCGCGAGCGCTTTCTCCGTGAGGCGCAGGTCGTCGCGGCGATCCGCCATCGCCACGTGGTCGATGTTCTCGATGTCGGTGTGGAACAAGGGTGGGTCTACATCGTCATGGAGCTCCTCGAGGGCCAGACGCTCACCGACTACCTTATCGACGACAAGCTCAACCTCCCGATGGTGATTCGAATCACCGCTCAGGTTCTTGGCGGGCTCACCGCGGTTCACGACGCGGGCATGATTCACCGCGACGTCAAACCCGAAAACATCGTGCTGGTCGAGGATGCGGACGGGATGTATCCGAAGCTGCTCGACTTCGGAGTTTCGAAGAGCGCACTTCTGCCGTCCGAGAGCGGCGAACGGCGTTTGGCGTCGGTGATACCCACCGAAGAAAACATGATTGTGGGGACACCCGAGTACATGTCTCCGGAGCAGATTCGCGGGGAGCGTGCGCTCAAGCCCTCTGCGGATGTGTACTCCATGGGCGCGCTTCTCTACGAGATGCTCACCGGCGCACGTCCCCACTCAAGCGAAGGAATGACTGCGGCCGCCATGATGATTCGCGTGGCAACGCAGGAGCCGCGGCCGCTCTCCGACTATCGTCCCGATCTTCCGGCGCCTCTTGCAGAGTTCGTCATGAAGGCGATGGCGCGCAATCGCGACAACCGTTTTCCCCACGCGCGGGCGATGCGGCGTGCGCTGATCGTCGCCACCGGACAAACGGCGCACCTGCTCGAGGACACGCAGCCTGAGCTTGCGGAAGCACTCCGTCAGTCGGTGGGGGCGGCTTACGAGCCGGGCGACTCGGCGGTCATCTACGTGGGCAAGACCCCGTCGACCTCCGACTACCCCGCGGCGACGACTCTCGATGATCTTCCGCCCGTTCCAAAAACGGCTGGCCTGGGCAAGCTCTGGTTTGGCGTTGCTGCGTTCGCGCTGATCGGTTTGGTGGCAGGAGTGGGTCTGGCGATCAGCGGTGAGTCGACCGAAGCGATGGAGCCACCGGCGGTCACGCCGGCGCCGGTGAGTTTTGTGCTCCAAGGGTTGGTGCCGGAAGCGGAAGTGCGATTCGACGGAGAGCGAATGGAAGGCGATCGCTGGGAGGTTCCTCGGAGCGAGCGCGTCCACCGCGTCGAGGTATCCGCGCTCGGCTACGAAACCTGGAGCGCCGAGCGGACGGCTGCCGAAGATCGGATTCTCGAGGTCGCCCTCACCCGCGTCGAAGAGCCGGAAGCGCCAACCGCCGTCGAGCCGGCGACTGAGCCAGCCGCGCGCGAACCGGACACCGCGATGACGCCTGCGGTGATGACCGCGACCGCGATGCGTCCGAGTGCGATGCGACCCAGTGCGATGCGGCCCAGTGCGATGCGACCCGCCAACATGCAGCCCGCGTCGATGTCGCAGATGGGTCTCCGCTTTCGCGACCCTGGGTTTTAGACAGGGTTTTAGACAGGGTTTTAGACAGGGTTTTAGAGAGGCTCGCCTTCGCCCTCGAGGCGGCTCGGGTCGAAGTCCCCGTCGAGTTTGGATCCGCCACCACCGGCGACAACGACCGCAAT
>JBCDAA010000483.1:0-6374 GCA_039186435.1 Myxococcota bacterium | reverse complement strand
CGTGCCCGCACATCGCGCAGAAATCGGTGTCGACGTCGAGGTCTTCGTCATGGAGCGCTCGCGCGAATTCGCCGTCGAAGGCGAGCTCGAAGTGCTTGTCCCAGTTGAGGGCTGCGCGGGCTCGCGTGAGGTCGTCGTCCCAATCACGGGTCCCAGGAATGCCGAGCGCGACATCCGCCGCGTGCGCTGCGATCTTGTATGCGACGCAGCCCTGTTTCACGTCGTCCTTCTTCGGAAGCCCAACATGCTCTTTGGGCGTAACGTAGCAGAGCATCGCGGCGCCATGGTACGCCGCCGACGTGGCGCCAATGCAGCTTGTGATGTGGTCGTAGCCCGGAAAGACGTCGGTCACGAGCGGGCCGAGGACATAGAAGGGCGCGCCGTGGCAAACCCGGCGCTGCAGCTTCATGTTGAACTCGATCTGATCGAAGGGCACGTGGCCCGGTCCTTCCACCATGACCTGGCAGCCCTTGCGCCACGCCTTTTCCGTGAGCTCGCCGAGGGTTTGCAGTTCGAGAAGCTGTGCGGTGTCCGTGGCGTCGGAGAGGCCGCCCGGTCGCAGCCCGTCGCCGAGGGAAAAGGAAACGTCGTACTCCCGCATGATGTCGCAGATCTCGTCGAAGTGCGTGTACATCGGGTTTTGTTTGCCGTGGTGAATCATCCACTTCGCGAGGAGCGAACCCCCGCGCGAGACGATGCCGATGAGGCGGTTCTTCACGAAGGGGAGATGTTCACGAAGCACGCCGGCGTGAATCGTGAAGTAGTCGACGCCCTGTTTGGCCTGGTGGAGCAGCGTCGCCATGATGTCGGACTCGGTGAGGTCCTCGATCTTCTTGCCGAGGATCATCGAGTAGATGGGGACGGTTCCGATCGGCACCGTGGAGTTCTGAACGATGGCTTCGCGGCAGGCATCGAGGTCCCCACCGGTGGAGAGATCCATCACCGTGTCCGCGCCCCAGCGCTCGGCCCAGCGGAGCTTTTCAACCTCTTCGTCCGTTCCGGAGGAGACCGGCGACGCGCCCATGTTGGCGTTGACCTTGGTGCGGGATGCACGACCGATCGCCATCGGATCGAGGCGGTACCCGAGGTGCACAAGGTTCGCGGGAAGGATCAGCCGACCCGCCGAGACCTCGTCCCGCACTTGCGCCGGCGTGAGGTGGGCCTCGCGCTCGGCGACCCGCTTCATCTGCGGGGTGATCGTGCCAAGGCGGGCGTGCTCCAGCTGGGTTGTGGGCTGAAACCCGTCCGGGGCGATCGCGACGCTGCCCTCACGACGCCAGCCTTCGGGAAGAAAGTCCCAGGCAGTTCGATCGCTTGGGGCGGGCATTCCCGGGGTATCGGGTGAAGCGAACATACGCGCGCCGCCGATGTCGGCTTTCTGGGCAAAGGAGCCGGGTGTCGTTCCAGCGTTGCCGGGGTCGTGGGCGCCCTGGAGCGGAAGCGGGTGTTTAAGTTCAGTCATCTTACGTCCATCAATCTCGGAGAGGTTGAGGCGCAGGAAGGCGTGGATCGCGTTCCCTACGCCGGTACGAGCCGGATCAGGTTCGACGGGTTCATCTCAGCCCTGAAGGCGCCCCGCGCGACGAGTCGACCCTAACGCCCTCAGCCCCTCTCGCCAAGGGCTTCAGGTCTCCCTGCAGTGCGCGTAGAGTTCGCGGATGTATTATTTCGGCGTTGAGCTTCGCGGCTATCCGGAAGAGCAAACCGATGCGCTCTTCGCGGCGGTTCAAGGGTGGCTTGGTAGCGAGGGGCTCAGCGACATCGCCTTCGATGTGCGCGGGGCGGAGGACGGCATTCCGACGATGAACGGAGTCCACCCGAGCGCGGTGAAGGTTCGGGATCCGCTTGGGTGGCGAGACGCACTCTACGCTTCGCTGGACGCGCTTCTCCGCGAGCAGTTTGGCTGGGTGGCGCATCGCGAACTTGGCAAGCCTGGACTCTACGCGCGAATCGGTTTTGCCGCCTCCGTGCATGAGGACGTGTGGGAGGATCAGTGTCAGGCGATGGACACTATCTTCGACTCGGCAGAGGGCTGCTGATCGCTAGAGACCTTGCGCGCGAAGCCACGCGACGAGTCCTTCGAAGAACTCCTTGTGGTCGAAGGCGTTGCCAAAACCCGGTCCGTCGCCGAGAAGATGCCCGACCTGATCGAGGTGATCGGCGGGGATGCATCCGAGAAAGCGACCCCATCGCGCATCCTCGATCCGCACGAGTCCGTCGTTGGGAAAGGGCTGTCCGAGGCCTCCGTCGACGATCGCTTCGCTGATCGCCAGGAGCGGATCGACCGGGTCGAGAAAGCCGTCCCAGCGCTCCATGAAGTCCTCGAGGTCGCCGTCCGGGCGGCACGCGCGGACTGCAAAGCGGCGATCGCTTCGGCCGGTAATCGAGTAGTAAGGGATCGACGGGTCGTCGGGGTAGCGCTCGTTGAACGCGGTCGCGCCTTCGCGGGAGAGCTGGCGAAGGGCATCGAAGAGACTGGTTTCTTCGCCGGCGGCGTCGTAGAGGGGCGCTCCGATGAGGCGCACCAAATCGTCGACGAGGGTGGCAAGGCGGTCGTCTTCGACGATACCCAGAAGCACGTCGAGCAAAGGGGTGCCGCGATGAGGTGTGGCGATGGTGGTCACCGACGCGACGAGATCCGGGCGCGTGCTTGCGACGAAGCGCGCGTCGAGGCCGCCCTGCGAGTGGCCGATGAGGTTCACTTTGTCGTGGCCGGTTTCTCCGAGGATCGCTTCGATGGCGACGACGAGTTCACGGCCGCGATCGGTCGAGTCGTTGAAGGGATCGACGGCGGGCGTGAAGACAAGCTCGTCCTCGAGGTGCTCGCGAACCTCAAAAAAGTACGTCGCGAAGTCGAGACCCGCGAATTCCTCGAAGCCGAAGAAGCCGTGGGCGAGAACGATCGGGTAGGGTGGGCCGAGCGGTGGTGGCGCGTCGACGCGGCTATCTTCCAAACTCGCATCGTCCAAACCGGCGTCTTCGAACTCCGCGTCGGCAGAATCCGCGCCTGCGTCGGTTCCAGCGTCTGTGATCGCGGCATCTGCCCTGCCGACGTCCCTGCGGCCGCCGTCGTCAGGCGCTCCAGAGCCGCCGCCGCAGCCGATGGCGAGGACGCAAAGAAGGGGGAGGGACCGCATCACGGGCGACAGAGTAACGGCATTTGTCGTCGGTGGTCGATGCCGCCGGAGAGCCGTGCTACGGGTTTCGCACCATGGACGACGAAGAGCGCTACGACCCCTCGGCCATCGAGCCAAAGTGGCAGCGTTATTGGGACGAGAACGCGACCTTTCGCACGCCGGAGAGCCCGGACGGGGAGCGTCTCTACATCCTCGATATGTTTCCCTACCCGTCGGGCAACGGTCTTCACGTGGGGCACCCGGAGGGCTACACGGCGACCGATATCGTCGCGCGGGCGAAGCGAGCGCAGGGCGTGTCCGTGCTTCATCCGATGGGCTTTGATGCGTTTGGGCTCCCGGCCGAGCAGCATGCGGTCAAAACGGGAACGCACCCGGCCACGAAGACCGCGGAGAACATCGGGACCTTTCGGCGGCAGCTCAAGATGCTCGGCTTCAGCTACGACTGGAGCCGCGAGGTCAACACGACCGACCCGGGGTACGTGCGCTGGACGCAGTGGATCTTCCTGCAGCTCTTTCACCGCGGGCTCGCCTATCAAGACGACGTGAAGGTGAACTGGTGCCCGGCGCTCGGAACAACGCTCGCGAACGAAGAGGTGATCGACGGGAAGAGCGAGCGCGGCGGCCACCCGGTCGAGCGCCGTGCGATTCGGCAGTGGGTGCTGAAGATCACCGAGTACGCGGACCGGCTGCTTGCCGGTTTGGACGATGTCGATTGGCCCAAGTCCACGCGAACGATGCAGAGCCTCTGGATCGGGCGCTCCGAGGGAGCGGAGGTGACGTTCGCGGTTGACGGGAGCGACGCCACCCTCGAGGTGTTTACGACCCGTCCGGACACTCTCTTCGGCGCGACGTTCATGGTGCTGGCGCCGGAGCATCCGCTCGTCGAAGCGCTGACGACGGACGGGCAGCGGGACGAAGTCACCGCCTACGTCGCGGCGGCGAAGAACAAGAGCGACCGAGACCGGCAAAAGGAAAAGACGGGCGTGTTCACCGGGGGTCACGCCATCAACCCTGTGAACGGCGCGAAGGTGCCAGTGTGGATCGCGGACTATGTCCTTTGGGGCTACGGCACCGGCGCGATCATGGCCGTCCCCGCGCACGACACGCGAGACTTCGAGTTCGCAACGACGTATGGCCTGCCGATCGTCGAAGTGGTGAGCGACGACGGGAACTCGGTCGGCCCGTTGAAGGTGGCGCGACCCGAACCGGGCGTGGCGCTTGCGAGCGGCGCCTACAACGGGATGACGACCGACGAGTGCAAGGCCGCGATCACGCGCGACTTGGAAGCGAAGGGTCAGGGGAAGGCGCGAACGCAGTACAAGCTTCGCGATTGGGTCTTCAGCCGCCAGCGCTACTGGGGCGAGCCCATCCCGGTGTACTTCCCGGTGAAGGGCGAAGGCGATCCTCGAAAGGGCGTCGAAGGCAAAGACTTCACCGTCGACTACGGTTCGCCCATCGCGGTTAAGGAAAGCGAGCTGCCGGTGCAGCTGCCGGAGCTTGAGGACTACCGACCGGGCGATGATCCGCGGGGCGTGCTCGCGCGCGCGAAGGACTGGCGATTCTTTCAAAAAGACGGCGCCTGGTTTGCGCGCGAAACGAATACGATGCCGCAGTGGGCGGGCTCCTGCTGGTACTACCTGCGGTACTGCGACCCGCACAACGATGACCTCGCGTGGTCCCCGGAAGCGGTTAAGGCGTGGCTGCCGGTCGACCTCTACGTGGGCGGCGCCGAGCACGCGGTGCTCCATCTTCTCTACGCCCGCTTCTGGCACATGGTGCTCTACGACGAAGGTCATCTGCCGGTGCCGGAGCCGTTTCAGAAGCTCGTTCACCAGGGAATGATCCTCGGCGAGCTCGAGTACATCGAGACCATCGAAAAGACCGATGCGAAGGGCGAAAAGGTCAAAGAGGAAAAGAGCCACACCGAGGACGCCGTAGAGCAGACGGCGGACGGCTGGATCCTCAAAGCCGACCCGGCGGTTCGTATCGAGGCGAAGGCGCGCAAGATGAGCAAGTCGCGCGGCAACGTTATCAACCCGGACGACATCATTCGTGAGTTCGGCGCCGACGCGCTGCGCGTCTACGAGATGTTCATGGGGCCTCTGGAAGCGACGAAGCCCTGGGCGACGGAGAGCATCGGCGGTATTCGTCGTTTTCTCGATCGCTGCTGGCGTCTTGCGAAGGGCGCGGGGGACGGGGAGCTGAGCGACGAACTTCTTCGAGACCTGCACAAGACGATCGCCAAGGTCACCGAAGACATCGATGCCCTGAAGATGAACACCGCGATCAGCGCGATGATGGTGCTCTCAAATCAGCTTCAAAAGGTCGCCGGTGGCCCGCCGAAGTCGGCGGTAAAGACGCTCGCGCAGCTGCTTCATCCCTTCGCGCCGCATCTCGGGGAAGAGATGTGGGCGCTCCTTGGGGAAACGGGATCGATTCAGTACGCGACGTGGCCGGTTGCCGATGCGGAGTTGCTCAAGGACGACGTCCTTGAGATTCCGGTGCAGGTAAAGGGCAAGAAACGCGGCGTGGTTTTTCTGCCGCCGGGTGCGTCGGAAGAAGACGCGATGGCCGCCGCGCGGGAGCTGCCGAAAATCGCGGACGCCCTCGCGTCCGGCACGCTCCGGAAGACGATTTGGGTCCCCGACCGAATCCTCAACCTGATCATTACCTAAGCCTCACGCGCGCTCGGACCCGTCCAGGATGCGCCGCACGAGGTCGTCGAGGATCTCGTGCGGGTCGTCCAGTCCGAGCACCTCGGGCATGGTCACCAAGTTGAGAATCAGTCCGCCGATTCCGAGGTGAAGGAGCACGAGCTCCCGGCGGCCGCCAGGAAGACCCGCCTGCGCGTGGAACTCGAGATCGATCGAGAGCGCAGACGAAAGCGTGCGAACGAGTCCTTCACGAAGTTCGGGACGCCGCGTCGCTTCGAGGCGAAGCTCGAGAAGTGCGAGCTGTAGCGCCGGTTGCGCGCGTACCCGATCCATGAGTTCGTGCATCAGTTCTTGAAAGCGCTCGACGGAGGGCGGCGCAGTCGCGCTTTCCGCGCGGTCTTTCGGTGGCGGGGTGAGGCGCTCGAAGATCCGGTCGCCCATCGCTACGTAGAGCGCGTGCTTGTTTCGAAAGTAGTTGCTGCACGTCCCCATCGGTACGTTCGCGTGCTGGTCGACTGAGCGATGAGTCAGCCCGCGGGCGCCCTGCGTCGCGAGCACGTGAAGGGCGGCATCCACAATGGTG
>JBCDAA010000482.1:0-6375 GCA_039186435.1 Myxococcota bacterium | reverse complement strand
CTAGATCGCTCTTTGCTTAAACTGACCCCGCGCTCGCTTGTTCTCGCCGCCCCTCGCGGCGTTGCTCGTCTTGAAATACCACTGGTATTCCATCGACTTCGCGTCTTGCGAGGAACACCGAGCCCGGCGCGATCACGAGACCAGTTTAAGCGACGAGCAATCTAGTTTGTCTGGGATCTAGATGCAGCCGCGGTCGTCACAGCCCATGTAGCCGAGCTCGACGCAGTCAATGGAGTAGAGCGTGCCGAGTACGCTCTCGAACGAAACGACGGAGCCTTCGCAGTCGACGCGCGCCGCGGGGGAAGCGCCATCGGCACTCATGCCCTCGGGAGCGCACCACTCCACCGGAATCTCCCCGCCGATTGCGAAGAGCGCGCATGCGCGATCGGCACCGAGATCCGCGCAGTCAACCCGCAGGCCACCGCCGCAGAGGGTGATATCGCCGACCTCGCAGCCCGTTCGCGTGGCCCCGACCCCGCCAAAGCGGCAGCCTTCGAGGTCGCAGGCGCCGCCCGCACACGTTGCACCGAGTTCGCCGCAGTCGAGATGCGCGCGAAACTGACCGTCGCGACATCGCGCCAGTTCGTCCCCAACACAACGAAACTCGCCGTCGACGCAGGGGCCCATCGCAACCGCTTCGGCCTCGCAGGCCATGAACTCATCACAGGCGCCCGCGCTCGCCGCGCAGGTCCAGGTGCTGCAGGTGCCGGGCAATCCGATCGACGACGCAGCAAAGGGATCCAGGCTTCCGAGAACGAAGCCTTCCCACGCCTCGACGACAGTCTGCACGCTTCCCGTAAAGTCTGGGTTGCAGTTCACCCAGCGCGCTGCCGCGCGCACGACCGAATCCTCGTCGAGGCCACAGGTGAGCGCCGTCTCCAGCGACACGGACATGACGGGCGCGTCCACTCCCGTGTCGATCGGGGCGTCGATGGACGCGTCCGCATCCGCGGCTGCGTCGACGGGCGGCGGTGGGTTTACGAGGCGACTTCGTCCGCATCCGACGAGCAAGACCACCACCCAAAGCAAACGCATGTCCCAGTGGTAGTGCCAGCAGCGATGCCGCGCCAGCACCGGATGTACAAGGTTGTGCACTGCAGGTATCCGCGCGCCGGACGTTGCTCAGATTTGCCAACGATTGTGCTGGAACGTTCTTCGCAGTGCAGTTCCGCGAAAGCGAGGATTCATGAACCGTGCAGGAGAATGGCTCTTTGTGGTTCTGGTGACGGCGCTCGCGGTAGCGACCACGCAGTGGCTCGGCATCGACGGGTGGAACCTCATGCGTGGACTGGCTGCGGCGTGCGGGCTCTTGGCGTTCTACGCGATCGTTCGATACCCCTGGGATCTCTATCTCGAAGCGCGCGGGCTCGCGATCGACCAGCGTGAGAGCAAACGCCGCGACATCGCGATTCACGAGGACGACGAAGCGTACGCGGAGGTGGCCTCCCGCCGATTGCTCTTTGCCTGCCTCGGGATTCACGTCGCTGCTGCTGCGATCGCCTTCGCGGTCGGACGTTTCGCGGGCGATGAGCTCGGCAACTGGTTCGCGGCCTTTTATCTCCTCGGCACCGCGCTCCGCCCGGCCGCAACGCTCTATCGCCACCTCAAGGTGCGCCTTCAGGAGCTGCGAAAGCGAACGCGGTTCCCGCGCGAAGATGTCGTCGCGCTCCAGCAGCGGGTTGAACAGCTGGAACTCGATGCGAAGCACGACCGCGAGGAACGTGAGCAACTTCAGCAGGCGCACGAAGCGCGCGGGGTCGAGCTCGAGGCGACCCAACGTCTGCTCGCAGAAACCAAGGGTGACTTCGAGGCGAAGGTGGACCGGGTTTGCCGCGAAATGACCCGCTCCCTTGAGCAGCTGACCGACGATCGCGAGCTTCTCGCCGGAATTCGGGCCTTCGTGCATCTCGTGAAATCGACGTAGCCCTAACTTTTTTCGGTCGGCGACGTAAGGAATCGGAGGGCGCATGAACCTATCCCCTCCATGATGCCCAGCGTCGCCTCCTCCAACGTGTGCTACCGAACATTCTTGCTTCGTCTTCTTCTCGTCCTCACGATTGCCTGCTCGTCGTCTTCCGCGGAGTTCGACGCGAGCGTTGACGCGGGTGACGCCGCCGATAGCGCGTTCGACACCGCGCCGGATCGGGATCCGCTTCCGCTCAGCGTGGTCACGTGGAACCTCGAACGGTTTCCGAAAGACACGGGAACGATGGATGCGGCGCGCGCCATCATCGTCGAGGAGGGCTTCGACCTCATCGGCTTTCAGGAGATTATCGAGGTCTCCGAGTTCATTGAGCTCGCCAACTCGCTTCCGGACTACGAGTTCCTTCTCAACTTCGATCGCGACTCGTTTCTTCAGCACGCGGTGCTCTACCGCCGCGACCGGCTCGAGGTCGAAACGCCGCGGAGGATCTTTCCGCGCGAGAACGGTCCCTTTCCGCGCGATCCCTTGGTGGTCGACGTACGGGTGTTGGATGACGACGGAGTGGTTCGATTCGACTTCCTCTTTGTGGTTGTCCACCTCAAAGCAAGTCCGGACGAACCGAGTCGGCTGCGTCGCCAGGCGGGCAACATCGCGCTCGACGAGTGGGTGCGCGAGCAGCTTCCGATGGAGCCGGACATCGTGATCGCGGGCGACTTCAACGACGAGCTCACCGACAGTCCGCCGGTGAACGTGTTTCGGCCGTTTCTGATCGACGACGAGCTCTACCGCTTTCTCACGCTCGAGGCGGCGTTTGCGGACGAGTACTCGTTCATTCCGGGGCGGATTCTTCTCGATCACATCCTGCTGACGCGGGACGCGCTCGAGGAGTACGGGGAGGGGACGACGGAGATTTTGGCGATCGACGAGACAATGCCTTCGTATCTCCCGGTGGTGTCCGATCATCGTCCGGTGGTTGCGCGCTTCTTGATTCCTTAATCTGGGGGGTCGCTTCTTCGGATTGGGTTCGATTCGATTCGGGGTCGGTTCGGATCGATTCGGGGTCGATTCGGGGTCGATTCGGGGTCGATTCGGGATCTTGCACGGCCGGTCGGGAGCGGGGCAGGGGTTCCCTCCTAGGCAGTTTCCCTTCGTTCGCTTCGCTCTCTTCGGCTGCGCGACGCGCACGAGCTTCGCTCGTCGCGACGCTGGCTGCGCGTTCGGGAACCCCTGCCCCGCTCCCTCCTCAGGTCGCTTGTTCCGTTTCGGGTCGGGGCTTGGAGCTCCGAAGCGGGCTTTGGTCACTGCCCGGGCGATGCACCGTCACTGCTTCGCAGTGTCGTTGTCTCGCTTTGCGATTCGCCTCCGCTGCTTCGCAGCGTTGGCGTTTCGCGGGTGGTTGGCGACTCGCGGCAACTCGCATCGCGGCGACTCGCACGGCCAGAACGACGAGTCATTCGTGAGGGGACGATCTTCACTTTCCTCACTTGGCGAGGGACGAGGACGCAATAACGCTCGTGCGGGGACGCTCTTCTTCACTTCGTCAGTTCAGGGAAAGCGAGGGCAGCCTGTCGCTGCGACGCGTCGAGCGCGTCTTCCGGAAAGACATGAATGGCCAGCTCGGGGTGATTGATGATCGCGACCGCCTGCCGCGTGCACGCTGTCACTTTCGTGAGTTCAGGGAAAGCGAGGGCAGCCTGTCGCCGCGACGCTTCGACAGGTCGAGGATAGACCGGCGATGCCTCCTGAGTAGCAACAGGTGAGACCTTGTTGGCAGGGTTGCGGTTCCGGGACACGGAGCGAGGGGTCGTGTCCTCGGAGCTCCGACTCGCCCCACTGGCAAACGGCGCCTTCGGTCCCGTCGGTTCGGCGGAGGTTGCGGACGACCGCGGTTCGGGTTGCGGTGACTTCCACGAACGCCGCTCCGTCGGGAAGGCGCGTGCGTACTGCGGTCTGGAGACAGCGGCGTACCGACCCATCGCCCTCGACATCGCGGATTGCGCCTTGGGCAACCTGGACGCGCACCCGTCCGCCGACCCGGCGGCGGTGACGATCGCTCTCGAAGAGACAGCGCTCGATCGACGCTTGGTTGGATGCGAGGCCGGCCTCGATCGCAGCTGCGAGGCCGCGCGTCTCAGGAATGGTGATGGTTCGACTGACCAAGCGTGGCCGGCGAGGAGATCGTCCATCCACCTGCGCGAGGGCGCGATTGAGGGCGCTCTGAAGGCACGTTCTCAATCCCGCGCGATCCGCGACCCGAACGCCGGGCGAGAGGTTCACCACGACGCCTTCTGGGAACACCACCGCCGCTACTTGCACCTGTCGTGCGGCCCACGCTGGGTTCTCCGCGCAGGCCGACGCGTCGAGTCGTGCGAGCGCCCGCGCGACGGCGCGCGGCGTTTGGCTCTGGGCTGAGGGAACGGAGATGACCGCCAAGAATGCGGCGAGCATCGCGAAGTGGACTCGCATGAGACCTTATACGAAGGGGACTCGTTTTCATTCAACGAGTCCCAACCCACAAAAAGAAACGCGGCGATGAAACCATCGCCGCGTTTCCACCCCGTTTGTGGATAACTCTATGTCGTCAGAGGAGCTCAACCTGCGGGAGGAGCGCGATGACTCCGTCGCAGCCGCGCTGCGCGTTGGACCGCGTCGAGTACACCTCGCTGGTGCCGATGACGCGACCGTTGGTGGCGACCAGGTTGAAGTAGAAGCCGCCGTTGCTCGCTTCGTTGATTTCGTAGTTCGCCTCGTCCACCCCGTTCGAGGCGACCGAGAAGGTCGCGTTCCACGCGGTCGCTTCGTCGCTGTAGCCCTGGGACTGCAGAACGATTTCCCCGTTGCCCGCGTAGAGGCTGAAGTAGAAACGGTCGTCGGCGCCCTGAAAGACCTGGAAGCGCTCGCCGGTGCGGCCGGCAAGGTAGTCCAGGTACTCGCCAACATTGCGCATCACGCCGTCGACACCGCGGCGGGCGTTGGAAAGCGTGACGTAGGTCTCGCTCGTGCCGATGACTCGGCCGTTGCGCGCCTTGAGGTTGAAGTAGTACTCGCCGTTCGCCGCCGGTTGGACGTCGAAGCGCGTGGCCTGCTCACCGTTGTCGAGAACGCTGAGCACGGCGTTGAGCGCCGAGGTGCGGGTGCCGTAGCCACCCGCGGACGAAAGCACGACCTGATGGTTCGCCGCCTTCAGGTTGAAGTACCAGTCTCCGTCGGCGCCCTCGAAGAGATCGAAGTAGGGGCGGCCGGCCACTGCGGACGTTCGGTCACCGGTTTCGGTGGTCTCGAGCGAGCAAGCAGCGAAGGAGAGAGCGAGAACGGAAGCGAGAATCGTGCGGGTCATGGGGGAATCCTTGTGGGGTGTTGCCCACATGTAGAGCAAGGTGGGTGCCAAGCCGCCATGACCCGAAATCACAAGGTAATTCTCTGCCATTCGTCTATTTATTGCAATTTTTGTTGCAGAAAATAAACTAAATAATCATGCAGACAACAGACGAGGTGCTCCACGACGCCTCGGACGTCGAGTCCCTCGAGCGGCGGATCATGGAGCTCGCGCTCGCCCGAACAGGAGCGCGACATGGCGCGATCCTCCTCGCCGACGACGAGAGCGCCGACGAAGAGAGCGCCGGGCTGGCGATCCACTTTCACGTAGTCGACGACCTGATCATCACGCTGCCGGACGACGTCATCGAAGTCCGAAGGGGGCGTGACTACAATGGTGTCGCCGCCTTCGCGTACGCCGAGAATACCTCGTACCTCTGCCGCGACGCCGCGACGGACCCCCACTACGCGCCCTATTTCTTTGAGGTTGCGTCGATCGCAGCGGTGCCGATTCCGTATCAGGGTCGTGCGATCGGGGTCATCAGCGTCTCCTCGAAGCGAACCTCCGCGTTCGACGACGACACGATCGCGCTGCTGGAAGAGGTCGCCGCATCGTCCGCGAAGTTTCTCCGCCGCGCGCAGCTCTATCGCGCGAGTCGAAAGGGAAGCGGGCGCCCGTTCTTGATCAAAGGGCTATCGCCGGCGTGGCTGGAGGTGGAGCGTCGCATCGAGCGTGTCGCGGGAACGACCGCGCCGGTGTTGATTCACGGCGAGAGCGGGACGGGCAAGGAGCTCGTCGCGCACGCGGTGCACTTCAACAGCAAGCGCGCGCAGGAGCCTTTCGTGACCGTCAACTGCGCGGCGATTCCAGAGACGCTGCTGGAGAGCGTTCTCTTTGGGCACGTGAAGGGCGCGTTTACCGGCGCGGTCTCCGACAAACAGGGCGAGTTTCAAAAGGCGGACGGAGGCACGCTCTTCTTGGATGAGCTCGGCGAACTGCCGCTGCCTCTTCAGGCAAAGCTCCTCCGGGCGGTCGAGGATGGGGAGATCCTTCCCGTCGGCAGCAATCGCGCGCCTTTCTCCGTCGATGTGCGGCTTCTCTGCGCGACCAACCGCGACCTGCCGGCAATGGCGCG
>JBCDAA010000481.1:0-6395 GCA_039186435.1 Myxococcota bacterium | reverse complement strand
CCCGCGTCGATGCCGCCATCATCCCGGCTTTCCGGAACGCACGCCGTTCGATCCGCATTGACCACAAGGCCATCTGGGCACGCGCAGGTGTCTGTGTCCGGGTCGAAGACGAGAAAGTCATCCCGACAGACCGTGTCGGGACAACCCGCAAGCACGAACATGAACACAAAAAAGCGAACTCTCATCTCCCGATTCTGCCGAGATTCGCGATTGATGAAAAGCGGCCGAAGTACGCCTGTGGTATGTCCATTGAGTGGCTCAGAAGAACTTCCTTTGGCCGGACGTCAGCACGGAGACGAGCGCTCACGCCGCCTGCAAGCAGGCTGCCTACTTCGCGTTCTTTATCGCCGGCATAACGACACTCTTCGCGATCTTGAGCGCGGCGGAAGTCGAGTTCCTCCAGGCGCTTGGCATTGATCTCTGGTCGCTCATCGACGCAGCGTTGATCGGCGGCCTCGGCTTTGGTGTCTTGAAGCACTCCCGCGTGGCCGCGGTTCTCCTCCTCATCGTCTACGCCGCAGAACGAATCTTTGGAATGATTCTCGCGGTAGAGGCGGGCGCGCGGCCAACATCGGGACTCATTCTCACGATTTTCGCCTTGGCGGCCTTCATCGGTGGAGTCCGCGGATCGTTCGCTCTCGCGCGGATGCGCCAAGAATCCGCGCCCACCAACTTCTAGCGGCGGGAAGGGTCACGACGAGGACGCCGTATCTCGGGCCATGCGCGCGCCTCAAGTTCGTCTCGGGTTCAAGATCTTTGCCGGCTACCTGCTACTTAGCGTCGCTGCGTCGGTCGCCAGCGTGACCGCTACGTTTCTCGACGAAAACGAGCTTCTCGCCCTCGCTGACTTCGCCGCGGCAGGAATCACGCCCCTCGCGCTCGTCGGCACAATTCTCGTGGCCCGAGCGCCTTCCTCAACGCGGGCGCAGACCCCCGCCGTCGTCGCGGTCCTCGGCGCGATCGTCGTCGTGATCAGCGGTCTTCGACTGCTCAGCGACAACCTCGGGGTCGCGCTTCTCATGACCCTCGTCGCAAGCCTCGGGGGCCTCACCATGCTTCTCGGCATGCTCAAAGCCGCCAGCAAGCTCGCGCTCTACTTTCGCGACGACTCCCTCTACGAGCGAACCTCGGTTCTCTTCACGAGCACCATCGTGCTTCTCGTCGTCGGTTTCCTCATCAACTGCCTTTCACGCGCGGTTCCGGGCGCGGCGGTCGCCATCCTCCTCCTCCCGATCTTCGGAGCCGCGATCACGTTCTTCAGCGCGTTCGCCATGCTCCGCGCCGCAAAGACGACCGCCGACTACTTCTGAGCGCTACTGTCCGTTGCATTTCAAGGTTCTGCTTGAAGAGCTTCAACCGCGCACGACTTGTTGTCGTCCGACTAGGGTCAGCGGCTAGCTTGTGGTTGGGCGACGCGATGCCGGGTTCATCCGCGATGGATCAACCACCGATCGAATGCCCGATGGATGGTTCAGCTCGTGATGTCCTCGATCGCACTGCCCGCCGACGTCTCCCGATCGGTCACCGTCCTCGGCTGGTCGGGCGGTGACGCGATGCTCGCCACAGATGGCTTTACGTTTCTGCGCGTCTCTCAGTCCGGGGCGGTGGAACGGATCGCCCTTCGAGAACGCTCCCACCGCGGGGTGCGAATTCCGCCACAGATCGTGTCCGTTCACGGGAGGCCTAGCCTCATCGCCGCCGGCTGCTTGGACGGACGCGTCTTGATTTCAAGGGACGGAGGGTTCCGCTGGAAGGATCTGCGGACCCTCGGCCGGCGGCGCGGGGTGTCGCAGGTGCTGTGCATCGACGAAGAGACCATCCTCGTGCGAACCAAGCCCGCAGGACGCCCATCGGTTAGCGACATCCTTGCTGGGAAAGCGATCGATGCGAATCACGCCGCAGTCGTGGCTGCAACCCGTTCGGAATCATGGACGTGGTTGGCCAGCTCATCCGTCCGGATGGAGACCATGACGGTCACGGCGGATGGCACCGTGTTCGCCCTCCCGAACCAGGATTGGCACGACGAGGCGTCAGCCGTCTCCCGAGCGCTGTTGACCTTGGACAGCGGGTCCTGGCGGATGCGGCTCGACATCGACAGCACCGACGTTCGTACAACCGCGTACCGCTGTGAGGGCATGACGCTCGTCAGCACCGGACCGGACCTCCTTGTAGCCACGTCGCATGGGGTGTGGCGATCCGACGGCCCCCGCTTCGTCCGTGTTCTCGAGCTCAACGCATGGGCCAGGCTCGTAAGCGATGGCGGAGACCACGTGGCAGCGTGGGTACGTGGCTCCAACGGGAGGGGACTTTCGCGTTCGCCGCCACGCGATGCGATGGTCTGGCGGTCTCGCGACGGAGGGCGCACGTTCGCTCCACTGCCTGACCTGCCCGTTGGAACCGAGATCGACGCCGCATGCTTCTCGGGTGAGGGCGTTCTCTACCTTGGCGGATCGTTCGCTCCGCCACGAGAGCCAGAACACCCGCTGCTTCTGTGCGAGTGATTCAATCCTCACGCGCCTACGAGCGATTGAGCCCGTCGAAGCTCTGGCCCGATCGTCCTCGTCCTCCTCAAGCACAACGTACCAACCACCTGAATCTACCCGGGCCTCAGAATGGCCGGTGTTCAGTGCTGTCGGCGAGCCGAAGAAAACCGTTCGCGCTCCTCTTTCGAACGAACACCAAGCGATTCCATGTCAGCGATTCGCTGCCGAAGCCGAGGCCGAGGCCGACACTCCGCCGCTCCCCCACCCTGCGGGACGTCGAGACTGCGAACGCAGTCGAGACGCATCGCCCGGGCAGTGACCCCAAGCTGCTTCGGTGGTCCCACCTCGCAAAGAGAAACGGAACACAAAACCTGAAGGGAGGGAGCGGGGCAGGGGGTGACCGACTGTCTGGCCAGCATCCCAAGGACGAAGTCCGCTGGGTTGCGCAGCCGAAGCGAAGCGAAGGCTCCAGTAGGAGGGAACCCCCTGCCCTGCTCCCGACCGGCCGCTCAAGATCCCGAAACCGAAACCGAAACCGAAACCGAAACCGAAACCGAAACCGAAACCGAAACCGAAACCAAAGAACCGAAGCGAAACCCCCAGACCTAGTGGAGCAACCCCGACTCCAAAAACGCCAGAATCGCGTCAACCAGCTCGTCCTCGCTCCGGGCCAGCTCACGCGTCACCTCGAGCAGCAGCTCCTTCAACCCCCCGAGCGCGATCGCCGCCATCAGCTGCCGATCCCCCTCACGCACCAGCCCGATCGACTGCCCCGTTTGCAGCGTCTCGTCCATGAACGTTCGCAGCGCGCTATAAAACCTCGCCAGCCGTTGATCGAGTCCCGTGTCGATCCCAGTCGCGGTGCTCAATGCGATCTTCACCATGCCGGGATCCGCAAAGGTCAGCTGCACAAAACGTCGCAGGTTCTCCCGCAGCTGCTCCCGCGGCGACGGCGCGCCTTCGCTCAAATCGATGGGATGAATCGCCCCCGAAGAACGCACAAAGAACCGGTCGACCAGCGCGCTGAAGACATCGAGCTTGTCGTCGAAGTAGAGGTAGAACGTCCCGCGGGCGACCTCGACCCGGGTGACGATGTCGTCGACGGTCGTGGCGACGTACCCCTTTTCAACAAAGAGATCCCGGGCCGCGTCCAAAATCTGCTGACGTCGCTTTTCGCGCCGCGGCGAGGCTTCAGGGGCCACTCGAACCCATCTTTAAACTGCCGTCGTCGGCCCGCGAGTACACCTTCCAAGGGGAGCCCTCGCGCTTCGGTTTCCTTGTCGTTCGCCTCTGACTGTCCACGCTCAAAAAACCGGAAGCCCCATTCCGGAAGTGACCGTGTCACAAATCGAAGGCCCGTGAAACCCCAATGCTTTCGCCAACTCAATCGCTAACCTTACGTAACGTCAGAAGAAATCGGTTGCCTCCATCCCGAAAAACTCGTTACTGACACCAGCGTCACTGACACGGTCGTCAGTCATTCGGAGGGGGCATGGGCGAAATCGTCATCGGCATCGACGTGGGATCCACCACCGTGAAAGCGGTCGTCGTGGACCCCGAAAGCCGCGAGATCCTCTGGCACGACTACAAGCGCCATCACACCAAGCAGCCGGAGTGTGTGCTCGACTTTTTGGTGCGCATCGGGGACGCGTTTCCGGACGTTCCGAAAGAGCAAATCCGCGCGTTCATCACCGGCTCGGGCGGCGGACCTCTCGAAGAGCCGATCGGCGCAAAGTTCGTCCAGGAGGTCAACGCCGTCACGCTCTCCGTCGAAACGCTTCACCCCGAAGCGGGCTCCGTCGTTGAGCTCGGCGGCCAGGACGCGAAGATCATCATCTTCAAGGAGAACGAAGAGACCGGTGAAAAGACCGCGTCGTGCTCCATGAACGACAAGTGCGCGTCCGGCACCGGCGCCACGATCGACAAGTGCATGATCAAGGCGGGCATCGATCCCTACGAAGCCGCCAAGCTCCATTTCAACGGCGACAAGCTTCACCACGTCGCCGCGAAGTGCGGCGTCTTCGCCGAGACCGACATCGTCAACCTCGTCAAGACGGGCATTCCCGCCGACGAGATCATGTGCTCCTTGGCCGACGCGATCGTGATGCAGAACCTCAGCGTTCTCACCCGCGGCAACACGCTCCGCCATCAGGTGATCCTCCTCGGCGGCCCGAATACCTACCTCGAGTTCCTAAAAGAGTGCTGGCGCATTCGCATCCCAGAAACGTGGGACGAGCGCGGCTGGGAATACCCGAAAGATGTGCCCCTCGAGGAGCTCATCAAAGTCCCCGACAACTCGGAGCTCTACGCCGCGTTCGGCGCGGTGATGTACGGCCTTCACGAGCCCGCGCACATCGGTCGCTACAAGGGTCTCGAGGATCTCAACAAGTACATCACGGAAGGCCGCAAAGCCCGCCTCGGGGAAAGCGCCGGCCCGCCCCTCGTGCAGAACAAGAGCGAGCTCGACAAGTTTCGCGAGACCTACTCGATTCCGAAATTTCAGCCGATTCCGTTTTCGGAGGGCGAAACGGTGCGCGCGGTCATTGGGCTCGACGGCGGAAGCACGTCGTCCAAGGCGGTGCTCCTCGACGAAGACGGGCGTGTGCTTCGCAAGGCCTACACCCTTTCGAAGGGCAACCCGATTCAGGACACGAAGGACCTCCTCGCTGAGCTACGGGCCGGCGTGCAAGCGGACGGGGCAACGCTGGAGGTTCTCGGCTTCGGCGCGACCGGATACGCCGCGGACGTTCTCGAAGAGTGCGTGCGCGCCGACGTAAACATCGTCGAAACGGTCGCGCACATGATGAGTGCAACGCACTACTTCGGCGACGTCGACGTCATCTGCGACATCGGCGGCCAGGACATCAAGGTCCTCTTCATGGAGAACGGGGACATCAAATCCTTCAAGCTCTCCAACCAATGCTCCGCCGGCAACGGCATGCTTCTTCAGGCGATGGCCGACCAGTTTGGTTTGCCGGTCACCGAGTACGCGAACACCGCCTTTGGGGCCGAGCTCGCTCCGAAGTTCAACTATGGCTGCGCGGTGTTCCTCGACACCGACCGCGTGAACTTTCAGAAGGAAGGGTTCAGCAAGGAAGAGCTCCTCGCTGGCCTTGCGCAGGTGCTCCCGAAGAACGTTTGGCAGTACGTTGTCGGCGTTCCGCGTATCGCTGCCCTCGGACAGAAGTTCGTCCTCCAGGGCGGCACCCAATACAACCTCGCCGCCGTCAAAGCGCAGGTCGATTACATCATGCAGCGCGTCCCGGGCGCGGAAGTCTTCGTGCACCCGCACACGGGCGAAGCGGGCGCGATCGGCGCCGCGATGGAGACCCTTCGCGTCGTCACCCGCCGCGGTCACTCGACCTTCATCGGCATCGAGGCGGCGATCGACCTCGAGTACAAGTCAACGAACGACGAGTCGACGGTCTGTCACTTTTGTCCGAACGAGTGTTCGCGCACCTTCATCGATGCGTTCCGCCCGGACGGAAGCACCTCCCGCTACATCAGCGGCTTCTCCTGCGAGAAGGGCATGGTCGAGTCGAAGGAAGCGATGCTCGACCTCGTCAAAGAGCGGCGCGCGATCATGAAGGAGTTTCCGAACCTCGTGGAGTACGAGGGCCGGAAGGCATTTCAGGCGATTCGCGGTCTTGCGAAGATGCCCGAGTCGACCGAGAACACGACCGAGACGATTCCGAAGAAGAGCTTTTGGGGCCGCCTCACCTACGAAAAGGTCTCTCGACGCTTTCAGCGTTCCTCCGCCGCAGCGCGCGAGAAGCGAAAGAACACCCGCGTCGCCATGCCGCGCGTGCTCAACATGTACAGCACGGGGCCGTTCTGGCGCTCCTACTTCGAGGTCGCCGGCGTCGACCGTGCGAACATTCTCTGGAGCTCTCCCTCAAGCGAAGAGCTCTT
>JBCDAA010000480.1:0-6401 GCA_039186435.1 Myxococcota bacterium | reverse complement strand
CCGAGGGGATCCTTCCGCGCTTGGCGGGCTCGCGACGCGAGGGGCTTCGCCGCTGCAGCCGAGAAAGAGCGCGATTGCTATGGAGAGAAGCCGTCGCATGGTCGAAGCACACTCGAAAGCGAGGCGCGTGTCGACTCGCGTTCCGAAACCGTCCTCAGTCGAGGTTGTTGAGGCTATCCGCGGCAGGGTCGGTGAGGCGTGCAACGAGGGCGTCGTCCCCGCCGACGAGGTACGTCCCCGGCGCTTCCGCCCGAACGATCGACCAGAAGTGCCGCTCGCCCCACGGGTGTTCGACCCGTTCCCAGGTCTCGCCCTCGTCGACGCTGTGAATCATGACCCCGAAGCAGCCGACCGCGAGCACGCCGGTCCACGTCGTGACGACCCCGTTCAAGTCGACGCCGGGCACGTCGAGCTCGTCCCAAGTCTCGCCACCATCGAAGGAACGAAACGCTTCGGCGCTTTCTCCCACGGAGAAGAGCGTTCCCGATGGACTTGTGGTCATCGCGTTGATGCCGGTGGCCGCGAGATCCGACTGGCGATACTCGCCGCCCTCCCGAATCAGCACAGTGGAACCAAAAATGAGTGCGCGCGTGGAGACGTACAAGACTCCGCGAAGCGATTCGTAGCCTTCGTACTCGATCTCCCACGTCGCTCCGTCCGAAACGAGTACGCAGTCGTCCGAGATCGCAAGGAAGCGTCCGCTTGGGTTCTGAGCAACGCAGTACAACATTCCTTCGACATCGACGTCGAAGTGACTCCAGGTCTTCCCGTCGTCGGCGCTCGACGCGAGAAAGCCTTCTCCTGGCATGTAGATCACACCGTCACGCGCAAACGCTCTCCCGAGGTACCTGCCGTAGCCGACGTTGGTGTTCGCGTCCGGATGGGCCATCACCTCGTGCCATCCAGGAAGCAGGCAAAGGGAGTGCCCTCGTCACCTCCGGCGAGCAGCCAGCGATAGCCAACCCGGCTGAAGTTGCGCACGGACCCCGTGGCCGGCGAATCGAGTTCCTCAAGGACGAAGATCATGACGTTCGATAGCAAGCACGAAGGGGACGCACGCCGCAAAGGCCATCACTCCTCGAGCCAACGCTTCAGTAGGACGCCTACTACGGCCGGTTCCGAGTGTTGGGCTCCCTGATAGGATTCTTGCCGTGACACTATCTATTGCAGAGCTTCGTGACCGCGCGAAGGCGCTCGTTCGAGATGCGCTCTCAGCTCACCCACCCATCCCAGACGGATACCGCGAGCAGCTGGTTCTAGGCATGGGGCTCGAAGGCGACGAGCGCATCTTTGAGCTCTACGTGCCTGCCGACCGGCCGGAAGACGGTCTTTTACTGGCGATTGCAAAACTCAATGTTCATAGCGGCGAAGGCTTAGTCCAGGTGTTCCCGGAGCGCTGGACCGAGTGAGCAGATTCTCCGCAGACCGTCATCCCTTAGTCACAACCGATCGAGTGCTGGTGATAACTTGACGGGTGGTTGCAGTGAAACGTCGAATGCCCCTTGAGGCTCTCACAGAGCGCGCACGAGAGATGGTGCGAGCTGCAATGTCGAAGCATCCACCAGTTCCTGATTCGTTGCGAAAGCTCTTGGTGCTCGGGACTCTATTCTACGAAGACAAGCGAGTGTTTCAGCTCTACTTCGATGGTCCACGCCCTGAGGACGCAATCGTTATCGCCTCCGCTGAACTGGACGTATTCACAGGAGAGGGCCTCGTCGAGGTGTTTCCGGAGAGATGGCTTGACGAACGCTCTTGACGGCCAACCATGAGCCGATAATCAAACTGTTCTAAGATGCCGACGTTGAGTGACTACACCAACGTATACAACACAGCTTTGGTCGTGCTCCGCGACAAGGGATACAGTGTTGTATACGACAGCCTGTTTGATGAGTTTGTAGCGCGCGGAAAGGGATGGGAGCTTCGCGGCAGCAGTCCTACGGCGATTCTCGGACTCGTAGCGATCGTCGAGCACGCAGAGTTTCGACCTGAGTGGCGACGCGACGAGCCTTATTTGTATCCAAATCTGCCTAGAGAACCGACACCTTTCAAATGGGTCGTAACCTCCGACAAATGAAGTTCAAGAGCGACATCCAACCACAAATCTCCGACAGCAATCGAGTCTACAACACCGCGCTTGTGACTCTGGTTGAGAAGGGTTTTCAGGTCTGGTTCGATCAGCAAAGCGGGCTTTTCCGAGCGGAAAAGGACGGGTGGGACTTCGCTGCATTGGAGCCAACGAAGTTGCTTGGGGTCGTGGCGATTTACGAACACGTCGCCCCTCGCGAGTACGGGGAGTACTGGTGGCGCCTCGACGAACCCCGGTTGGTGGACAGCGTCCCCGTTGTAAACGCCGACACCGAATCCGAGGACGACTAAGTCGCGAACAAGATCCGCAGCGGCGGATTTTGCTCAGGAAATCGGTCGGCGCACCGTTTCCGCCACGCCACCCGTTACTGGGATTTCTCACGAGCGTTTCCCCCACAATTTCAAACGTTTACGGCTGTGTCCGAACGATGACGGAACGGATCGGCGATTCCAGCTATCCCCAGCCTCGGTGCTATCGCCGGTCGGAAGTTGGGTGGTCGGACCGCGTGAGCCGATCTTCGGGGAAGATCTTGCTCAGGCCATCGCCGAGATCCGTACGCCGATCCACGTGGTGCAGCATCCGAGCGGCCATGTGGGCGTGGGGTTTGCCGGCGAGGTGATTCCGACGCGGATGGTGAACGGCCATCCGACGCTTTCCCTGCTCGCGACGCTTCCGGCGCTCTACCCGGAGTGGCTCGGCGACCGCAGTTTCAACGAAACCCACGGCGTTCGTTTTCCGTACGTCACGGGCGCCATGGCCAACGGCATCGCCACCACCGACATCGTCATCGCGATGGCGCGCGCGAATATGCTCGGCTTCTTCGGCGCGGCCGGGCTCGCGTACCGGAAGGTCGAAGCGGCGCTCGATCGAATTACGTCAGCGATCGGCAGCGCCGATCTGACCTGGGGCATGAACCTCATCCACTCCCCCGCCGAGCCGGCGCTCGAAGAAGCGGTGGCGGATCTTTACCTGCGGCGCGGCGTGCGGCGGGTTTCGGCGGCGGCCTACCTGAGTCTGACGCCGGCCATCGTTCGCTACGCGGTGAGCGGCCTTTCGCAGCGCCCCGACGGCTCGATCGATCGGCGTAACTTTGTGTTCGCGAAGAACTCGCGCCCGGAAGTCGCGCGGCACTTTTTGACGCCGGCGCCGAAGGCGATGCTCGACGCGCTCGTTCGCGAAGGAAAGATCACGGCGGACGAAGCGCGCCTCGCCGCGCATGTACCGATCGCGGAAGACATCACGGTCGAAGCGGACTCCGGCGGCCATACCGACAACCAGGCGCTGACCGCGGTTTTCCCGGTGATTTCCGAGCTTCGCGACGCGCTCGCGGCGGAGTTTGGCTATACGCGGCCGATTCGCATCGGTGCGGCGGGCGGTCTCGGAACGCCGCGCTCGGTGGCGGCTGCGTTTTCGCTCGGCGCTGCGTATGTGCTGACCGGTTCGGTGAACCAAGCGTCGGTCGAGTCGGGTCTTTCGCCCGCCGGCAAAGCGATGCTCGCGACGGCCGCGATGACCGACGTCGGGATGGCGCCGGCCGCCGACATGTTCGAGCAGGGCGTCGAGGTGCAGGTGCTCAAGCGCGGCACGATGTTCGCCGTGCGCGGCCACCGTCTTTACGAGGCGTACCGCAACTACGAAAGCCTCGACGCGATCCCGGCGACGGAGCGCGCCAAACTCGAAAAGCAGGTGCTCGGCGCAACCTTCGACGAAGTCCGCGCTTCAACGCACGCGTTTTGGGCGGACCGTGACCCGGCGCAAAACGACGAAGCCGCCAAGGATCCGAAACACGAGATGGCGCTTTGCTTTCGCTGGTACCTCGGCCTCTCGAGCCGCTGGGCGATCGTTGGCGAAGAGTCGCGTCGCATGGACTTTCAGATCTGGTGCGGCCCCGCCATGGGTGCGTTCAACGATTGGGTACGCGGCTCCCACCTAGAGCCGCTCGAAAATCGCTCGGTCGTGCAGATTGCTTTGAACCTCCTTGAAGGCGCGGCTGTGCTCACCCGCGCGCATCAACTTCGCAGCTACGGTGCCCCGGTGCCGCAGCGTGCTTTCCGATTTGTTCCTCGTCCCCTCACGTAGGGCCCGTGAAGCTATGAAGAAAAACGCCTCCCCCATCGCCGTTGTCGGCGTCAGCACGCTCTTTCCCGGATCCCTCGATTCCCGAGGATTCTGGAGAGACATTCTCGCCGGCACCGACCGCATCACCGACGTGCCCGCAAGCCATTGGCTGATCGAGGACTACTACGACCCCGACCCCAAAGCGCCGGACAAGACCTACGCGAAGCGCGGCGCGTTCATCGGTAAGATCGACTTCGATCCGATGGCCTGGGGCGTTCCGCCCTCGACCGTTCCCGCGACCGACACCTGCCAGCTTCTCGCGCTGATCGTGGCGCAGCGTGTCCTCGAAGACGCGGCCAAGGGGCAGTTTTCCTACGCCGATCGCAACCGCATGAGCGTCGTCCTCGGCGTGACGAGCGCGCAGGAACTTCTCGGCGCGATGGTGAGCCGCCTACAGCGTCCGGTGTGGACCAAAGCCCTCCGCGAAATGGGCCTCGGCGAAGACGAGGTGCAGGAAGCCTGCAAGCGCATCGAAGCGCACTACACGCCCTGGCAGGAAGCGACCTTTCCCGGCGTGCTCGGCAACGTCGTCGCGGGACGCATCGCCAACAAGCTCAACCTCGGCGGCACCAACTGCGTGACCGACGCGGCCTGCGCGAGCACCTTCAGCGCGCTTTCGATGGCGGTCAACGAGCTGCGCATCGGTCAGTCCGACGTCGTGATCTGCGGCGGCGCCGACACGATGAACGACATCTTCATGTACCTCTGCTTCAGCAAGACGCCCGCGCTGAGCAAGTCCGGCGACTGCCGCCCCTTCAGCGATCAGGCCGACGGCACGATGCTCGGCGAGGGCTTCGGCATGGTTGCCCTCAAGCGCCTCGATGACGCGGAACGCGATCAGGACCGCATCTACGCGGTGATTCGCGGCGTCGGTTCGAGCAGCGACGGAGGCGGCACGGCGGTCTACGCACCGGTGCCGGCCGGACAGGCGAAGGCGATTCGCCGCGCCTACGAAAACGCGGGCTACGGCCCCGAGACGGTCGACCTCGTCGAAGCGCACGGCACCGGCACCATCGCCGGCGACGCGGCGGAGTTCGAAGGCCTTCGCATGGTCTTCGGCGAAGCGAGTTCGGACCGCGGCTGGTGCGCCCTCGGCTCGGTGAAGTCGCAGATCGGCCACACGAAATCCGCCGCCGGCGCTGCGGGTCTCGTCAAAGCGATCCTCGCACTTCATCACAAGGCGCTC
This sequence comes from Myxococcota bacterium, assembly GCA_039186435.1. Classification (GTDB taxonomy): domain Bacteria; phylum Myxococcota_A; class Polyangia; order Polyangiales; family Houyiibacteriaceae; genus JALVDI01. The sequence continues at coordinate 1,011 of JBCDAA010000480.1, read as the reverse complement.
CCGCCGACGATCAAGGTCGAGCGACCGAATCCGAAAATGGAGATCGCGGAGAGTCCCTTCTACCTGAGCACGCGCCCGCGGCCGTGGATTCAGACGAAGCATCCGCGCCGGGGTTCGGTGAGCTCCTTTGGTTTTGGTGGCTCGAACTTTCACGTCGCCCTCGAGGAGTACACGGGCCCGGCGGACAAGGCGTTTCGTCGCCGGGTGAACGACGCGGAGCTCATTGTCGTGACGGGTGAGAGCCCTGCCGCGGTGCAGGCGAAAGCAACGGAGCTTGCGGGCGTTGCGGCGGACGCGGGGATGTTCCTCTTTCTCGCGCAGCAGACGCAGCGGGACTACGACGCAAGCGCGGCGTTTCGTCTTGCGGTGGTCGCGAGCGACGGCGCCGATCTTCAGAAGAAGCTAAGCGCAGCGGCCGAGCGCGTCGCGGCGGGCGAACCCTTCAGCACGCCGGACGGCACCGCCTTTGGCACTGGCGCGGCCGAAGATCTCGCGATGCTTTTCCCCGGCCAGGGGAGTCAGTACCTCGACATGAGCGCGGGCCTGGCGATGAGCTGGGACGAAGCGCGCCTTCCCTGGGAGGTTGCCGCGGGTCTCGATGCGTTTGCGGACGAAGCGCTGCACGACGTTGCGTTTCCGAAGCCGTCCTTCGCCGAAAACGCCGAAGCCGAGCAGACGAAGAAGCTCACGGCGACCGAGTGGGCGCAGCCGGCGATCGGTGTCGCGAGCCTTTCGATGCTGCGGCTGATGCGTTCCCTCGGGGTGACGCCGAAGGCGGTCGCGGGACATTCCTTCGGCGAGGTGATCGCGCTGCACGCGGCGGGATCGCTCTCGGAAGAAGACGCGATTCGCGTGGCTCGCGAGCGTGGGCTGCAGATGGCCGAAGCCGCGAAGGCGCCCGGCGCCATGACTGCGGTAAGCGCACCCATCGAGGAGGTTCGCGCGCTTCTCGCGGAGTGGAACATCGACGGCGTGGTCGTCGCGAACCACAACCACCCGAAGCAGGTGGTG
>JBCDAA010000479.1:0-6417 GCA_039186435.1 Myxococcota bacterium | reverse complement strand
TCGCGCCGTGAGCATGAGGATCGGTACGAGCGAGTCCCGCTCCCGCACCTGCTCGCACACCTGGTAGCCGTTCATGTCCGGCAGCATCAGGTCGAGAATGATGCACTGAGGCTTTCGGCGAACCGCCGCGCTCACGGCGTCCTTGCCGGTCGTGGCGTGAACGACGTCGAAGCCCTCGAAGGTCAGAGTGTCCACCAACCCGAGCGCGAGCGCAGGATCGTCCTCCACCACCAGAATCGTCCGCGCAGGCTCGGCCATCCGCCGCGACTATAGCGCGAAGGCTCCGAAGGTGAAGGGGTCGCCCAGGGTCTCTCCACACGCTAGAAATGGCTCGTGGCCCCCTGGCGGTTCCGAATTCTCTACTTCGTGCTGCTCCCCGCGATCTGCGTCGCGGCGGGAATCCTGGGCTACTACACCTGGGTCACCGCGTCGCAGTACGAGCGCCTTGGCGAAGAGACGATCGCCGACAGTACGCTCCTGCTCGTTCGCGAAAAGGTCGACACGGTCGAGCAGTACATCATCTCGCAGGACAACCTCGCCTTTCGCTTGATCAACCTCGACGACCCAGCAGCGATCAAAACCAGCTGGCGACCCGTCGCTTCCGAACTGACGCCGAGCATTCGCGCGTTGGTGGTCCTCGACGACACGGGGGAGTTTCTCGCGTCATCCGTCCGCGGATCCGATCGCGACGAGTTCCTCAAGGTCCTCGAGGAGCGAATGCTCCCGGAGCTCGAACTCGGTCGCCTTCGCGTGGGTCGACTGATGCACCTGCACCGAACCTACGCCGGTCGAAACTACCTCTTCTCGTGCAAAGCGTTCCGGCATCAGGGTCGCCGCCTCTACGCGGTCGCCCATCACGACACCGCGTACATCGTTCGGGAGGAACTCACCGAACTCTTCGCGACCGACGAGGGCAAGCGCCAGTACAACGTCGTCAACGAGGACAACCGGCGCGTCTTCGGGCCAAGCCTCGCCAACGCGGGCGACTACCTCGTCGGGCTTCGCTTTCCCACCACCCTCTACAACTGGCGACTTCAGCTAGCGCCCAAGCAGGCGCCTCTCCTCGAGCGTCAGGGGCGAAGCCGCCGCGTCACCGACCTCGCGCTGATCGGCACGTCGTTTTTGGTCGTGCTGATCGGCGTGCTCTTCCTCTTTTATGCGGCCAACAAGGAGCGCCGCCTCAACGACCTCAAGGGCGAGTTCATCGCGAACGTCTCGCACGAACTCAAAACGCCGCTCTCGAGCGTTCGTATGTTTGGCGAGCTGCTCCTTTCGGACGTAGGTCGTACCGGCAAGAAGCTCAGCGACGACAAACGCGGCCAGTACCTCGAGATCATCTGCGCGGAATCCGAACGTCTCACCGCACTCATCGAAAACGTCCTCGACTTCGCGGCCCTTGAGCAGGGACGCCGAAAGGTCGTTCTTCGCCAGGGGGACCTGGTCGGCGTGATCGGACAGGCGATCGAAACCTTTCGCTATCGCGTCGAACGGGAAGGCGTCGACGTCGAACTCGACGTGCACGGCGAGATCCCCCCCGTCGCCCTCGACGAGCAGGCGGTGGTCCTTGCGGCGATCAACCTCATGGACAACGCGGTGAAGTACGGCGGCCGCACACCGGTCACCGTGAGCATCGAGCCCGTCCGCGACTTCGTCCAGGTGCGCGTTCGCGATCGCGGCCCCGGGATCCCTCCGGACGCCGAAAAACGAATTTTCGAGCGCTTCTACCGATCGAGCCGGGACCGCCAGCACGCGCGCGGCTCCGGCATCGGCCTCAGCCTCGTCAAACACATCGCCGCAGCGCACGGAGGCCGCGCCTTCGCCCGAAACGCGGACGACGACGAAGGCGGCGCGGTCGTCGGCTTCGCCCTCCCCGCCGGGTAGCCGTGGTGGACTCACGTTTCGGCGGGCCGCGCCTTTCCCGCTCTGCGTTTTGCGGTAAGGTCCCTTCCATGACGCGCGCCGCCTGGGTGGGGATGATCCTCGGCATTTCGAGCTGCGTGGGCGATGCCGCCGGGCCGCCGCGACTTGTCTTCGACGACCCGCTGGGCCTGATGGATGTGGTCGGCGACCTTCGCCTCCTCGTCTTTCCCGCCGAAGGACGAGGCTGCAGCGCGGACGGAACCGTCACCCCAGAGATCAGCGACGCCGCGGACGCCACCTTTCCGGAGGCGGTCGTCGATCTTCGCTTTCCGACGGACGAGTCCTCGTCGGTCACCCTCAACGTCGGCAGCTACGTCGTCCTCGTTCGCGGTCGCGGTACCGACCCAGTGTCGATGCGCACCAATGTCATCGTCGCCACCGGCTGCACGCCCAACGTGATGATCGAGGACGGCGAGACCCGTGAGATCACCATCGAGCTTCAGGACGTGGTGGGCACCGGCGTCTGCGACGACGGCGTCCTCAGCCCCGACGAGCAGTGCGAGGCCGCGACGGGGCCCCTTCCCTGCAGCGCCTGCCGCACCGAGTCCTTCGTCGCGCACACCACCACCGACGGCGTGCAGAGCAACCCCGGTCTTGGGTGGGCGCCGGGCTCCCGCTTTGTCCTCAGCTTCGACGCCGAAGATCGAACGGGCCCGATCCAGGTGATGCTCCGCGACGAGAACGGCGCGGTCATCGAAAGCCCCACCGCCCTCGCCCTTGACCAGGCGATCGACTTTGACGCGACACTTCCGGGCGCGCAGACGACGAGCGCCGCTGCCTCAAGCCCTGCACGCTACGGCGTTGCCTTCGGTGATTTTTCCACGGCGATGACCGACGGGGGCGACATCCTCGTTCGCTTCTTCACGCCCACTCGAAGTCCCGCGGCCGCCGCCACGCGCATTGGAGCGCAGCCGGGTGCCCAGACGAACCCTGACCTCGCGATGACCACCGACGGTGCGGCTGTGGTGGTCTTCGACGACGCGGGCGCGACCACCTGGGCGCACGTCGCCGCAGCTGCCACGAGCGCTGGCGCGACGGGGTCGATCGCGGGAAGCGGACCGAGCGTTGCCGCAAGCAGCACTGGGTTCATCGTTGCGGCGGGAGGAGGCTCGGTTCAGGCGCAGCGTCTCAGCGCGGCCGGCGCCGCTGAGGGAACCGCCATCGCGGTCAGCGCCGACGCCGCCTCTGCAACGGCGGTCGCGGCCCTTCCCGATGGGCGCTTCTTCGTGGCGTGGGAAAGTGGCGGCACCGTTCGCGGCCGCGCCTTCGCCGCCGACGGAACCCCCGCGACCGAGACTTCGGACATCGGCAGCGGCACCGCCCCGGCCGCAACCGCCGGAACCGGACGCTTCCTGGTCGCATGGGAAAGCGGCGGAACCGTCCGCGCCCGGCTCTACAACGGCGATGGTGCCCTGGCCCGAAATCGCGAGAGCCCGCCGACCACCGACGCCTTCACGGTCGGCTCTGGAACCGCCCCTCAGGCCGCGACCGGGGGCACAACCGGCAACGTTGCGGCGGTCGCCTTCGTCAGCGGCGGCGACGTTCAAACCCGGCTTTTCCCGCTTCCCTGAGGTCGTTTCGCCGCCATGGGGACCGGATCCACAACCTTTATTTGGTACATCCTCTGCTTTGGGGTCGTCGGCTTCGTCACGGTGGTCGCCACGGGCCTCACGATCTACGGGAACCGAAAACGCCGGCGAAAGCGGGAAGCCCGCCGCCTTGACCGAGAGGCCCCGCGAAGATAGAAAGTGGCGGAATTACCGGGATCTATCGACGCTCGAGGGACCCGGATGGAGCACACGCCTTGGCGCGCGGGTCAAAGCAAAGCAAAGCGGGCCGACGCGGCCGAACGGTGGCGCTGGCCGTCTACTGGAGCTTTCTTGTGTACACCGCTGTGGTCGGCTTTGGCTCCGTGATTCCGCAAACGTTCTGGCCCATAGCCTCCGCCGAAGCCTCTGCGCCTGAAGGCACCTGCAGCGAAGGGCTTAGCGCACTTCGTCAGGAGCTCCGCGCAGAAGCCGCCGCGCAGGTAGGCGGCGAAGGAGGCGACATGGGTGAGTTCTTCGCCCGGTGGGACGACCGCCATCTCCTTCTGGAAGAACGCTGCGAAGACGAACCCGCCTACCGCCGCCTCGACGTGTTGCGGCACCGCGTAGAAACCAGCCTTCGCCGTTTCCAGAGCGACGAAGGCCGCATCTTTGACGAGCTCGAGCGTCCTCACGAGACACCATGACCGACATCACTGAAAACACACCTGACGCTCCGTCCTTCTCTTCGATGGGAATCTCCTCCGGCCTCATGCAGGCCATCGAAGACATCGGTTGGGAAACGCCAACGCCCGTTCAGTTCGAGTGCTACCCGCGCGCGATCGAGGGCCGCGATCTCATCGTTCAATCCCGTACAGGCACCGGCAAGACCGCCGCGTTCGGCATGCCGATCGTCGACAAACTCGTCGAGCCCACGCCCGGCGTTCAGGCGCTGATCCTCGCGCCAACCCGGGAGCTCGCGCTTCAGAGCGCCCGGGAAATCGGGCGCCTTGCCGCCCACAAGGAAGTCCGCACCACCGCGGTTTACGGCGGCGCGCCCATGGAAAAGCAGGTTCGAGAACTCGCCCAGGGCGCACAGATCGTGTCCGGAACCCCCGGACGCGTCCTCGACCATCTTCGCCGCGGCACCCTCGATTCCTCCGGGCTTCGCGTGCTCGTCCTCGACGAAGCGGACGAGATGCTCTCCATGGGTTTTGCCAAGGAGCTCAACGCGATCCTGGAACTCCTTCCGCAGCAGCGACAGACGCTTCTCTTCAGCGCGACCGTCGACGGCCCCATTCAGCGCGTCGGCGAACGCCACATGTCGGACCCCGAGCTCCTCGAGCTCAGCGGCGACGCGGTTGGTGCGCTCACCATCAGTCACTTCGTCTACATGGTCAGCGGCAAGGCGCGGGAGCGAGACCTCATTCGCATCCTCGAGATCGAAGACCCCGAGTCGGCGATCATCTTCTGCAACACGAAGGTCGAGACCGAACGCGTCGCGGGGCAACTGCAGCAGGCCGGCTTTCAGGCGGACTGGCTCAACGGCGACCTCGCGCAGCGCGAGCGCGAAAAGATCATGGCGCGCACCCGCGCCGGCGAGCTCCGCTACCTCGTCGCGACCGACGTCGCGGCGCGCGGCATCGACGTCTCGCATCTCACGCACGTGATCAACTTCGGGCTGCCGGATCACATCGAGCAGTACATTCACCGCACGGGACGCACCGGGCGCGCAGGCCGCACCGGCACCGCGCTTTCCCTTGTCGCGCCCACCGAGCTCGGCACCCTCTACTACCTGCGACTCCAGTACAAAATCTTCCCCGTCGAACGCTCGCTCCCGAGCGCACGGGAAGAGTCCACCCGCGTCGAAATGGACCGCGTCGAGCTCCTCGAGCGCGCCGCGAAGAACATCTCGGACCTCGACCGATCCGTCGCGCGCCGAATCCTAACGCACGCCGACGCCGAAGGTCTTCTCGCCGGCCTGCTCGGACTCTTCTTTGGAGCCCAAGGCGAGGGCGTCGACGAGCAGGCCGCCGCCGCTCGCCGCGAACGCTCCGCCGTCGCGCCGCCCATCGAGCCTGCGAGTTCGAATACTCCCACCGATCCGCCGCCACCCGTCGAGAGCGCCGCTCCTGCGAAGAGTGCCCCTGAGGCGACGGAAGAGAGTAAACCTGAGCGGCGACCCGAGCGGCGATCCGAACCGAGGGACGAAGCGAGCAGCGACGAGGTTAAGCTCTACGTCAGCATCGGAAAGAAAGACGGCGTTCGCGTCGGCGAGCTCAACCGATTCTTCCAGGAAGAGGGTGGTCTCGAGCGCGACGAAGTCGGCCGCATCCGAATCCGCGACAAGCACTCGTTCGTGTTTGTGCCTGCCGGCAAGAGCGATGACGTCATCGCAGCCACCAGCGGGAAGGTCCTCGGCGAACGCGAGCTCAAGGTCGAGCGCGCCAAGAGCAGCTGACACACGTGGCGCGCGGTTCCAACCTCGCGCCTTGGCTGGGTTCGGTGCCCCGCCCACCGTTGCGCCGGCGGCCGGTGCTCGAGACGAGTCATCCGCCCAACCTCGCGTGGTACGGACGCTGTTTGTTCGAAACAGGCAACGTCTCGACCTCGGAAGCGGCGCCCCGCCGCGTAGCTGGTTCGAGCGGCTTGAGTCACACCGGCAGTGGAGGGTCGCATGGCTGGCCGTCGGGGGATGTGGGCGGACGGTGAATCGCGCTAGCTGACCGCGTCTGGAATCACTTCGAGTGCGGCGAGGCAATTCCCTCCCCGGCGCGGTTCACCAGCGGGGTTCACCGCACCCGAGGGCACGGGCACGGGCATGGGCAAGGGCACGACTCGCGCGGGCGCGCCCCGCCCCGCCCCGCCCCGCCCCGCTCTGCTCTGCTCTGCTCTGCTCTGCTCTGCTCTGCTCTGCTCTGCTCTGCTCTGCTCTGCTCTGCTCTGCTCTGCTCTGCTCTGCTCTGCTCTG
>JBCDAA010000478.1:0-6433 GCA_039186435.1 Myxococcota bacterium | reverse complement strand
GAGGTTTTGAAGGGTTCGCGAAGGAGACGAGAGGATGCATCGCCCCTCCCGGACGATCGATCGCGCCGAATGCGGCCGGGCCGAGGGAACCCGCGCAGTGGAGAAAGACGCACGCCTTCGAGGTCGCGGGAGCGATCCGCGCGGCGACGTCGGCGATCGCGGCGTCGGGAACCGCAAGAACGACAACGTCTGGATCGATCCCGCGAAGGGTGGTTCGTCCCGACCGGAGAGAGACCTCGAGATCGCTCGCACGAAGCGCGGCGGAGAGGCCTTTGCCAACCCGGCCGCGCCCGACGATCACCACCTTCACGCGTGCGCCCCGTAGAGCTCGTGCTTCGCGATGTACGCGAGCACGGCGGGAGGAACCTCTCCCCGGAGATTTTCACCGCGACCGAGGCGCTGTCGTACATCCGTTGAACTCAACTCGGGCATGACCAGGGGGCTCTCGTCGGGCGTCGGAAACCCTCCGCGACCGACGACGAGGGGGGGCGCCATGGCGGCGACCTCCTCCCAGCGAAACCATTTGTGCGTTTCGTTCAAAATGTCGGCGCCAATGACCAGCCGAAAGGACGCACCCGGGTACCGCTTCGAGAGGGCTTCGAGGGTGTGAAACGTACGGCTCTCGCCCCCGAGCTCGCGTTCGATGTCGCTGACTTCCACATCGCGAAGCGGCGCCATCGCAAGCTCCGCCATCCGAAAGCGATGGGCGAAGGGAACCGACTGCTTGCCAAACGCGTGCTGAAAGGTCGGAACGATTAGAACGCGATCCACCGGCGCGGCAAGACGCGCCCAGCAGGCGACGAGGACATGCGCGATGTGCGGCGGGTCGAAACTCCCTCCGAAGACGGCGAGGGTCGTCATCCCGAAACCGAGACCTTGGAGCGGCGCCCTTGAAGCACTTCGCGCCAAAGCGGCTCGCCGGTCGGTGCATACGCGGCCACCGCGATCTTTCCGTCTTCGTCAGCCTCGAACAGACCGACGACCCCCCCCGAAAGCGGACCGGGCGTGAAAAAGTAGCGCGGACCAAAACGTTTCAGCAGGGACTTCTCGCTGCGGCCGTACACGATCACGCTGGCGTTGGCGATGTCTTCCTCGTCGAGGATCGACTTGTCGTGCACCACCAGGACGATGCGATCTTCGATCATTTCCACCGCCCGAGCGGGGGCGGGAGGAAGCTGCCGGAGAAGTGCGAGCCGGCGTACCTGGCGGTCGTGATCGAGCAAGCGATCGATCTCGTCGGCGCTCCCCTCCGCAGCGATCGTGGCCGCTCGCGTCAGAAAGTCGCCGCTCGGGCCGGTGTCGAGCTCGGACATCCACTCCGCGGCCATCGCGTCGGCGGCGTCATCCTCCCCGAGGTAGATCGCCTGATCGGCTTCGGCGTCACCCAGCAGGAACTCCGTGGCCTCCCGAAGCACCGATCGCTCAACGCCTATCGCAGGGCCGATGAAGCCGATCCTCATCATGGCCGCTACAACCGGTCGCAGCCAGCGCGCCGCCGCGCTTCAAAGTGAGCATCGGAGAGAGCGAAGGTGAGCAGCGCCCAGGCATCCGGGAGCTGGCGAAGCGTGTTGACGCGGGCGTCTGCGGATGCACTCGGCTGGCCGCCACCGCTCTTGGTCAGCGCGTCCAAGGCCGAATGGATGGACCCGAGCGCCAAGAGAGCGGCGTTGTTTCCAAGTTGGCGCGCCGCGGCGCCGAGCTTTGCGGCGTCGAAGCCGGGCGACCCACCCATTTCGAACGCGAGGGGGCCGATGGTGTCGCGCGTCCGGCGAGGAATCGCTTTGAAGACACGCTTGGCCATGTCGTCGAGCGCACGCGCTTCGAGTCCAGTCGGCGAGTGATTGGGATCGTACGCCCGGAGGAGACCCGCCAGGAGCAGGTACATGTCCGCGGGCTGGCTCCGCACGGCAACCGAGAGGTTCACAGATGCGATCTTGCAGGCGGACGCAAAGAGAAACGCGCGCTCGGCGGGGGTGCTCATGGCGAGGAGCTCGTTCCCCACAAGGATGGTCATGGGGTCACGCGACACCGGAATGCACGCGCGCGGAACGGCGCTTGTGACAAGGATCTGGACGTCGCCCGCGCCGAACCACTGGCCGATTCGCTGCGCTTCGCCGCGAGCGGGATCGTTTCGTCCGATCTTTTCGGCGCGCCACTGACGCGTGTCGAAGGGGAGCGCCTTGTCGAATGCATCGCCGGCGAGGCGAAAGACTTCGAGAACCGAGCGGTTCAGCGCCGCAGGACCCAGAAGGTCGTGAAGGTCCGCGTCCGACGCGGCCGGACCCGCTGCCGGAACCGCTCCCTCGCTCAACCGCGCGGCGAGCTCCGCGTCCGAAACGCCAACTCCGATGGCTGCTCCCGCGACGACCCGGGCGGGATCTCGCCGCTGACGCCACTCCAGGATTTCGACCAGCCCCGGCCACGCGAGCTCGTCGGCAGGGTCTTCGAGGATGACCTTTCGAAAGTCCGCGACGGCTCGGTTGAGGTGCATCGACAGCGCCGACTGCGCCCCTTGGCGCTGATAGAGATCCGCGATCGAACGCAGGACCTCGAGGTCGGTGGGGATTTGTCGCCGCGTGTCTTCGAGCACGTGCTCGGCGCTTCGCGGGTCGCCTCGAAGCTCGTGGACGCGCGCGAGACGAAGGCGGTGACGTTTTCGCTCGTCCGGATCGATCTCGCGTTCGGCGAGCTGCTGAAGTGTGTCGATCGCGCGATCGTGCATCTCTTCGCGCTCGAAGAGCTGCGCGAGGCGATCCAGCGCCTCGAGATCGTCCGGGACGAGCTTGAGTACCCGGCGAAACGCAGCTTCCGCGCGCTTCGGGTCGGGCATGTGGCGATCGTAGATATCGCCGAGCGTAAAGAAGACCCAGCGAAGCTCGTCGCGATCCTGCCGGAGACGGGCGATGCGAATCAGCGCCTCCGCTGCGCCCCGCCAATCCTCGTCCTTGAGCGAGAGCTCGGCGAGCTTTTTCAGTGTCGTGACCCGCTGGGGCTCGATGGCGAGCGCTTCGCGAAGCGCTTTTCGCGCGCCGGCTCCGTCGCCCATCGATTCTGCGAGGCGCGCGTGAACCTCGTGAAGGCCGACCATGGAGGGACCATCACCACCCGCTTGAAGACGGCGTTCCACCAACGCAGCGAGCCGTGGCGTGTGTCCACCGGTTTCCAAAAGGCGCTGGGTCCGGTCGAAGAGATCCGCGAACGTGACGTCCAGTTCGCTGGCCGCTTCGTAGTTCGCAAGAGCGGCGTCGATTTGCTCGATGCGCTCGCGTTCGCGTCCTGCGGCGTAATAGAGCTCGACCCGGTGGGGGTCGACGGTGGCGTTCCCGGCGGCTTGTTCAAATGCCGCGGCCGCTTCTTCGTGGGCTTCGGCATCGCGAAGGAGCGTTGCGTAGATCTCGACGAGGGTGGGGTGATCCGGATGGGCGTCCACATGTCGCCGCAGAACCTCGGCGCCTGCAGCCGGACCGTCGCGCTCCGCGGTGAGTTCCGCAATCGCGGCGCTGATCGACGCTTCCTCGTCGGGGGCCACCGCTAGCTCACGGGCGATCGCGCGCAGGGTGTCGAGCTGGAGCGCTTCGTCTCCTTGGGCGAGGGCGGCGGCGTAGACGCGGCGCGCGAGCCAATGGTCCCCGGCCGGGCCTCCGTCCTTGAAGTGACGACCCGTGATGAGCACGACAGGATCGGCCGCGTCCCCGGGCGTTTCGCCCCGCTTCAGCATCAGGCGAATGGCGAGGCGGGTGGGTGCGACGACGTCGTCCGCGTGCGGGAGGTGCTCGAGGAGCGCGCGTTCGATCCCGATGAGGTCGTCGTCGCGGGAGCCCTCCATGTAGAGGCGCTCCAGCATGCGCAGGGTTGGCAGATGCCCGGGCGCGTCGGTGAGGATCGATTGCAGGGTGAGAATCCCGCTCGAGGTCTCGTCGCGTTCGTGGAGGTCGAGGGACGCGAGCGCTTCCATCGCCACCAGTTTTTCTTCGGGCGTCGACGCGTCCTTTACGGCGTCGAAACGCCGAGACGAAACACGCGCGTGCTCTCCGGCAGCAAGCTCGGCGCGATCGAGGGAAACCTCCACCATGGCGTCCGGCGTTGCGGCGAGCGCGTCGCGGTAGATCGAGGCAGCGGTCGGGTGGTCGCCTGCTTGTTCGTGCGCTGCGGCGGCGCGCAGTCGGAACGTACGTGCCTGATCCGGAAGTGCCTTTGCGCGGGCTTCCAGGAGTGACGCTCGCGCGGAGGCATCCACGCCGCTCGCGCTAGCGAGGAGGCTGTCGAGAACGGGGTCGAGAAGATCGACCCCGTCGAGAAGCTCCCGGGCTCGGCGAAGAAATCCGCCGGCGCTCTCCGGATCGAGACTGATCATGGCTGCGCGAAACGCCGCGTTCGCGCCTTCGAGGGGCGTCTTGGCCTGGTCGAGCACCCGGTCGAACGCAGCGACGAGCGCGTCGATGTTGCCGGTGCGCTGGAGGTGGTCGGTGAGCGCCCAGCTTGCGGGCGATGCGCCAGGGAGGTCGTCCATGGCGCGTTCGAACGCGGCGCGCGCGCCTTCGGCGTCACCGGCGAGGGCTAGAAGGCGCCCCGCGGTGACGAGCGCTTGAAAGTTGCCGCGGCCCATCGCGTCGGCTTCTTCCAGGAGGAGCGCGGCCGCTTCCGCCGGCTGGTCGCTGGAGAGCTCGCGACCGAGCGCGCGAAGTCCGACGAGCGGTCGCGCTTCTGCGATCGCTTCGCGCCACAGTTCGACGCGGTCCTCGGGGCGCATTGCGGCGAGTTCGACGAGCGGTCCGAGGCGTTTGTCGGGCGTCGCGCGATCGGCTTGTCGACGAAGCGCGTCCGCCACGGCTTCGTCGTCGCCCGCCTCGGCGGCCGCGTCGAGACCGAGGATGTCTGCGGCGATCGGCGTTTCCCCGCGGGTGACGGCCTCTCCGAACCACTGGCGCTCAACGGCGATGTCGCCGCCCCGGACGACCTTGGCTGCGGCCTGGAGCGCCCCGCCGCTACCGACTTCCGCATCGACGGCGCGGGCGAGGCGCGACTTGTCGCCTGCGCGACGTGCGAGCACCTCTCGAACGACGTGCACCGTGTCGAGCCCGGGATCTGCGAGGGCGGCATCACGAAGCGCTTCGTCGGCCTCGTCGAGGGCGCCGCGGGCGGTACGCACTTCGGCAAGATCAATAAGCGCGAGAGCGCGCTCGGTCGTTCCGGTAGCGGCCGCGAGGGCCTCGAGGGTTTGTTCGCGCACCTCGGCCTTTTCAGTGCGACGGCTCGCTTCCGCGCGGAGTCGAAGACTCGTTGGTCGCACGGCGCCTTCGAGGAGGGAGAGCGCGTCCTCGTCGCTCCCAAAGCGCGCGGCCAGACGCTGAAAGGCTTCGTGGATGGCAGGGCTCTGGATCGTTGTGGCGATCTTCGTAAGCGCGGTGCTCCGGGTCGACGTCGCGGTCCGTGCGGCGCCGAGGGTCGCGCTGAACGAGGGGTGACGCGCTGCGGCAGCCGCGAACGCTTCTCGCGCGCGCTCGACCTTTCCGGCGCGCTCGGCGAAGCGTCCGGCGCGTTCGAGGAGCGCCGCCGACGCGCGGTCGTCGTTCCACGCCGAAGCGGTGTCCTGCAGCGCGACGAAGGTTTCGGCTTCTCGGTTTTGGGTTCGGCAGGCTTCGAGCAGCAGCAGTCCGGCGCCAGCGGAACCGCGCGCCGACATCGATCCGCGTGCAGCGTTTTCTGCGGCAGCGGGGTCCGAGAGCTGATGAAGCTGAATCTCCGCAAGGAGCGAGAGGGCGTGCGCGCGGTCCGAGGGGCTAAGGTCGAGGGCGGCCTCGGCCTCGAGCATCTCGGCGGCACGGTCCCATTCAGCGCGGGCGATCGCGTCGCGACGGAGGGAGCGAAGCGCGATCAGTTCCTTGGGGTCCGCCTCGTGCGCGAGCTGAAAGAGAGTTCGCGCTTCGTCGACCTCGCCCAGGCGTTCAAGGATTTCGGCCGCCGCGAGGAAGGAGCGCGCCGCCGCGGTTCCAGAGCTCCCTTCCCCCAACGCGCGCAGGAGGCGCACCCGCTGACGGAGCGTTTCCACGTCGGAGCCGACGAATGCGTAGTTTTCGCGGCGCGGCTTTCGGCGACCGACGGTACGTCGTGCCGTTGCTGCGCCTCCGTCTCCCGCGACTTCGTCGGTTACCGCACGGGTCTTGCCCGTCGCAGGGGGCAACACGTCGGCGAGGTCGTCGTCGCCGCCGAGCCCGAGGTCTGGCGCGTCGCCCTCGTCCTCGCCTTCTTCGATCGAGAACTCCGGCTCGTCGTCTTCTTCGAAGGTGAGCGCGGGCTCGTCGTCGTCTTCTTCGTACGAGAGCGCGGGCTCGTCGTCGTCCTCCTGGATGGAGAGCGCGGGCTCGTCGTCGTCTTCCTCGATAGTGAGCGCGGGCTCGTCGTCGTCTTCGTCGAAGGTGAGCGCGGGCTCGTC
>JBCDAA010000477.1:0-6443 GCA_039186435.1 Myxococcota bacterium | reverse complement strand
TGCGAGCGGTTCTACCGGACCTGGTACGCCCCGAACAACGTCGTGCTCGCGATCGCGGGACGCTTCGACGAGCGTTCGCTTCTCGCGCAGATCGCGGACTCGTATGGTGCGATGAAAAAGTCGCGGCTGCCGCGCGAGGCGAGTCAGGTCGAGCCGGCGCAGCGTCGAGAACGCCGCAAGACGCTTTCCCTCGACACCGCCGCCGAAAAGATCCTCCTCGGGTATCGGGCGCCGGCGATCAGCGATCCCGACTGGGCGGTCCTCACCGTCCTTGGGCAGCACCTCATCGCATCCCCTTCTTCGCGTCTTCATCAAGAGCTGGTGATGGAGCGCGAGCTCGCGACGGGCGTCTGGGGCTATCTCCCGCCTTTTGCGCATCCTTCGCTCTACGAGATGGGCATCGATCTTCGCGCCGGCATCTCCGCCGGCAAGGCCCTTCGCGTTGTGGATCGCGAGATCGACCGCGTCGCAAAACGCGGCATCGACGAGCGTTCCCTGAACCAGGCCAAAGCGCGAATCGAACTCGGGCTGATCTCCTCGATGGAAACCGCCGGCGGCAAAGCGGATCTCATCGGGTTTGCGGCCACGCTCGGATTGCCCCTCGATCACGTCTTTCAGCGAATCGATGCAACCCGGGCCGTTCGCGCGGACGACCTGAAGGATGTTGCGCGTCGCCTTCTTCGCCCCTCGCAGCGAACCGTGATCACCGTGGTGCCTCGATGACGATCCGCTTTCGTCATCGCGGCGCGCAGGTGTTTTTGGAGGAGAGCCAGAGCCTGCCTGTGGTGGACCTGGTGTTTCGTTTTGGCGGTGGCTCCCTCAGCGATCCGGAAGGCCAGGGAGGACTGACCCGCGTCACCGGGCGTCTTCTTCGCCGGGGGACGCGCCAGATTCCGGCGGCGGAAGTCGATGCGCGAATCGCGGAGCTCGGCGCGCGTCTTTCGGTGACGATTTCGCGGAGTGCGCTGGCGCTTCAGGGTTCGGTCCTCGCGCGAAACGTGGAGCCCTTTGTCGCGCTCGTCGCTTCGCTCCTTCGTGAGCCCGCGTTTCGTGGAAGCGATCTCAGTCGAGCCAAGCGCCGCATCAAAGCTTCGCTCCTCGCGCTCCGAGACGATGACTACGGGCTCGCGAGCCGGCATCTTCAGCGGCACATCTTTGGCGAGCATCCCTACAGTCGACCCTCGGGCGGCACGCACGCATCGATCGGTCGCCTTCGTCGCGCTGATTTGCTGGCGCAGCACGAGCAACTCTGGTGTGCCGGCAATCTCACCCTCGGCGCCGCCGGGGCGATCACCGAAGCTGAGCTCCGGGATCTTCTAACGCGTCACTTTGGCGACGTTCCCCGGGGGCGCGCGGTTCGGCCGACGCTTCGCACCCCCAAGATGGCGCCGGGGCGCCGTTTGCTCATCGTCGACAAGCGTGACCGCACCCAGACGCAGCTTGGCGTGGCGACTCTCGGAATTCGCGCGACCGACTCCGTCTACATGCCCTTTCTCGTCGCTGATGCGGCGTTCGGTGGAATGTTCACCTCGCGGTTGATGCAGGCGGTTCGCGCGGAGCGGGGCTGGAGCTACTCCGCCTACAGTTCGTTCGGGGCGGGACGACAGCGCGACGCCTGGCGAATGTGGACACATCCGTCGACGGGACACGCGCGCGACTGCCTCGCGCTTCAGCTAGATCTCCTCCAGGCCTGGGCCGAAGGCGACCATCGGGGCGACGAGGTCCGGCGGGCCAAGCGCTACCTCCGGGGAAGTCGCTGCTTTGATGAGGACACGGCGTTTCGCCGCCTCGAGGTCGCGATGAGCGTCGCCGAACTCAAACAAAGCGACGAACACCTCGGGGGATTCCGCAAGGCCATCGGCCGCGTGACGCTCCGCCAAACGAAAGAGGCGGTTCGGCAGCACATCAAGCCCAGCAAGCTGGCGCTCGTGGCCGTGGGTGATGCGCGAGAGCTCGCGCCCTCCTTGGGGAGCCTCCCGGGGATTCGCGACGTTAAGGTCGTGCCCTACGACGCGCGGCTATAGGTCTGTTTCGCCGGTGTCGGAGGCGAGGAAGTTGAGCCAGGAGTTCGCACTTCCATCCTCGAAGAGATTGGTAATCGAGTCCGTCTCGTTGCTCGTGCTGATACGGCCGATCGTCACGAAGATGACGTCCTTTTCCTCCGGAGTTCCTGCGTCGATTAGACCTTCGCAGGGCGGAGACTCGTCGAAGCCGATCCGGTCGAGGAGCATGTCGGGGAGGCGAAGGTCACCGCACGCCACCATCGCGTTGTTGAGATTGGGTAGCGGGACGATGCGGTCGATGTCGGGAAACTCGGCGCGCAGGTCGCACTCGACGAGCTCACCGCCTTCGATGCGAAACTCCCAGGCCGGCTCACCCGTGTCGAAGGTGCCGTTCTCGTTCCGATCGTCGTAGATCTCGATTCGGTGGTCGAAGTCGTCGTCGATTACCCCTGGAAGCGTCGGGGGCCTATCCGGGTCTCGCTCGCTATAGCGAAGCAAGCCAACCGCGCGCGTTTGCTCGGGACCAAGGGCATCCTCCACGGGAACCTCGGTGCCTGTGACGCGCACCTCGAGCGTTCCTTCGATGGTCACGTCGGGGCAGACGCGAACGATCATCGGCGCGTGAAGCTCGTCCGGCGCCGGAAGCTCGTCGAAGAAGGTGTCGTGAATGAAGACCGACGGGCCCTCCACGCACGCGTTCGCCTCCATCCAGCTGTGGTCGCCGGGAAAGTTGTAGCCGACGGTGCCGCGGGCTTCGCTCGAGTCATCGTCACCGAAATAGTCGATGCGATGGGGCGGACGCCGCGGGTCCGTATTCGCCGGTACCGCGTTCGGCATTCGCAAGTTCAGGGTCGTCGCTTCGAGGGGCTCGAAGACGGCGGCGGCAACGAGCGTAGGCGGCGGAATCACACCGTCTTCGCCAGGGCCGAACGGACGGACAAGTCGGATTTCGAAGGTGTCGTCGGTGTGGGGACCAAAGTCCCGGAGACGAAGCTCCAGGTCGCAGTCGACGTCTTGTTCGAACCGGCCGGTATCGCTCAAGACGAAGCACCCACTGAGGCACCCCAAGAGACCAAGCAAAGCTGCGAAACGCATCAGAACTCCATTGTCATTTCAGCGTGACACCCTTGAGGACCGCAGCCGAACGTCGCCTGCGGGGCCTCTTCGTCTTCGTCGTCTCCACGGCCAACGAAGAGTAGTCCGATGCCGACGGCGGTGGTCGCGATTCCCGCGAAGAGAAGCACGTCGGAGGTGCGGATCATGCGGTCGGCATCCGCACGCTCAGAATCCAGGTCAAAGCCCAACACGCAGCGGTCATCGGGGCAGTTGTCCTCGATGTCGCTGACGCGGCCGCGGGCGATCAATCCCGTGACGAGCGCGCCCGCTAGCATGGCGACGCCCACTCCACCGACGGCAAAGCCGGCCGGGTTGAGCGGGTTGCCTTCGGCCGCTTCCGCGCGGCGACGTTGCTCCTCGGCTTCACGCGCCAGGCGTTCGCGTTCTTCTTCGAGCCGCTGACGCTCCGCCTCTTCCTCGGCCGCCTGCGTTTGTTGGCGGTCGACCGTTTCGCGCATGGCCGCGTGACGCCGACGGAGGGTTTCGATGTCCTCGACATCCGGCGCCGCTTCGATGTACCGGCCGAGCACGCGCGTGGCTTCCGATAGGTCTCCGGCGTCGCGATAGGCGAGGTACGCGTTGAAGAGGAGAGACGCTCGCTGCGAGAGCTCGTAGCTGCTTTCGAACTCCCGGGCGGCTTCCGCGAAGCGGCCCTCTTCGTAGAGCGTCTGCCCCACTCGGAAGCGCGATCGGGCAGCGCCCTCGTCGATGCCCTCGGTGCGAAGCTGCCGAGGATCGTCGTCCTCCTCGGGCGCAGCCTGAGTCTGTTCGTCCGCGGCCGGCGGTTCGTCCGTGGCCGGTTCGTCCGTGGCCGGCGCGTCCGATTGCCCGAACGCGGTGGACGTAAGGAAAAGGGAAGCCCAAAAACATCCCCCAAAGCGTTTCAGCATTGCCCCCATCATAAAGAAGACTGCGCGAGCGTCCACTTCGGGGATCTTCGGTGGCCGCGGGATTCTGTGCGATAAGGCCAAAATGGCGTCTCCCGAATTTGACCGCGCGGTCCAAGCGCTTCGAGCCGGCAATCGCCTTGAGGCCGAGAAGATCGCCGCGGATGCGCTTCGCCAGGCGCAATCGTCTCACCCGGAGGGGAGCCTCGCCGTCGCGCAGGCGGAGTTTGACCTGGCTTCGATTCTCGTGGCGGTTGGCGATCTTGCCCGGGCGATTACTCACACGCGACGGGCGTGCGCGGTCCGCGAAGAGTCGGAGGCGGCTCGTCGGGAGCGGCTCACTTTCTTGATGAACCTCGGAGAACTGCTCCAGCGCGCGGGCGAGCTTGAGGAATCGGAAACAGTTCATCGCAGCGGGCTAGAGGGTCGAGCGTCGTTCTACGGTGAGGATCATCCGGGCTACGCGTTCGGGCTCGAGCCTCTCGCCGAAGTGCTCTTGGCCCAGGCGCGTCCTCGGGAGGCGCGTCCGCTCCTTCAGCGCGCGATCGAGATCTTTCGGGCGGCGAATCACCCGCGCCTGGTCGGCACGATCCTGGTCGAAGCCTCCTGCGCGAAAGCGGTCGCTCCCGAGGAACCGAGTCTGCAACACCTCGCGGGCGCCTCGACGGAGATGCTTTCCGCGGCGGTGGACGCGGCGCTTAAGAAGGCGGCGATGGCAGCGGACGCCCACAGCGATCCTGCCCTTTGGCTCGCGGTTCTCGCGGAGCTTCGGCGCACCGTGGTCCACGGTGGATGGACCGATGCGGCCGCCTTGACGAACCTCGTTGCAGCGGAGAGCAACCTCGCGCGTCTCGCCGGTCTTCACACGCAGCAGGCGCAGGCGTTTCAGTGGCTCATCGCGCACCTCGATGATCATGGCGACGCCGAGCAAGCGCGAAACGCCGTGCTCGGGCTTGCGCTCGCCCAAAGCCAAGCCGGAAACCTGGAGATCGCGGAAGAGGCGTACCGAGACGCCCTTCGCCGATCGGAGGCGGCTGGGCCTCTCGCGCAATCGTCCACGCTTCGAAACTTTGGTCTCTTTCTCGCAGAGATCGATCGACGCGCGGAGGCGGAGCCTCTTTTGCGCCAGGCGGTATCGGAAGCGCGAAAGGCGTGGGGCGGTGGTGGCGAGAGTCTCGGTCGCGCGCTGGTGGCGCTTGGAATTTTCGTTCAGCACGGCGGCGAGGAGAGCGAGTACGTTCTCGTCGAAGCCCGAGGTCTTCTCCAAGAGGCGATCGGACTCTTGCCGGCGGATCATCCCGACACCCTTCCCGCGCGGAGTCACCTCGATGCGATTCAGCGCGGAAGCGGGTGCGGGTGCGGCAACATGAACGAGGCGATCTCGCAGGCGCTGGCCGAAATGGTTCAGGCCGAGCTTCCGCCGGGTCTTCTCAAACACATCGCGTACAAGGACGACGGCAACCTCAACGTCGAGCTTGGCCGGGAGCCGAGTCCCGAGGAGTTCGAGCTCCTGAATCGGGTGATCCACCAGGCGATGGCGCAGCTCAAAAAGCGCCTGCGGCAGGAGGGGTATTGATGCTTCGATGGTGCGTCTGTCTGCTGGTTGCGTGCGGAGGAGGCGGCGACGAGAGCGCGCTTCGGGAGCGGACCGAAGCGTCGTCACCGAGCGCGATGACGGCGATGTCCTCTTCAAGTGCGATGACTTCGGCGGACACAACTGAGACGGCGATGGCCGAGATGGCGACAGCCGAGGCGGCGACAGCCGAGGCGACCATGGGGGAGCTTCCGCCGATCGACATGGCGGCGCTGGCCGCAAAGGTTCTGGAAGGAACTGTGAACGAGGCCCTCGCCGCGGCACACGCGGCGGAAGTTGGTGCCTCGGTGTGCGACGCGGCGTACGAAAGTACAGTCGAGCTTGTTCGTGTAGTCCGCGAACAGTTTCCTGACGACGCCCGTGAGGTTCCGCCTCGCGAACTCTTCGTCGACGCGTGTCGTCGTCTTCCCGAGTCCGCCCAGCAATGCATGATCGCGCGCTACGCCGTCGAGCATCGCCAGGAGTGCGAGCAAGCCCAAGCGGCGGTCCCGGCAGCGGATCGCGAGTACCTCGAGCGCTTGCTTCGAGGGGAGTAGGCCGCCAGGCCCCCCGACCCCGGCCCCGGCCCCGGCCCCGGCCCCGGCCCTCTTCCCCTCCCACACTCATCCCACATCCGCGAAACGCCAACGCTGCGAAGCAGCGAACGCGAGTCGCAATGCGAGACAACGACACTGCAAAGCAGTGGCGGTGCATCGCCCGGCCAGCCACCCAACCCGCTTCGGTCGGTCCCAGCGCACAATCCAAACGGATCACAAGACCTGAAGGGAGGGAGCGGGGCGGGGGTTCCCGAACGCGCAGCCAGCGTCGCGACGAGCGAAGCTCGTGCGCGTCGCGCAGCCGAAG
>JBCDAA010000476.1:0-6448 GCA_039186435.1 Myxococcota bacterium | reverse complement strand
TCGCCAATGCGCACGCTGGTGAAGTGCCCGTCGTCGCGGCTGAAGACTCGTTCGGCGCGGCCGTCGCTGTCGACCCGCCACAGGCGTCCCTTGCCCTTGCGCGGGGTGCCGCTGCCGCCGGTGGTCTTTGCTTTGGTGGCGGTTCGGGGGGCGGGCATGTCGTTCGCAGCCACGGCGAGCATGCTGTCGCGCGCGTCGAGGGCGGTGACCTCGTTCCCCGGGAAGTCGAAGACCACCTCGGCGCTTCCGGGTCCCCGGACTCGGTACACCACCGCATCGTCGCTGGTGCCGGCGTAGAGGATGTCGCCGTCGAAGGCGAGGCTCATCACGTGGGTGGCGTCTGCGTCGAAGTAGAGCTGCGCACGACCCTGGCGATCGATGGCGAAGACCTTTCCCTCTGGCCCGGTTGCGGCGTATACGCGGCCGTCGCGGTAGGCGAGATCCCAAACGTGTTCCGCGCCTTCGGGGCGGGTGAGCTCTTCGACGGTGCCGTCGCTGCGGCGAATGGAAAAGATACGGCCCTCAGGAAGAGTGCCGGCGTAGAGGGTGTCGCCCACGACGATGAGAGACGACACGAGAAGCTGTCCGGTTTCGGCGAACGCGGACGCATCCCCACCGCTGACCCGGTAGATCCGTCCTGCGTCACCCGTCGCCACGTAGATGGTTCCGTCATCTGCCCGGGCGACGGCGTACGCGAGAGACGCGCCTTCGAGTTCGACGCGCGCGAGCTCCACGCCGACGGTCACCTGGCCACTCGAGTGGACCATCGTCCCGTCGAGTTCGCCGCCGCCAAGGGATTCGGCGTTGTCCAAGGTGAAGTGTCGCGTGGACACCGCGTCGGCCGGGCTGACGAACCAAAACGACGTGGAGGCAGCAGCGGTGAGAGCGATCAGCGGAAGAAGACGTTTACGCATGATGTCGAATGTCTAGCGGCGCGCGCTTTCGCGAACGCGAAGGTTGATCTCTTCGGAGCCGACGACGATCTGACCGAAGTCGATCGGACGCCGGAGGTAGGTGACGAAGGGGCGACCGGTGGCGCTCGTTCCCGTGACTCGGCGGAGGCTATTCAGCGCGCTGCGCGGCAGGGAACGAACGACATGGCCGCGAAAACGAAGTCCTCGCGACGGCATCTTGAGGGAGGTGACGAGGTTCGTGGCGGGGTAGCGATCCTCCACGCGGCGAACGAGGTCGGCGGTGTTGCGCGGGGTGGCGCGTTCGGGGGTCACCTGCCAGCCCGGCTGCACCTTGAGCTGAATGGTCTGACCGGCGGCTTCTTCCGGAATGTGCACACGCACCGTGCGCACCATCTCGCCGCCCTCGTAGCGGCGAAGCACGAGGCGAACGTCGACGTCGCTTCCCGGGTCGACCTCGGCGGCTGGCACCGACGCTTCGACCATCTCGAGAACATCCCGCTCGAAGCGCACGTGAAGGTCGAGCTCGACGCGATCGACGCGGGATCGCTCGAAGGGATTTCCGTACGCGACCTCAAAGAGATCGAAAAGGCGCAGACGCGCGAGAGACCGGACGTCCGCGGGGCCTGCGGCCATGTAGCCCTCGTCGCGAAGCTCGACCCGGCCGTGACCTTCGATGTCCACCGCGTAGCGCGCTTCGTACATCACGTCCGTTTGGTCGGGGCTGGATGTCTTTACCGCGTTCGCGAGCGCGCCGAACATCAACATTGGGCTGAGGGCGCGATGGCTTGCGACCTCGACGTTCCACTCCGTTCGCGGCGCTTCCAATCCGTGAAGGCGAATGGTGACCGGAATCGTGGCCGCTTGAAGGTTGGTGTCGACTACGATGTCCGCCTGACGGTCGTGCACCAGCGTTCCAAAGGGCTGTACGGCCTCCGCGATCTTGAAGCTCCGCGCCGTGCTCGCGAAGATATGAAGCACGCGCGCGGTACTCGTCGGCAGTCCGATCTCACCGAGGTTCATCATCGGATGTCCGAAGGCGACGAGGCGACTTCCCCCGCCGACGTGGGTCACGGTGCCGATCGCCGTGGCGGAAATGTCGCCGCGGATCAGCTGCACGCCGATCGCGCCTCCATCGACAAAGGAGGGGTTGCCCGTCGCCGCGCGCGCCTGACCGCCGCCTCCCTGAAGGGCGACGATGCCGAAGGGCTCGAGTTCCTCGCCGAGCATCGCCGCGATTTGATCGTCGAAGCCTGCGAGCATCACCGGCGTAGAGACGGGCTCCAGATGCTGCGGATGGTTTCGCTCAAGCTGCGCTCGCTGCTCCCGCACTGGATCGAACGCACTGCGGCGTGCACCGAGATAGGGAGCGAGACCGCCAGGGCGGCTGACCCGCGCCTGACGCCGCGGCGTCGGGGATGCTGCCCCTAACGGCCGCACACCGGGAAACGAATCCGGTCGTACCGGGCGGTCCATGTCCGCGAGCATGTTTTCGATCGGTGTGATGCCGATGACCGGGTCGCGCCCGAACTGCCATCCGTACGCGTAGGCCCCGGCCAGTTTGCCATCCAGGTAGATCGGGCTTCCGCTCATGCCTCCCACGGCCAGCGCGTGGTTGAGGATCGGATGCGGCGTCCGTGCGAGGATCAGGTGCTGATCGGGACGAAAGTTGTGGAGCACGTCGATGACTTCGACGTCGAAACGCTCCGGCTGGCTGCCTCGAAAGACCGTGAGCCCGTAGCCTTCCATCCCGGGACGAATGTCGTCGACGGAGATGGTCGTGGTGCCGCGTCGTTGAGCAACCGTTGCCGCGCTGGCGACGAGGGCGATGGCGATTGCGAGGAGCCCGTGACTGGGTCGAAGCAGACGAAGGATCATGAGAAGGACACGCCAGCGTATGGGCAGAGGAGGTCGAGGTCGAGCGCCTTCGCACCGATTGGCTCCGGTTACGCTCTCTGCCGAGACATCCGACGATGTGGGTCTATTCGGCGGCGCGTTCGAGGTCCGGCTGGACGTGACGAAGCAAGTCTCGGACGGTCTGCATCGCGATCGGTTTTCGGACGCAGCTCGTCGCCCCTGCGAGGCGGGCGGCCACCTGAACATCCTGGCCGTCCTCGTCCGTAATGAGGATGACCGGAACGCCGGGCTGCCGCTCCGCGATTCGTCGAACGACCTCCAGCCCATCCATGCCAGGGAGGTCCTCGTCCACGAGCACGAGATCGACATCCCACTGATCGATAAGGGCGAGCGCACCGTCCCCCGAGCTGGTGCCCACAACGCGGTTGCCCTCGATGGTCAACACCCGCGCCATGCGCCACTGGAGGTCCGGATCGGCCTCGACAACCAGAATTCCATAAGGATGACGCGGACTACGACCCTCTTCGGCGGATTTCGCCGACACCAGACCCTCTACGGTCGGATCTGTCAGATCGTCGCGCACCAAACCCCCTGTGGCGAGACCGGTTGGGTCCCTGCCAGCGCGAGCCATCCTAGGGCATCCCGCTCAGTTTCGCAATGGTTTCCCCGTAGTTCCGCGCAATTGGAGGGGAATCGGGTGTTTCGAGTCTGTTGCTGGACCACGACGGCCTGTATTACCGTCGTCGGGTGCAGCCGCCGCCCTTGCCGCAGCAGGTGGAGATTCTCCAGCGAGTCTTGGACCGCGTGGCGATGGCAGCGGCTGATGGAGGCCACCCTCCGCTCGTCGTGTTCGGGGTGGACGGGGCGCTTTATGATTCCCGCCCGAGAACGCTTCAGATTCTCCTCGAGTACGCCGAGGACATTCGGCACGAGGATCCGGAGATCGCGGACGCGCTCAGTTCCCTCTCCCTCGATCGGGTGCACTACCTTCTGAGCAACACGCTCCGCGAATGCGGCATTACGCATGCGGATTTGGTCCGCGACGTGACGAGCTTCTGGCGAGAGCGTTTTCACACCGACGACTACGCGATCCTGGATGAGCCAAACCCTGGGGCGGTGGACTACGTGCGGGCTCTTCACAGCGCCGGTGGCGGAATCATCTACCTCTCGGGACGCGACATTCACGGCATGCTTCTCGGAACGGTAACTTCCCTGCGCGATCATGGATTCCCAGTCGCGGAAGTTGGCGTGCAGGTGATTCTTAAACCCGACGCAACCCTCGGGACCGACACCTTCAAGCGATCGGCCCTACCGCTTATCGGACGATCCGGTGACGTTCTTGCGGTGTTCGACGATCAGGTGTCGAGCTGTGAAATCGCCAAGGCGCGTTTTCCGGAGGCGTCGGTGGGACTGGTCGACACCTGGATGGAAGGTCCCCTCACGCCGGGCGAGGGCATCGAACACGTCCGCGACTTTCGCCAGATCTAGGCTCTGACGCGACGGCGTCTAGCCAACCTTTGCGAGGAGGGACGTGCGTAGTGATCGCGGGGGAACGCGGTCGAGGCTCACGGCCGCCGCAGCTTGGGTCGTCTTGTCAGCGAGACACACGTGCGTTCGCTGTCGTACGCTCGCGGCGCGGAGAGGCCTGAGGAGCATCGATGGATCGAGAACTGACAAAACTAACTCACGAGGGTGAACTCGAACCCCTTCAGGCGTGGATGGCCGAACAGAAGAAGCGGCCGCCGGTGAGTGACCTGCTCTGGTGCGCGCTCTTTTCCGAAGACGAAGCGTGCCAGCGTTTTTTGGTGGACGTCGCCACGAAGAAGAAGATCACCCCGAAGAAGAAGGGGTGGCCCTGGAATGACGCGCACGCGGCCGCGATCGTTGGCGATGTGGAGGGGCTCCAGCGGGCCATCAAGCGCGGCGCGGACTTCGAAGCGCTCGCGGTTCCTGGCACGGCGCTAACGACGGCGATTCGACTTCGTCACATCGACTTTATCAAGGCATTGATCGAGCACGGCGTGGACACCACCACCGAGGTCAAGATGGCGCCCCTCGGGAAGCGTCATCCGAACTTTACGACGCTGATGATGATCAAGGCGACGCCCCTCGGGGTTGCGCTCCGAGACGCCTGCGAGGAAACGGTCGAGGTTCTTCTGGAGCACATCAAGGTCGAACCAGTGCATCTTGGCGATGCGGTGCACGGCGGCAGTACGACGCTCATTCACAAGATCTGCGACACCCTCGGGGGGGCCGCGCCTCTCGAGCCGAAGCTCTTTTGGAGCGTGCATGATCCGGCGGTGATCCCGGTGCTAGCGGAGCGGGGGCTCGACCTCACTGCGCTGCCGACGGACACCGGGACCTGGGGCGGTTCGATTTGGTCGTATTGGGGCTACTACCTCAAAGGTGAAACGCGCCTCGACGCGTTCCAGAAGTTCTTTGCGGCGGGCATGCGCGGCACAGCGCAGGCGCTCGGTGACGTGATCCAGGCGAACATTCAAGGCATCGAGAGCACCGAGATGGTGGACGCGTTTCTCGAGGGCGGCGCCGACCTCGCGGACGAGGTCACGTGGGAAGGCGAGCGCTGGGATGAGAAGAACGACTGCCAGATGATGGAGAAGGGCTCGGTTGCCGAAATGCGGATGGCGGAAGGACGCCTCGAGGTTCTTCAGTACCTTCAGCAAAAGGGCGCGCCCATTCGGCCGACTCGTCCGGACCCAACCTGGCGCGACGCCGAAGAGAAGAAGGCGTGGCTTGAGCGCCTCGGGGTGGTGAAGGAGCTCTCGGTACGAGACTTCGTGTGGCTTCGAACGCCCGGCGCGGAGGAGATTCGAAAGTTCATCGCGACGAGCGACGGGCTCGTCGGGCTCAAGCTTCGCGCGGAGCGAGAGGATCTTGAGGATGAGTGGGATCTCGACCGCGCGGAATCCGGCGGCGAGAGTTTTCAACTAGAGTTCGACGCGGACGACGAGCTCGAGCGGGTTTCCCTCGAGTTCGAAGACCTCGGGAGCGGTGAGGAAGCGGCGTTGATGGAGGCTCTTACCGAGGCTTTCGGCAAAGCGAAGGGTCGCGGCAAGCGCAAGACCTGGGCGATCCCGAAGGGCAAGGTCTCGCTCTACGCCGACGTCAACGAGTACTACTGCCGCCACACGATCGACATGAGCACCGACGCGTAGGCCGGCCCGGGGCACGTTCTGAGGCCGCGGCAGGACCCATCAGCGGCGGAGGCCTGAGTGCAAGAGACTGCACGCACGGCCTTCGTCAGAACGTCGACGGGTCGGCTTCGTCGCTCGGTTTCGGCGCTGGTGGCTTGCCCTTCGGTTTGGGCTTTGCGTTCCACACGCGCGTGGCCAGGAGAGTGCCGATGAGCGCCACGGGAATCATGGCACCGGGCCACCAGTACCAGTTGGCCGGGTCCGCGGCGAGCTCGGGAGTGAGCTTGTTGTCCGGGAGGAGCTGTTTGTACGTGAACGACATTACGAAGGTGCCGAGGTACACGAAGCCGTCGATGATGCCGACCGCGGTGCCAACGTTCTTCTTGCCGCCGAAGTCCATGCTCGCCGTTCCAGAGAGCATTCCGTGCACGCCGATGACGCACATCGACATGATGACGACGAGCCATCCGACGACGGGTGTGTCGTAGGTGAAGTAGAGAACGACAGCGCCCACGAACATGGCGG
>JBCDAA010000475.1:0-6458 GCA_039186435.1 Myxococcota bacterium | reverse complement strand
GGGGGGGGGTGGGGGGGGGGGGGTGGGGGGGGGGGGGGGGGTGAAAGTGATGCCGTCGCCGCCGTCCCCCAAGCTTCGAGTGTCGCCCTTCCCGTCGCCCTGGTCGCCGCGGTCGGCCTCGGGGTGGCCGTCGTCGCCTGGCCGCGAGGCGCCGAGGAAGCTCCCGTGGTCGCGGCGGCCGTCGAAGAAACCGCGGCGCTCGAGGCGCCTGGTACACCGGGAATCGCGCCCCCCGCCCCTGTCGATCGCGTGGACGAAGGCGCGCTTCTCGAGCGGGCGCGCCGTCTTGTATGCCGCGAACCCGAGCGCGCCGGCGCAGCGCTGGAGCGTCATCGAAGCCGCTTTCCGAACGGTGTGTTGAGCGAAGAACGAGAGGCCCTCGGCGTCGAACTCCTTCATTGCCAAGAGCGACACGACGACGCCCGAGCGGCCCTCGCCGAGTTTGCGGGCGCGCATCCAGGCTCGGTTCACCTTCCGCGACTTCGGACCCTCGTCGCGCCCTAGTTTTGACAGGAAGGATCGATTTCGGGACCGCAAACGTGGCACGCTTGCATCGCATGCTTCGGCGGATCGTGTTTTGCGGCATTTGCTCCGTCCTCGGCTGCCGCGACGTGCCGATCGGACGCCAGCTTCCCTCGGACGCGGTGGAGGGCGCGCTTCCCACTCCTGCGGGAGCCCTCACCGTTCGCGCGCTCGAGGCAGACGAGAGCGGTCGCACGTACCTCCTCGCCGAGTTCGAAGGAACGCTCTCTCTCGGCGGAGCGGACGTAAGCGCGCAGAGTCCCGAAAGCCGCGACGGACTTCTCCTCGCGTTCGACGCCGACGGCAACCTTCGGTGGCACGTTCAGATGAGCGCCACCTTCGTCACCCTAATTCGTCTCGTTCAGGTCGGCGATGAGCTCCTCGTCGCTGGGTTCTTCCGCGGCACGCTCTCGGACGGGACGCCCACGGAAACCTCCGATCGATCGCAGGCGGCGTTCTATGCGAGGTACAACACGTTGGGGGATCGAACGGACCTCCTCGTCATTCGCTCCGCCTCCGGCTTTGCCAACGTACAGGCCAAAGGCGTCGACGGTGACGGAACGCGCACGCTCCGCTGCGGCCACTACCTCGACGAGATCGACTTTGGCGGCCCGCCGCTGCCGAACGCGGACGTATTGGGCGACAACGGCTTCGTAGCCCTCGCCCGTGGCGACAGCACGGAGTGGACCCAGCCCTTCATCGCCGAGGAGGCTCCCACGGGCCAGGGGGTGTTCGTTCAAGACTGCGCCTTTGCCGACCGCGGCCTTTTCGCCGGTGGCGTCTACGAGGGGTCGGTCACGCATCCGCTAGGGAGCGAAGTCGCGGACGAAACCGACGCCTACGTACTCGCCTTTGAGGACGCGGGCGCTCCTCGCTGGGCGCGGATCATCTCCGGTCCGGGGGACCAAGAGCTGAACCATCTTGAAGCACGGGGCGACCGCGTGCTCATCGGCGGCACCAGCGACCAGCCTTTCGACGTCGCGGGACGCTCGGCTCCGGCGGGTGGGTACGTCGCGATGTTCAACGCGGAAGGAACGACAGAGTGGGTGCTGTCGATCGAGGACGGTTCGCCGCAGGCCATCGACGCGGACAACCTCCTCGTCTCCGGTTCGTTTGGCACCCCAACACGTGGGTGGACGCCCGTCGGTGGCAACGATGGGTTTGTCGTGGGCCTTGCGGAAGACGGGAGCGTTCGCTGGAGTCGCACCTTCGGAAGCGTTGGAAACGACCGCTGCCACGTTCACGGCGCGGGGGACGACGTGGTCGTCGCCTGCGTCTTCGAGGACGCCTACACGTCGGGCGAAGGCACGGCGCTCCCTGCGGGCGGCTTGCTCCTGCGCCGCTTCCGCCCCTGAGCGCGCGTAGAGCACATCTACATGTGCTCTAAATCGCGGCGCCGATGGAAAGAAGGAGCAGACCGCCGACGGGCGCGGGATCGTGCGCGACCCCGGTACTGCGATCGGCGCCCTCGAAGGTGAAGCGGTCCCGAAGGAGCGGCGCGTCGATACCGAGGGCAAACGCCAGCCGAAACGCTCCGAATCGCAGAGTGAGTCGCGCTTCGAGGCCCGCCCGAAGCGACGCGCGCCAGACACTCTCGTTTTCGTCGAAACCGATGCCTTCGGCGCGGAGTGCACCCGGCTCGATCACAAGACATCCCGCGAGTCGCGCAACGCCCACCACGGCCCCCGGACAAAGGCCGACGCGCGCGGCAACGCCGCGGAGTCGAACGCCCCGGCCGTCGCTCCGGTCATCGCTTGCGCCCCACGCAAGCGCGCGAAGATGGAGCGCCCACGTCTTCGGAAAGAGCAGCACCACCGACACGCCACCGCCGGGTGTCAGCGTTGGAAACCAACCGACGTGTCCCCCGCCGTCGAGGTAGAGCCCAGCCTCGAGCGCGTCGCGTTCCGGCGGAGGCATAGGCTCAGGGTCGGGCTCGGGTTCGGGTTCTGTCTCGGGTTCCGTCTCGGGTTCTGCCTCGGGTTCCGTCTCGGGTTCGGGTTCCGGCTCCGTTGACTGGGCCTGCGCCTCCGCCTCCGCCTCGGCTCTCCGTCGCTCGGCTTGTCGTCTTCGAATTCGCTGGCGACGTTCTCGCGTGCGCTCGCGCTCGACGATGACGGGAACCTGCGTATCGACGACCAGTGCGAGGATAAGGGCGGCTCGGTCGCCGAGCTCGGCACAGGTCGCCGCTTCAAAGCGGCGCGTCCCCTGCACGACGCCCCGACGTTCCACCACGACCTCCACCTGCCAGCCCCTCGCCCTCGCCGTTCCGCGAAGCCGAACGCGCATCTCTGCCTCGCCCGCGACGAAGGGATCCCTTCCGAGGCGGCGTGCGACGTCCGCTGCAATTCCCGCCCCCGGGCAGCTCTCCGGGAGCTCCCGAAGAAAGCTAATCACGATCGGCCGCCGCTCCGCGAATCCATCGGAACTCCAAAGGAATCCGGCGACCGCCCCGAGCAACAACAGAACTTTTCGGGCCAACTTCGACATTTTCTCAGAAGAACTCGAGGCCGCCGCACTCAACGGCCGTGGGATTCATGACACCGATCGCGCGCTTCGTCTTCTTGGGATGCGTTGTATTTCTTGTGGGCTGCCAAGATGGGTCCGCCTCCATGGAGGGCCGAGACGCAGCCTCCGATCCAGACGCGGGGACGGAGCGCGACGCCGGCGGAGTCGACGGTGGCACGCGAGACAGCGCGATCCCGATCGACAGTGGAGAACGCGACAGCGCGAGACCCGATCCGGACGCTGGCGCGATCGAACCCGCCCGCGGTTGCGCCGAGACGAACGAGGCCATCGTCGCCGCCACGGAGGGGGTGATTCGCGTCAGTCCGATGGGCGATGGGGTTGTCATGGTGGAGGGGGCGGGGCGAATGAGCCTTCGCAACGCGATTCGACGCGCCGAGGAAGGCGACACGGTGTTACTCGAAGACGGCGTATACACCCTCCCGGAAGCCGAAGGGGGAGGATTCAGCGGCATCTTTATGACGACGCCCAACGTGACCGTTCGCGGCGCTTCCGGAAACGCCGCGGACGTTATCATCGACTCCGCCTACCGACTGCACGGAGGCAGCTCGGGGGCCATCTCGGTCGACGCGCCGGGTGTGACGCTCGCCAACTTCACCGTCCGCCGCGCGGTGTACCACCTCATTCACCTCTGGGCGGACGGCGACGACGCACTGATTCACAACGTGGTTCTCCTCGACGGAGGCCAACAGTTCTTGAAAGCGAGCCCCGGGAGCCGCGCGTCGGTCGACAACGTCGAAGTGAGCTGCTCGACCTTTCGAATGACGACCGAAGGGCGCGACAACGTCTGGGGCTACGGAGCCCTCGACGGCAACACCTCCTGCTATACGGGCGGCATCGACAGCCACGACTCGCGCGACTGGCACATTCACGACAGCTACTTCGAAGGCATCTACTGCAACCCCGACGGCCCCCGCCGTCCCGTTCACGGTCGCGCACCCGGCGATCGCGGCGACCAGACCTACGTCGGCGGACTCTCCGAACATGCGATTCACATGTGGGATAGCGCGGAGGGAAGCGGGCACCTTATCGAGCGAAACCGCATCGTCGACTGTGCGCGCGGGATCGGCCTCGGCTTTCGCACGGAGGTCTACGGAAGCTTGATTCGCAACAACATGATCTTCAGCCGCTTCGCGGGAAGCCGGGAGCACGATGTCGGCATTGGCGTGGAGCGCGCCCGCGACACCCGCATCGATCACAACACGGTCTTCTATTCCCATCCGGACGCGTACCCGAACCGGATCGAGTTTCGCTTCGACTCCACCGCCAACCTCGCGATCCGCAACAACCTGGTCAACGGACAGATCCGTGCGCGCAACGGCGCCTCAGCGGATATGGACGGCAACATCACCGACGCGGAGGCGGGTTGGTTCGCGGACGCAGAAGGCGGCGACCTGCACCTTGCGTCTTGCGAAGTCGCGGCCGGCAGCGATGTCGGCGCCGAAACGGACTACGATGGCGCACCTCGCAGCCGCTACACCATCGGCGCAGACGAGTGCGAGTGATCAGGGACTTTAGAGAATCCCAACCACGTAGTGCGCCCACGGCGCTTCCCTCGCGCGCCGATAGGTCACCGTAATGGAGAGGAAGAGTCGACCGGGTTGGAGAAGTGCATCCGGCACCTCCGCCGATGGAAGGTGACCGGCTTCGTAGATGAATCCTCCCACCCCGCGTCGCCAGGATTGGGCGGCTTCCCGGGTCGCCGCCCGGATGGCGTTCATGGGCGTTTTGCCGGAACGGACGCGGTCGAACTCCTCGTCGAGCGCAGGGTAGTCGACCACCAACGTCGGTGGCGGAAGACCGCGCGACTCGCGCGCCGCGGCGATCCGATCGAAGACCACGAGCGCGGCCGCATCTCGATCAAACCCTTCGAACCGCGCAAAGGTCGCGACCACGACGTTCACCCCGCCGTCGATGGGAAGCACGCCGATGGCGAGTTGTTGGACGTCCGGGTCAAGGAGGACGAATCGCCCTCCGGGCTGCGCAAGGGCCGCGGAGAGCCACTGGGCAGGATCGCGAGGACCAAACTCGGAGAGCCCCAGAAAATCCGCTCCTCGAATGTCGTCGATCCCGACGTCCCAGCCCGCGATCATCGCGCACACGACCTCGTCCGCCCCCGCGTCGTTTCTCTCGGTTGAAGCCCGGAGGTAGTGGGGCGCGAGCGTTCGCAGGGTGGCGGACTGCCGCGGAGCGTGCCGAAGCGGACGCAGCCTCGCTGCGCGAACGCCGTTGATCCGTTCGACCAGCGCTTCGGTGAACGCTTCGGGCGAATCGAGCTCCGCCGGTGTTCCCCCCGAAGTCGGACGATAGGACGCGTCCTCCTCGCCCCGTCGACGCGCGAGGATCGACGCGATCGGAAGCGAGAGAAGCCGCCCCCGCCGCAGCCCACGAATGGAAATCGCCGCGAACGAATCCCCTGGGTGCATCGGGCAGAGGGCGTCGAACATCGGAAGCGCGACCGCGCGATTCAGAGCGCACCTCCGTACGGCATAAGGGCCTCGCGTAATCGCGATCTCGATCGCATCCGCCTCTACGAGAAGTCGTCCACCGAGCCGAACGTGCCCACGTTGGTTCGGCACCGGTCGCACCGCCATGAGCTGCGCCTCGAGCGGCGCCCCAACCACGACGCCCACCCGGCGAACTGCGTCCTCGGCGATGGCCGCCCCGACCTCGATCATCTCCGCTTCGCCGATGGAGTCGACGACCTCGGCCGCCTCGATCCCAAGATCGACTCCCGAGCCGACCACGCGTGCGATGAGGCGAAGTCGCGGCATCGTCGCGCCGCAGCGAGACGCGAGAAATCGGCGATACGCCACCGAGGGCACCTGGTCGTCGCGGAGGTAGAGCCTCGCGAGCTCCCGGGCAAAACACGCCATTGCCGCGGTCGTCCGCACATTCTCACGGGACGTCGCGAAACGAGTTACTGCAGCGCCGGCTTCGCTTTCGTGTTCATGAGGCCCTTCCACCTGACTTCGCGGCGGGACCCCAGCCATGGTCCACTCCACTGGCGTCGGAGCGGTGGCATCGACGTGAATCAGCGGCTGCGGTTCGGCGCCGAGCGCCTCCACTTCCGCTTCCGAGGGGAAGTCGAAGAGGCTCAAGCCCGCGCCCGTCGTCGGCGCTGGCGTTTGCCTCGCGGCGCACCCCGCGACGAAGATCGCGATCCACCAGCGCATGGCCGGAGCCATCATCCGAGAACGCATCGGAATACGCCTTAATCTGGAAAGAGAATGCCGACGACGTAGTGCGCCCAGGGCGCGCCTTCCGCGCGGCGAAAAGTCACGCTAACGCAAAGGGAGAGCGGCCCCGGCTGCAGAAAGCGCTCCGGAATCTGGATCGATCGGAGCCGGGTCGTTTCAAAGACCACTCCCCGCACACCGCGCTGCCAGGAAGGAGCCGCCAGCTGGCTCGCC
>JBCDAA010000474.1:0-6460 GCA_039186435.1 Myxococcota bacterium | reverse complement strand
CGTGGCCTGGAGGCAGACGCGCTCTTCCTGACGAACGAGCCAGCGGCTCTCGGGGGGCGCCTCGCCAACCCACTCACCTTGGAGCGAGAGCCGCCCAGATTCGCCGATTTGAAAGCGCGGCTCGTGAAGCTCGCCGCGATACTCGCGCTCCTCCACGCGAAGAACGGGCGGAAACCGAATCGCGGTCAGGCACTCTCGAACGGTCCACTCGGCCATAGGCGACTGTGCAGGGTTCGCTGGGCCGGCGCGAGAGCCCGAATCGCTCATTGACCGGTTTGCTAGCCGCCGTCGGGAAGCTCAAGGGGCTCAAGCTCCTCGCCGATCGGTCCACTGCACGACGATGCGCGACGGCGGCCTCGACCGGCGCAGGGGTCGCCGTTTTCGTACTCGGTGGCGTTTAGGAGAAAGTCGCAGTCATCGACCTCGGAGAGGCAGGCAAACTCCTCGCGAAGCCGCCGGGAGCAGCGCCCTCCCCTCGGCTCGATGCTCGCGAGGCACGCCCAGACGCAGACGCGTTCGCTCTGCCCGTCACCGCATCTTCGCCGCTGGGCACAGTAGGCTTCGCAGGTGGGTTCCGCGGGCGGAGCACTGCAGCCGATCGCGATCAGAACCAGAGCCCATCTCAACAATCTCGTCAGTCGATCCGTGGCTTGGGGGCGTGACGTATCGCGTCTACGAGACGAGGAAATGCCGAGCGTTTTCGCGCGTGAAAAGAGGGCGCTGGATCGCGTGTTCGTGCCGCGAAGCGGCGACGGTGTTTTTGAGATGGGCGCTAGCGGCCATCGAACGATTCGGAGGAGCCGGCGCCGCATGACCGCTCCACGGTAGCGCCAAAAACTTGGTGAACCAGCACTCTCCGTGCGACCGAAGATTGTGCGCCTCGATCAGCTGCTACTTCGTCTTCGTCGCTTCGAGGGTGAGGTGCGGATCCACGAGGGAAGCCGCGTTCATCGGCTCCTTCTTCGACAAGGGCGCCCGGTCGCCGCCTTTGTGGCGGGCCACTTCGATCCGCTTCTCGCGCGCCTGCGGAGTGTCGGGGCCCTCGCCGATGCCGATCACCAAGCGGCGCTCGCCGCGCTTGCGCAATCGGAACATCGCTCGGGGGAGATCGCACGACGTAACGGCGCGACGCAGGAAGATGTCCGGCGAGAGCTCGCGCGTCAGCTTCAAGAGACGCTCGCTCTCCTGGACGAGCGCCTTCAGCGTGCGGGTGAAGTCGAACTCCAAAAGCGGCGTATTCGCGCGAACGAAGTGACGGGGTGGCTCCCGCGGCCCGCGGAACGCGCAAGCGAACCGAAGGCGTCTTACCGCCGAAGTGTGCTCGCGCTCCATCCCGACCGACTGGGCCATCTCTCGGAGGAAGAGCGCAACGCGGCAACCGCGGAACTCGCGCGCCTCAATGCCGAACGTCAAGGGTTGTAGTTAGAACGCATCGAGATGCTAGTCGGCGCGGTAAAGGCGTCGAGCGTCGCTTTGCCCGTGCACCCAGTGCTTGCCCTGGGATTCGGCGAACTCAGCGACGAGATCGAGACTGCCGAGGACGCTGGTTGTTCGAAGGCCGTGGCTCTTCATCACGGCGAGGAAGGCGCGCTTGTTGAGCTTCAGCTCCGTGAGGAGTTTCGGCGCGTGCTTGAGCGTGCCTCCACGCGATCGAATCGAGCGGCCGGTCCACGTAAGAAGCTCGAGATAGTCCACGTAGTGCATCGGGATCGTCGTGCGGCGGGAGCGCATAGGTACCTGGTCGGCGAAGGGCGTCAGGCCCTTCGGGACAGGCGGCGCACCCGATTTGAGCGCCGATTCGAGCTGCCGACTTCGTCTGGCGATGGAGGTGTGATTGGACTTCTCGAGGGACTTGCTCATGCCGGCGCGAACAGGATTGAGGTCGACGTAGGCCATGCAGGTGAGCAGCGCGGCTTCGTCGAGGAGCGGCTGGCAGGTGAAGCGCCCTTCCCAGAAGCGGCCCTTGCAGTCTTCTTCGGCGTTGGCGCGTCGGGCGATGGACTCGTTGAGGCAGCGCATGAGCCACGAAAGGCTCCAGAGGCGCTCGCGCCAGGCTGCGATGCGGATTCGTTGTTCGCGTTTGGGAAGCGAGGGGAGCTCCTTTGCCTTGAAGCGAAAGAGCTTTCCGTAGCGGCGAACCACCTCTTCATCGCTCCACCCTTCGGCTCGCTCTTTGTCGACGCGAAGCACGATGTGGACGTGGTTGGACATCACCGCGTACGCGTGAAGGTCCACCGCGAAGACGTCGGCGAGTTCAAAGAGCCGCGCCTCGATCCATTCGCGCCGGTACTCGAAGTCCTTCCCCGTCTCCGGGTCCTTGCCGCAGAGAAACGCGCGCCGAACGCACCGGGAGATCAAGTGATAGTACGGCGTCGAGTCAACGTTGAGTCGCTCCGATCGAAGTCGCGGCATACAGAACCCTACGCCCCAAGAGAGCCTATGTCAACAATATCAGCCGACCTATTACTCGATGTCAATAAAATCAGGTAGGTTGATATATGTGGCGCACTATGTGGCGCACTACCCGCCCGACCCGATCCCGCGGCGGCGTTGCGGGTTAGCGGGCTTCGTAGGCGCCGATGTCGCGAGAGCCTGACGGGGCGCTGCCCTCGAAATCGTCCGCAGCGCCGGCGCTTTCTTCCGGGTCGATTAGCGGACTCCCCGCCGCAGGGACGAGGCCTTCGGGAATCGCGCTTCGGTCGACCCAGCGTGCGTTGTCGATTCGGGGGAAGCCGGCGTCGTAGTACGCGTTGTGTTCGCCCACGTAGACGTTGTTCGCAAACGCCGGGTTCACGATCGAACCCCGGGTGTTGTTCACCGCGTCCTCGCTAAGCGATCGCTGGACAGGCACTTCATCGAGGACGTTGTTCTCGATCACGGGATCGACGACCCGAAACTCCCAGCTCATGAAGCCTCCCGCATCGAGAACCGTATTGTTCCGAACAACCAGGCCGTGCACCTCTCGGTCGCCCAGGTGGTTGGCACCGTCGAGGTTCGCGTTGCTGTAGATAAACCCGGTGACATCCGCCGCGATGTTGTTCTCGATGCGGTTGTCGTGAAAACCAGTGTTCGACGTATCGCCGTAGCCGATCAGGTCTTCGCCGTTACTCGCAAAGACAATCGCCTGCCAGAGAGTTCGAAAGACGTTGCGCCGGACCACGTTGTTTCGCGGCCCGTTGTAGAAGAGCACTCGCGCATGCCATGCCCCCGGTCCGTTATCGAAGTGCACAAGGGTGTTGTCCTCAGCAACGTTGAACCGCGACCCCGGCATGGAGAACTCGATCGCCGTACCCACCAGGTCGTTGTGGTCTGCAACGCTGTTCTCAACGTTGTACTTGAAGACAATGCCGTGCATTCCGTGCCAAAGCCCGTCGGCGCGGACGATTCGGTTGTAGGACACCCGAACATCCCTGATAGGCGGCGCATCAACGTCGGTGTCGGAGTTGATCAAGAAGCCGTAGTCGGTCGCTTGGAGGAAGTCCGCCGAGACCAAATCGTTGTAGCGAAACACCGTGCCGCTCGCTCCCTCCCCAAACGCCTGACACGAGTGCGCGCCGATATTCTTGAAGATCGAGTTCTCCACGACCGCCTGCGCGTAGGTCACGAGGCCGAACCCTTCGTAGGGTTGCGAGCTGTCGTTTGCGACGCCATCGCTGCCCATCTCGACGATCACGAGGTTGCGAAAGACAGCGCCGACCCCCGTCGCGCGGTTGACAATGCCTCGGTTGCCGTTGGTGATGATGAAGTTCTCGATCGTGTTGTCCGCGCCGGCGTTGCTGATCGCTGTTTGCTCGGTACCCGGATCGCCCATGTCGATCGTCGGCATCGAGGTCGCATCGATCGGCGCGTCGACAGCAACGGTGGAATAGCGGTCGCTGTGCACGTCGTTGATCGACGCTCGATAGCCTTTGACGTGAACCCCGCTAGCGGAGAGGACGAGCGACTGGGCGCCGTAGTTGCCCGCTTTCACCCAAAGGGTGGCTCCACTCGGAACGTTCGCGAATCCGTGGGCGAGACTCCAGGCGCTTTCCTCGCTCCGACCGTCGTTGTCCGGGTTGCCAGAAAGGGTGACGTAGTACGCGGGTCCGCTCGGGAGTGCCGGCGCCGCGTCGGCGGCATCGCCCCGTGGGCTTGCGTCTGGCGCGACTCGATCCGCGTCCGGGCCACCGGCATCCATCCCGTCCTCAGTACCGGCGTCGGGTGCCCGTGCAGCATCAAGGCCGTCGCTCATTGCCACGCCCTGGCAGCCAACAAGCACGAAAGCCAAGAAATATCGTGCGCTTAGAAAGAGATGCCGCATCCCACTCTCCGTTCGAGGAGAAAAAGAGAACACGGTTCACCCTTCCCGTCCGTTACCAAAGCGCCGCACATCGGGCCGGCTAAGCAGGCCCCGGCGCATCTGCTATAGCCGCGCCCATGGCGAAGCTACGAACCGTGAAGGGGATGAACGATGTCCTGCCGGCGGAGATCGATCGGTGGCATCGCCTCGAGACGACCTTTCGTCGCCGAGTCGAGCGCTACGGCTTCGGCGAGGTTCGCACCCCGATTCTGGAAACGACCGAACTCTTCGTACGCGGCATCGGCGAGGTCACCGACATCGTCGAAAAGGAGATGTACACCTTCGTCGACAAGGCCGGCGAAGGGAAGACGGGCAAACGTCTCACGCTACGCCCCGAAGGCACGGCGTCGTGTGTGCGCGCCTACCTCGAGCACAACATCCAATCGAAAGAGCCCGTCTCGAAGTGGTACTACCTCGGGCCGATGTATCGCCGCGAGCGTCCGGCCAAGGGGCGCTACCGCCAGTTCTATCAAGCCGGCTGCGAAATCTACGGCGACCCTGGGCCCTTCGTCGACGCCGAGCTCATCGACATGGTCGTACGTTTTCTTGGGGAGCTCGGGGTGGAAGACGTCGAGGTTCTGATCAACTCCCTTGGGCACGGCGACACCCGGGAGCGCTACCGCGAGGCGCTGCT
The DNA here is from genome assembly GCA_039186435.1 of Myxococcota bacterium. Classification (GTDB taxonomy): domain Bacteria; phylum Myxococcota_A; class Polyangia; order Polyangiales; family Houyiibacteriaceae; genus JALVDI01. Next base: position 1,487 of record JBCDAA010000474.1, on the reverse strand, counting down.
TCAGTACCTGCGGCCCAAAGCGAGCGAGCTGAGTGCCGACAGCCAGCGACGCCTGGAGCGAAATCCCCTGCGGGTCCTCGACAGCAAGGCACCCCAGGACCAGGAAATCGCAGCGGGCGCCCCCCAGATTCTCGAGTTTCTTAGCGAGGAGGACGCCGCGCATTTCGCGGACCTCAAAGCGACCCTCGACGCCCTCGGAACGCCCTACCGCGTCGACCCGCACCTCGTCCGAGGTCTGGACTACTACACGCGAACGCTCTTCGAAGTACGTGGACGCGGGGGGGATCTCGGCGCCCAAAACGCGCTCTGCGGCGGCGGTCGCTACGACAACATGATCGGTGACCTCGGCGGTCCCAAAACGCCCGCCATCGGCTTTGCCCTCGGCATCGAGCGGCTGCTTTTGGCGATGGCGCCGCGAGAGCGAGACGCGGGCCTCGACGCGTTCGTAATTGTGCAAAAGCCCGAGCTCCGAACCCGCGCGGTGGTGCTCTCGCGTTCGCTCCGCGACGAGGGACTTCGCGTCGACGTCGACCTACGCGGCAACTCCCTCAAGAGCCAGCTTCGCCGCGCCGACAAGAGTGGCGCTCGCTTCGCGATCGTTCTGGGCGAAGCAGAGCTTGCGGCCGAAAGCGTACAGCTTAAGGATCTCCGCGAGCACACGACCCGCGACGTTCCGCTGGCGAAGCTCGCTGAAGCCCTCCGCTCATGATTCACATCTCCGACCGCTTTGACGCGGGAAATATCGTCGTTCGCGACCTCGCGAGCGACGAGCTCCGCCTCGCCATTCGCCCGGACGTCGGGAACGAACACATGCAGTGGTTCTACTTTCGGGTCGCCGGCGCGCGCGGACGAGAGCTTCGCTGGCGTCTCGAAAACGCGGGTGAAGCGAGCTACCCGAAGGGTTGGCCGGGCTACCGGGTCTGCGCGTCCTACAACCGCGAGGACTGGTTTCGGGTCGAGACCGCGTACGAGGACGGAGAGCTCGTCGTCACACACGAGGTCACCGAAGACCTGGTCTGGTACGCATATTTCGCGCCCTACTCTTGGCAGCGCCACGAGCGCGTCGTCGCGAACACCACGGCGGCCGTCGACGTCCTCACGGCAACCCTCGACGGGCGCCCGATCGACCGGCTGATTCACGGGCACGGCGAAGTCCCGGTATGGATCATCGCGCGGCAGCATCCCGGGGAATCGATGGCGGAGTGGCTTGTCGAAGGCCTTCTTGAACGACTCGATGATCCCGCCGACGCGTTGGCTCGAGCGCTGAAGGAACGCGCGACGTTTCATATCGTTCCCAACATGAATCCGGACGGGAGCGTGAGGGGCCACCTGCGCACGAACGCGGCAGGCAAAAACCTCAACCGGGTCTGGGCGGATCCGCAGACCGAAACCGAACCGGAGGTGCATGCCGTGCGGGCGGCGATGGATGCGTCCGGCGTCGCGGTCTGCCTCGACGTACACGGCGACGAGGCCCTTCCCTACAACTT
>JBCDAA010000473.1:0-6471 GCA_039186435.1 Myxococcota bacterium | reverse complement strand
CGCGAAGCGTCATTGGAGGGACCCGCGGGGATTCACTCCCCGTGGGGGAGGTCTAGGCATAGACGTTCCAGAGAGCGGCCTCGCGGAGCGACCCCCGAGCGAAGCGAGGCGCGAAGCGTCATTGGAGGGGGGACCCGCGGGGATTCACTCCTCGTGGGGGGAGGTCTAGGGATAGACCTCCCCAAAAAGAACAGTGCAACGAATTGCAACGCTTTGTGCCCGCACGTCGTTGTCAGACGCCAACGCGTTCTTTTATGGAAAAGGAATGCGCTTTTTCGTAGCTCTTCTTCTCGTCGCGACCGCCTGCGATAGCGACCCCGGTGTTTGCGGCGAGTCCGGGGAACGCGTGGGCGCTGTGTGCAGCTACGCGGTGGTGGAAGGTGGATTTCGCTGCCCCGTGGACTTCCCCCTCGAGTTTCAGTTCCCCGGCGGCGGCCGCATCTGCGCGCCACTCGGTACCGAGGTCGGCGACCTTCCGCTTGCGGCCTGTCGCTTTCTCGGCCGTGACGACTGCTCGGAAGCGAGGCGGCCGGGTCTGACGGACGCATCCACGGACGTCACCCTGCCGGTCGACGGCGGCTCGTCTGACAGTGGCTCGTCTGACAGTGGCTCGTTTGACAGTGGCTCGTTTGACGCAGGGGAGATGTGCGTCGCAAGCGGAATCGAAGAAGCCGCCGCTCCCTCGCCCTTTGGCTCCTTCACCGTGGACTCGTTCTTCACCGGAGACTGCATCACCATCACGGGAGCAACGGTGGGCGGCGCAACCGAAACAGGCGAGCGCGTGACGATCGAGTTCGGCTATCCGGTCGAAACCATGGGTCCCGAGGGCGGACGCGTCGTCACCGGCACCTTCACCCGCGAGGCGCGCTTTCGCAGCGGCGGGGAAACTCGGGTGGTCGAAGTCGAGGTCGAGGTGACCCGATGGATCGAGCGCCGCGGCGATCCGGAGGGCCACGAGATCGACATCGCGATTCGGAGCGAAGACCCGTCCTTGGACGGCGAAGCCATCGTGGTGCGCGGACGTTTTTGCGATTGGGCGCTCCTTCTCTGCTGAAGCGCTTGCGCGCGCACCCGGTGGCGAAGACGATGCGGCGTGCGCGAAATTCATGAAGCCGACGCCCTCGAACTAGCCCTTCGCGAGGGATCCCTCCGTGATTGCGTGGTCCAGGGGGTGGACCTTCACGGCGCGCGCCTCGGAGACACGGACGTTCGCGGGGCGCTCTTTCTCGGTTGCGGACTCGATCCCGCGGCGATGGCGCAGGTCGTCGATCGCGGAGCGCTCGTTTTTCCTCGGCTCCCGGACCTACCCTACAACCCCTATCGCGGAGCGCTCTACACGACCGAGGAACTCTTCGAGGCCTTCGATCCAAGCCAACCGTGCAGCTACTGCGACTGCGCGGACGCGCGAATTTATCGGCACTGGCGGGAGGGCGGCGGCGCGGCGCCCACGTCGATCCTCGAGACGCTCGCGCGGCGCCTACACGATCACGCGATCACCGACGCGCTCGATGAAGTTCTCCGCGGGGAGCGCGTGGTGGCGATCATGGGTGGACACTCGATGGCGCGGGGACGCGGCGCCTACCTCGACGTCGCGCGGATCAGCCGTTCGCTCACGCTGCAGGGGTATGTGATGGCGAGCGGCGGCGGTCCAGGAGCGATGGAGGCGACTCACCTTGGCGCCGCGTTCGCCGAACGAACAGACGAGGAACTCACTCAGGCGGTCGACCTTCTGGCCCGCGCGCCGAAGTACAACCATCGCGAGTGGCTGGCCACGGCGATGGAGGTTCGGACGCGCTACCCGGACGAAGCGCGGCGTCTCTCGGTCGGAATCCCCACGTGGTTCTACGGCCACGAGCCACCGAATGTCTTCGCCACGCACATTGCCAAGTACTTCGCGAATAGCGTCCGCGAGGAAGGGCTCGTCACCATCGCTACCCACGGCATCATCTTCGCGCCGGGAAAGGCCGGAACGGTTCAAGAGGTCTTTCAGGACGCCGCGCAGAATCACTACGGGACCGTCGATCAACACATCAGCCCAATGGCCCTCTTTGGCGTCGATTACTGGACCGAGCGCTATCCCGTCGAGCCTCTCCTTCGAAAGCTCAGCGAGGGGCGGCCCTATGCGGAGTACGTGACGATCAGCGATGACCCCGATGCGCTGGTGCGGTTTGTGGTTGAGCACCCGCCGAAGAAGGTCGAGGGCGGGTGGTCCTACTGCGAAGAGTTTTGCGCCGGCTGATCGAGGAGACGTAGTTCTCCTTCCCGGACGAAGCGCTCGCGTGAGCGGCGAATGCGCCGCAGCTGGCCCGCGTCGAAGAAGGGGGGCACGTCCGCGCTTTCGTAGCTCATGATGTTGCCTGGGGTCGGCGAGTGCGGATTGCCAAAGAAGTGTCCGAGTTCATGCGCGAGCACGCGCGCGCCGGCGGTGGACGAGAGGATCACGTAGTGGCGCGGGCTCCCGCCGCGACGGCTTCGCCAGTGCACACCGCGAATCATGCGGCCTTCGATGTCGACGTCCGCGAGGGAGCGCACGACGAAGACGTTGATGACCTCCGTTTTGACCTGGGGTCCGAGGCGATGGCGGTCGGCGCGGGTGACGAGATCGGCCGGCCAGCGATCGTCTGCGTTCGCGATGGCGTCGACCTCACCGCGACGAAAGGCGATGTGCGCAGGCGTAAAGATGGTGTTGGCTTCGCGAAGCTGCGCGTCGAGCCATGCGGTGGAGACCACCGGTTCTCCCTCGACCGCCGCGAGCGAAAAGCGCACCTCAAAGGTCGAGGCGCTCGCGGTTGAGCTCGCGAGACAAAGAAGGACAGCAGTCAGGACACGGCGGAAGATGGCGCTCTCGTCTTAGCAGGATTCGTCCCCCTCGCGCAGACCCGCCCAATCCGCGTCCCATCGCGGCTATCTGCCAATTGATGCCAACCTGTTTTATTGACTCGAGGCCGACGTCCTCTGAGCCAATCAAAGCCAACCTGTTTTATTGACTCGACGTCCCCCCTCCGGGGAACGAGGACCTCGCAGCCAGTTTGGCTCGGCGCTCGGGAACGCCTCGGAAACGCCTCGATTCACAATACGTAACTCAAAATCGAGTCACTATCCCAGTGCGGGAACAAATCCCCGGAATTTTCCAACGAAAGTCACCTTCCGCTTTCGCATTGGGGGTGTAGGCTGCGCGCCATGAGCGACGTTCGACGCGTGGGGATCGTCTTCTCGGGCGGGCCAGCACCTGGCGCGAACGCCGTCATCGCCGCATCCGCGAGCGCCTTCGTGGCCGACAAGCGCGAGGTCGTCGGGTTTTTTCACGGCTTCTCCAACCTCCAGGAGTACCACCCGGTCACCAAGCGCCTCCTCCCCGACGAGCACTACCGCATCTTCGAGCCCCGCGATTTCTCCGGCCTTCGCAACGCCCGCGGGGTGCTCATCGGAACCGCCCGCGCCAACCCGGGGCGCGGCCTCGAAACCTTCGACGATCTCAATGATCCGGAAAAGTCCGCCAAGCTTCGGAATGTCTACAACGCCTTGATCGACCTGGAGATCGACGCCCTCATCACCATCGGCGGCGACGGAACCCTCACTACCGCCAACTTTCTCCACGAGCTCCAAAAACGGCTCCCCGATCACGCCCGCCGCGTTCGCATCGTTCACTTGCCCAAGACGATCGACAACGACTACGGCGGCATCGACTTCACCTTCGGCTTCTTCACCGCCGTCGACGTTCTCACGAAGGAACTCCTCAACCTCCGCGCCGACGCGATCGCGACCAGCAGCTACTTCATCGTCGAAACGATGGGCCGCAAATCCGGCTGGGTCTCCTACGGCGTGTCCATCGCGGGCGAAGCCAACATGGTCATTGCGCCCGAGGACATGAACGGCACCCTCAGCGACGAAAACGGGCGCCTCTCCCTTGAAAAACTCTCGGACCGGATCATCGAGCTCATTCGCCTTCGCGAAACGAAGGGAAAGCACTACGGCACCATCGTCCTCGCAGAAGGGCTCGCCGAACTTCTGCCGGATGAGATCCTCGCCACGCTTCCGCACGACCAACACGGGCACGTCTCCCACGGCAAACTCGACCTCGGCAAACTCGTCGCCAAGCTCGTCGCAGACCGCTACGAAGAACGCTACGACCTGCGAAAGAAGGTCAGCGGGGTCCAGCTCGGCTACGAAAGCCGCTGCGCGCCGCCCCACGCGTTCGACGTGATGCTCGGCTCCCAGCTCGGCGTCGGCGCCTACCGCGCGCTCGTGGAAGAAGATCTGGACGGCCACATGGTGAGCGTCTCGGGGCAGCTCGAGCTTCGCTACGTGCCCTTCGAAGAGTTGATCGACCCGGCGTCCATGCTCGCGACGGTTCGCTTCATCGAAAAGGGCAGCGACTTTCATCGCCTCGCGCGCTTCGTCGAAACCCGCAACGACGAGGTCTGGGACTGGTCGCCGGGTCGCCGTCGCGAATGACAACCTGGGTCTTCGGCTACGGCTCTCTCGTCTGGCGCCCGGCGTTTCCCTTTGCGGAGCGCCGCCCCGGATTTGTCCACGGGTGGAAACGGCGCTTCTGGCAAGGCTCCTCCGATCACCGCGGCGTCCCGGGCGCGCCGGGTCGCGTCGTTACGCTCCTCCGCGCAAAGGCAATCTGCTGGGGCATGGCGTATCGCCTCGATCCCGCCACCGAGGACGAGACCCTCGCGCGCCTCGATGTCCGAGAGCAAGGCGGCTACGAACGCGTTCTCGAAGACGTCCACTTTCGAGCGCACCCCACCGAGAAAGCGCTCGTCTACATCGCCACCGAAACGAACCCGAGCTACCTCGGCCCCGCACCGCTTTCCGAGATCGCCGCGCAGATTCGCGCGTCCACCGGCCCGAGCGGCCCGAACATCGAGTACGTGCTCGAGCTCGCCCGCGCGTTTCGCGAGATGGGCGTCGTCGACGAGCACGTGGAAGAGCTCGCGCGTTTGCTCGAACGCGAGTGAGCCGGTGAAAGCGGCGGGCAACGAGAATCTTGCCCATGCCCTTGCCCTTGCCCTTGCCCATGCCCTTGCGTCGGCCCAACGCGTGAAAACCCCGCGGGCAATCGCCGGCGGGGTTTCGATTCGATCGAGAAAGACTCAGCGGTCCATCTGCTTGAGGCGCTTGCGGCGACGCCGGGCTGCCTCAGCTTCCTTCTTCCGCCGACGCACAGACGGCTTCATGTAGTGACGACGCCGCTTGAGCTCCCGCAGGATGCCCTCCGCCGCCATCTTCCGCTTGAGATGCTTAACCGCCCGCTCCACGCCTTTTTCGCCGACCTGGACTTCAACGGGCTTGCACTGAATCGCTTCACCGATCGCCATGGGGGCGGCAAAGTGGCACACCCACCCGGAGGGCGCAAGCTCTCTACCGATCAATCTGGGCGAGAACGGCGGTGGCCGCTTTGGCGCTGCTCATGACGTAGAAATGCACGCTCGGGACGCCAGCCTCGAGGAGCTCGCGAACCTGCTGGAGCGTCCACTGAACACCGATCTCGAAAACGTGCTCTTTCTTCGCGTTTTCGAGCTCATGGGAGAGCGGCTCCGGAATCTCGCAGTGAAAGGTGCGCGGGATGCTCTTCAGCTGACGCTTGGCCGTGAGCACCTTCAGACCCGGAATGATGGGCACGTTGATGCCGGCCTTTCGGCACGCCTCGACGTACCGGAAGTAGTGCCGGTTGTCGTAGAACATCTGGGTCACGATGTACTCGGCGCCCGCGTCAACCTTCTCCTTGGTACGACGCAAATCTGTCTCGAGGTTCGGTGACTCGAAGTGCTTTTCCGGGTAACCGGAGCACCCGACACAAAACTCGGTCGGCGCGGCGTTCAAGTAGGCGTCGAGGTAGGTCCCCGAGTTCATCGCAGAGATCTGCCGGACGAGGTCGACGGCGTAGTTGTTGCGCGTTCGACCTCCGGTAAGGGGCTTGCGATAGCCGCTGTCGTCGCCCCGAATCGCAAGAACGTTGTCGATGCCGAGGTAGCGCAGCTCGATCAGGAAATCCTCGGTCTCCTGCTGCGTGAAACCGTTGCAGAGGACGTGCGGCACAGCGTCGATGTCGTACTTGTTTTGAATGAGCGCACAGACCCCGAGCGTTCCCGGACGCTTGCGCTTCACGTGGCGCTGAATCCCCTCGGACGTCTCCTCGTACACCACTTCGGCCGGATGGCTGGTGATGTCGATAAAGGGCGGCGAGTGCTTCACGAGCTCGTCGATCACGCCCATCAGGTCACGGACGTTGCCACCTCGCTTCGGAGGAATGAGCTCGAAGCTGATCAGTGGGCGCGTCGCGCGATCGAGATGCTCGGTAACCTTCATTTCGGTCGCAGCATAGCGCCGCGCCCGTTCCGCGCTAGGACTACTTGATCACATCCGCGAGGGCGCCCTCGGTGGGGCCCTCGGCGTGATCGTGCGGCGGCACATCGGGCAGTGACCAACCATGCAGAGAAGCACCGCTTGCAAAGCCCGCCT
>JBCDAA010000472.1:0-6472 GCA_039186435.1 Myxococcota bacterium | reverse complement strand
GCCGTCTTCGACTACGTCGAGACCTTCTACAACCGGCATCGACGCCATTCGACTTTGGGCTATCAAAGCCCAGCAGCCATTGAACAACACTACAACGCGGTGAACGCCGCATAGTGTCTACGTAGGTGAGGGAACCCCAGTTCGGGCATGGGCACGGGCACGGGCACGGGCACGGCACGGGCACCTCCCCTTCGAGCAGCGATCGACGAGCTTTCGCCTGATGCGTTCGAGCGTTCGAGTTTTGGGACCGCGGGGGACCTGAGGCACTCTTGGTCCATGGCCCGATGGCTTCTTTGCGCGCTCTTCCTGGTCGGTTGTGGCGACGACGACGGCATGGTCCCGCCGGACCCTGGCACTGACAGCGCCATGCCGGACGCCGGCGTGGACGCGTTTGTGCCGCCGCCCTCCACCGACCACTGCGAATACGAAGCGCCTCCCCCCACCGCACGCGCGGGGGGCGAGGTCTCCGAAGGCGCACTCCAAGCCGGCGCTGCGGAAGGCGTCTTCATGGCGCCGGTCGGCTCCGCCCTCGGCGCGTACACCGCTCGCATCGACTTCCTCGGGGACATCGATCCTCCGGACCGGCGCTTCAACGACGTCGCGGGCACGTTCACGCCCTCGATCGGCGTGGAGTCCTTTCCGCGCGTGAAAGCGCTTGCCCTCACCGCGGGGGACGAGACCGTCGTCATCGTGAAGGTCGACGTCGCCCTCGCGGACGAGGTTGTCCTTCACCGCGTGGAACAACGTCTCGAAGAAGCCAACGGACAGAGCTTTGCTGGCAAGGTGCTCTTCGCCACGAGCCACACGCACTCCGCGTTTTCGCAGTACACATCCAACTCCATTCTGTGGGTGGGGCTTGGACGAAAGCGCAATCAGATCGCCGATGCGCTCGTCGAGACGATGACCGAGGTCGCCCAAAGCGCCCTCGACGCTCGCCAGCCCGCGCAGATGGGTATCGCCACCAACGCCGCGTTCGATCCCGACGACACGGTGACGCGCGATCGCCGTTCTGAAAACGACGAGATCGCGGGAGGCCCCCGAAAGGACGACTGGCTTCACGTCCTTCGCGTCGATGCGACGGACGGATCCCCCATCGCGATCGCTGCAGTGTTCGGCATGCATCCCACCGTCCTCGACGCGGACAACCTGCTGGCCTCCACGGACGCCTCCGGTACCGTGGAGCGCGCCATCGAAGAGAACTTCGAGGATCCGGTCGTGGTCATGCACCTCCAAGGGGCCGGGGGCGACGTCTCACCAGTCGGAAGCGGTGGCATTCGGTGCGACGGGAAACCCTGCTACCAGTTCGCACGCGCCGAAATGGTCGGCCGGAACGCGCGCGACTTTATCCTCACCGCCTGGTCCGATGCGGGCGAAGAACTCGCGGAAGAACTCGCCGTCGAGATGGTCACCCGGCACATTCCCCTGGGACCCGACCCCGACAACTTCGTCGTCCGCGACGGCGCCCTCCGCTATGGCGCCTGGGACGGCTTCACCCGCGCGGACGGAGAAGTCTTCGGCGCAGACGGAGCGATCCTCTCTCCCCTCGATGAGTTTAATGCTCCCTACGGCGCCGCCCTTTGCGGCGAATCGAACGACGCCCTCTTTCCCCAAGGCCAGCTGCCAGGGACGCGGAGCTTCGACAATCCCTATCGCTCGTGCATTCAAGCGGAGACCGCCGCGCCCCTGCTCGGAGGCTTCTTCGTGCTGCCCTTCGAACCGATGCCCGCTTGTGCAACAACTCGAACCACGGTCTCCGCGCTTCGCCTCGGCGATCACCTCGTGGTCACGGTCCCCGGCGAACCCATCACGCTCTTCACGGACGAGATTCGCGCGCAGTCACCGGTGGACGAAAACCACACCATCGTCGTGGGGTTTGCGCAAGACCACGTGGGGTACATGCTCACGGCCGAGGATTGGCTCGCGCGGGGGTATGAGCCGAGCATCAATGTGTGGGGCCCGCTGGAGGGCGAGTACATCGGTGAGCAGATCGTGCGTTTGATGCCGCTCGCGCTCACGAGCGAGCGAGAAAACGGAAACACCGAAACGACGCGCTGGAACGCGCCACCCGCCGACGATACGGATCTACCCACGCCCGACACCTTTCCGCGCGCCGGTGAGATCGAGGACCCGCCGTGGGAGCGCCTCTACGTGCGCGGCGGAGAGCCGCTGCCTTCCGCCCAACCGCCAGGCACCATCGCACGCCTCGAGAGCGCCATCTTCGCGTGGATCGGCGAGGACCCGGTTGCCGGAACGCCCCGCGTCACCCTCGAGCGCGACGTCGGAGAAGGCGTCTTTGCACCGGTGGAGCGTCGGTCGGGACGCGTCGTCGTCGACCACGACCTGCTGCTCTTTCACACGCCCGATCCTCTGATTCGCGAAAGTCCGGACGACCCGCGAACGCACCGCTGGGCCGTCGAGTGGCAGGCGGTGACCTGGTGGGGCAGCGACGCGGACGCCGTGGCCGATCGCATCGGTGTTCCCGCCGGGCGCTATCGCTTTCGGATCGAGGGGACGACCTATCTTCTCGCGAGCGATCCCTTCGAGGTTCAGCCCGCGACCATGGGACTCGAGGTCACCCGCGAAGGGGATCGCGTCCGAGGCGTCGCGACCTTTCATGCGCCGGACGGATGGCGGCTGTTGCATCCAACGCTCCGCAGCAACGAAGTCTTCCCTGCCAACGGCGAAGTCGAAATCCGGATGGAGGTCTCGGACGGCGAGCCGCGCACCGAAACGGTTGCACTGGATGCCGAGGGCGGATTCGAGGTCGACGTTCCGAGCAATCTCACGACGATTCAGGTCGTGGACCGCTTTGGCAACGCCGGAACGTGGAGCGCGATCTAGCGGCGGCATTTTTTGAGATGTGCGCGCTTCCCCTCAGCTGACCGCGGTCGAGCGCCCCATAGAATAGACGGGACCGTCTTCCGTCGAAGCCTCCAACGCGCAGATTGCGAGGGGCCGTGGGGACGGATGAAGCCGAGGTTAGATCGATCGCGGAGACGGAGACGCTTCCGGTTAGCGCGCTTTCCACTCCCTCCTTTCCTCATCGAGTGCACGCGTTTTTCGGGCCAGGCAAGGAGCTCGTTGCACGGCTAACGAAGCGACGCTTGGTGATCGGTCGCGGCAACGACTGCGACGGCTGCATCGACGACCCCGCCGCGTCCCGTCGCCATCTCGCCCTTCAATTCCTCGGCGGAGCGCTGCAGATCGAAGATCTCCAAAGCCACAACGGAACGTTCGTCAACGGCACCCCGGTCGACACCTTTCGCGGGGATCCCCCAGCGATCATTCGAGTGGGCACAACGCTTCTCTGCGTGTCCCGGGACGACGGTGAACGCCCGGATCAGCGAACGAGCAGCCTGGTGGGCGGCGCCTCCCTGGCGCTCCTCCGCCGCCAGATCCACCTCGTCTCACCCACCTCGCTCGCGGTGCTCATTCTCGGCGAGACCGGAACGGGCAAAGAGCTCGTCGCCCGCGAGATTCACGCCCGAAGCGGCCGGAAGGGTCCCTTCGTGGTCGCGAACTGCCCGGCGCTGCCAGAAGCGCTCGCCGAGTCCGAGCTTTTTGGGCATGCCCGCGCCTCCTTCACCGGAGCCACGGCGGCGCGCACAGGACTCATCGCCTCGGCCGCGGGCGGTACGCTCTTCTTGGACGAGGTCGCGGACCTCCCGTTGCCGGTGCAGGCCAAACTCCTTCGCGTTCTCGAAGACGGACGGGTTCGCGCGGTCGGATCCGACGAAGAGCACTTCGTCGACGTGCGCATCGTCAGCGCGACCAATCGCGATCTTGTGGGCGGACAATTCCGAGAGGACCTCCTCGCTCGACTCGCCAACGTGACGCTGCAAACCGTGCCCCTGCGCGAGCGCATCAAAGACCTACCGGCGCTCTGCAAACACCTGCTCCACCGCGCGGGGCGAAGTGCAGAGATCACCCCCGACGCGATGGAGGCGCTCGCCCTTCACCGCTGGCCGATGAACGTTCGCGAACTCGACTCCGCCCTTCAAACCGCGGCGCTTGCAACCACAGGCTCGCTGGACCTCGCCTCACTCCCAGGGCCGCTTCGGGATCGCTGGGAGCAGGCTCGCGCGGGAACGCTCTCCGAATCGTCTCCCGCATCGTCTCCCGACGCGTCTCCAGGAGACAGCGAGGAGACACGGGACGCGCTGGACCGACTCAAGGATGCGCTCCGTGCCCATGAAGGCAACGTGAGTGCTGCCTGTGAAAGCGCAGGAATCTCAAGAAGCCACGGCTACCGATTGATTCAACGCCATGGCCTCAATCCAGATCGCTTTCGCAAGGATCGCCGTGGCACGTGACCTGCAAACCAAGACCCACGTGGGCGGGTTCATGGCACAAGCGAAATCCAGACGGCGGCAATCAGGAACGCTGTCGCGAACTGCGGCGCTCTGTCCGGTCTGCGCAACCTCCATGCAGGGCGAGCGCTTTTGTCGAAACGACGGATACTTCGCGACGCCTTTCGCCTTGGGGGGGCGCTACGAGGTTCAAGAGCTGATCGGCAAGGGCGGCATGGGGTTCGTCTTTGGCGGTGAGCACTCGGTCCTCGGCAAGCCCGTCGCGATCAAGGTCATGCATCGCGCGATCTCCCGCGACGACGATCACGCGCAGCGCTTTCTCCGGGAGGCACGACTCGCCAGCCAACTCCGCCACGAGAACATCGTGGGCATGCTCGACTTCGGGCACGACGAGGAAACCGAGCTGCTCTACCTGGTGATGGATCGCCTCCGCGGGCAGTCCCTCGCGGAGCTCATCGCGCAAGGTCCGATGACGCCGTCGCGCCTGGTTCCGATCCTGCTGCAGCTCGCGCGGGCGCTCGCGCACGCCCACGAGCAAGCGATCGTCCACCGCGACGTGACCCCCCGCAACATCATCCTCGAAAGCTCGTCGGGACGAGAGGACCTCGTTCGACTCTGCGACTTCGGCCTCAGTCGAAGCGTGGGTGGCCAGGATCGCGTCACCAGCACCGGCGAGTTTCTTGGCACTCCGGCCTACATGGCCCCCGCGCAGATTCGCGGCGACGAATCGCAGGGACCGGACGTCGACGTCTACGCGCTTGGATGCGTTGCCTACGAGGCGCTGACCGGCGTATTCCCGCATGCCGGCTCGACGCCAGTGGCAATGATCGCGTCGCGCCTCGCAGGTCCGCCGACGCCTCCCATCGCGTTTCGCGAATCCATCCCCGCCGATCTCAACACCCTCGTCATGCGATGCCTGGCCGAACACGCTGGCGATCGTCCCTCGGCCTCTGACCTCGAACGAGAACTCGGCGCCCTCTCCATGCAAGGCGAGCGGGACGTTGAGACCGTCGATCTCCTCGGCCGCACCGTCGGCAGCTACACCATCACCGAACTCATCGGCACGGGGGGAGTCGGGATGGTCTACCGCGCGGAACACCCCTCGATTGAAACCACCGTCGCCGTCAAAGTCCTCCGCCCGGAACTGGCCGCCATCCCCGAAGTCGTCGATCGCTTTATCCGAGAGGCGCGAACCTCCAACGGCCTGCGCTCGCCGTACATCCCGCGCTACCACGACTTCGGAACCCTTCCCGATGGCCGCGCCTATGCGGTGATGGAGTTTCTCGAAGGCGAGTCGTTGGCAACGCGGATCGAACGCGGGCGCCTATCCCTCGGGGAAACGAAGCGGATTCTCGCGCAGGTACTGGAGGCCCTCGCCGTGGCGCACGAGGGCGGGGTCGTCCATCGCGACATCAAGCCCGACAACCTCTTCCTCACCGAGAATGCCCAAGGGGATCTCGCGGTGCGGGTTCTCGACTTCGGCATCGCGTCCGCGCCAGCCGCCGCGGACCGAAAGCTCACTCAGGCCAACACCTTTGTCGGAACCCCCGCGTACTGCGCCCCGGAACAGATCCTCGGTCAACGCGCGACGCCACAAACCGACCTCTACGCCCTCGGCGTGACCGCCTTTGAAATGCTCACCGGCGCTGAACCTTCGGTGGGCGTCGACATGGAACAACTCTTCGCAGCCAAGATCGAAGGCGTCACGCTGACCCCGAGCGCCCACGTCGAGCTGCCCGCGATCGTGGACGAAACGCTTCAGCGGGCAACCGCGACGTCCGTAGGCGACCGCTACCCAACCGCCCGGGAAATGGCGGCGGCGGTGGCCCGGTGGTCGCTCGAAGCGGAGCCCGTCGCGCTGCCTCGCCCTCGCGTTCTTTCGCGAACGCTCGGCCTGCTCTCGATCGTCGCGGTAGCGGCGTTCCTGATCGCGCTACTGCCAGGACCCGCGCCGTTCGTGAAGACGCCGGGCGCCAAGGTGATTCGCGACGCCATCTCCGCAGACGCCCTTATCGACGGAACTCGCGACGATCAAACTCGCGACGATCAAACCCGCGACGATCAAACCCGCGACGATCAAACCCGCGACGATCAAACCCGCGACGATCAAACCCGCGACGATCAAACCCGCGACGATCAAACCCGCCGCGCCGCACCTCGTC
>JBCDAA010000471.1:0-6506 GCA_039186435.1 Myxococcota bacterium | reverse complement strand
TCGAGAGATTCGGTACACGGCGTTTTCGGTGTCGACGGTGTAGATGTCGTCACCGTCGACGATCATGTCGTAGCCGAGTTCATCCGTCGTGAGTCCAGCGGCGAGCGCGACGTCTTCGAACGCGCCGCCGGTCTTCGGGATGCGGTAGAGCTGGCTCGTGCCGCCTACGTAGACGAACCCGTCCGGATCGTCGTCGACGGCAACGTAGCGCGGCACGGTGGGGAGCCCCGTCGCTGAGACCACCGTGGTGTCGCCGCTGAGAAGACCATCCTCCCCCGGAGTGCAGGGGAGCTCACCTCGCGAGACGGTGATCGTGAGCGGGTCCGGGAGCGCGGTTGCCCCGCGTACATAGAGGAAGATGGAGCGTCCAGCGGTCATCACGGCGTCGACTTCGACGCTCGTCCCCGCCGGGTCCGTCCCACACGTGTCTTCCTCCACCGTCCCGCAAACCGCCTCCGAGAGCACGAGGTAGTGCGAGTCGCCCGCGGGCTTGTCCAGCGTGAAGACGATCGGTCCGTCTTCGTCCGCGGTGTACCGAAAGACGAGGTCTGGGCCGGTGGCCGGTTCGCTGCCGCAGGAGGGCGTTCCCTCGATGTAGTCCGCGCGTTCCGCCTCCCAGTCGACGACGTTTGCGCCGTTCGTAAGGACGACGATGGAGCTGCAGTCCTCCGCGACTGGCGTTGGGGGGATGCACTCCCCCCCGGTGCAGGTATCGCCGTCGTCACAGGGGTCGTCGCAGGCGCCGCAGTGCATCGCCGAGGTCTGAAGGTCCACGCACGCGCCGCCGCACTCCGTTTCCGCGGGCGCGCAACCGGCCTCGCACACGCCGAGAACGCACGACTCGTCGGCCTCGCAGTCGTTTCCACACGCGCCGCAGTTGTCTGCGTCGGTCGCGAGGTCGGTGCAAACGCCGTCGCATCGCGTTTGGGCGGGTTCGCACGGGGTCTCACAGGTGCCGGCAACGCAGGCGGACCCGGCCGCGCAAACCACCCCACACGCGCCGCAGTGTTCCGAGTCGGTCTGAAGATCACGGCAGACCCCGGCGCACTCCACGAGGTCGTCCGAACACGCTTCACAAACGCCTAGCGTGCAGACGTCGCCCGCAGCGCACGCCATCCCACATCCGCCGCAGTGGTTTCGATCCGTTGTCACGTCGACGCACGCGGCGCCGCAGCGGGTCTCGGAGCCCTCGCAGCCGGTGCTGCTGTCGGGGTCCAGGCCGATGCGCCCATCATCCCCGCATGCGCAGATTAGGGCGGTCGCAAGTGCTAGTAAGCCTCGTTTCATGGCTGCCTCCGCGAAAAAATGGCGCGAAGTCATTGAGCCTGAATTCGGGGTGCCCTAGGGGTGTCGAAGCTCACACGCACACCCTGCTGTAATGACTACGCCGCGGGTTGTGAAACAAGACATCCGCGGATCTCTTGCTGAACCGCGTCGGCGTCCGGCGGATCTGCGCCTTCGAACACCAGCTCGAGTCGCGAGTCCTCTCGAGGCTCACGCTGGCTCATGAGCTGGACCTGATCCGCAAAGTTGAAGCCCCACCACCCCTGGTTCGTCCGAAGGACCGCCTTGAGGCGTCGCGTGCCTGGCTGCTCTGCGAGACGCCGAAGCAAATGGGAGACACGGTCGGCGTCGAATACGAGAGCGTCCCAGCAAATCCAACCCATCGTGCTCGCGGCCGGCGAGCGGTGCGTCCGCTGCACGATCGGATTCGACGCGTCGCATTTCTCCATCTCGTCGTGAGGCGCGTCGTGGGCGTGGCCCAAGTGCTCGTGGGGAGGAGCAGGGGCTGCGGGCTCACCGACGAGATCGAGGAGGGCCGGATCCAGGACTCCCTTCCGAATCGATCCGACCCATTGCTTTCGAGGCCGAAGCGAGCTCGCCCAAGTGTCAAAGGCGCGAAGCTGATCCTCCGTCGCGAGGTCGGCGCGGGATGCGAGCAGGACGGTCGCGCTAGCGATTTGGTCCTTTACTTCGTCCCGCTCCGCTAGCTCTTCCACGCGGCTTGGATCCAGGAGACAAAGGATGGAGCGAAGGTCGACCGATCCACGGATCCCAGGCCGGTTCAGGGTGTCCACGATCCCCGACGTCGTGGCCAGCCCCGTCGGTTCGATCAAGAGCCGGTGCGGTCGTCGCCGAAGAAGCTGCACGAGAGAAGCCTCCAGCATGACGGCCGCAGTGCAGCAGATGCAGCCGCCGGCAACCTCGCGAATGTGCACGCCAGGCGACCCTTCGTCGGACATCAACGCCGCATCCAGGCCGACCAGTCCGTACTCGTTGACAAGCACCGCCCACGTCTCGTGTTCCGGTCGTTGCTTGAGCAAGTGATTGATCGTCGTCGTCTTCCCAACACCGAGGGGGCCAGCGATCAGATTCACGGCGGTCGGCTGGGTTGTCATGGGTTGTCTCCAACCACGAACCGATTGCTTTCGCAACCGCTCTGCGAATGATCGATGCTGCGTGGCGTCAGGCCACGAAGGAGAGCGTATGACTGACAACAACTCGATGTTCGCCGAACGGCGATCCGTGGAACAGGTCGAAGAGGGGGATGAGCTGGCTCCCAAGTTCGACGCGGACGGCCTCATTCCCGTAGTGACCACCGCGGCGAGCGACGGGGTTGTGCTGATGCTCGGCTACATGAACCAGGAGGCCCTCGCAAAGACCATTGAAACGGGCGAGGCTCATTACTTCAGCCGAAGCCGCCAGGTCCTCTGGCGCAAAGGCGCGACGAGCGGCCTCGTGCAAAAGGTGGTCGAACTTCGTGTCGATGACGACCAAGATGCGTTGTGGCTTCGAGTGGATGTCGTCGGCGATGCGAGCTGCCACGTGGGCTATCGCTCGTGTTTCTATCGATCGGTACCGCTCGGCGCGGCGACGAGCCCGGTTGCCCTCACCTTCGAGGAGACGGCCAAGACGTTCGACCCTGTGGAGGTCTACGGTGACGCCCCGAACCCCACCAAACTCTGACGTACCCCCTCCGCTGGTGCGTCTCTTCCCAGAGGAACTCTTGGCGCTTCAACGATCGACCGTGTCTCACTACCAGGAGAACGCGGAGGACTTTCGCGCGGGAACCAAAGACCACGACGTCTCCCAAAACGTGGACGCGCTTCTCCGTCATCTTCCGGGCCCCGCGCCTCAGCGAATCCTCGACTTTGGGTGCGGACCCGGCCGCGATCTCGCCACCTTTGTTGCGCGCGGTCACGCCCCGGTGGGACTCGACGGTGCGGCTGCGTTTGTCGCGATGGCGCGAGACTCGTCGGGGTGTCAGGTCTGGCATCAGGACTTCCTCGCTCTCGCGTTGCCACCTGCGCGTTTCGACGGAGTGTTCGCCAACGCGGTTCTCTTTCACGTGCCGACGCAGGAGCTCGGCCGAGTGCTCGGTGAACTTCGCCAAACCCTGGTCGCCGGTGGAGTGCTCTTCTGCAGCAACCCGCGCGGTCCCGACATCGAGCGCCAACAAGGCCTGCGCTACGGCGCGTACCTGACCCTCGACACGTGGACTCGCTTTGTGACCGCTGCCGGCTTCGAGTTGCTCGAGCACTACTACCGTCCCGCAGGAAGACCGCGCGCCGAGCAGCCCTGGCTCGCGACCGTTTGGCGAGCGGTGTAGGGCGTCTTCCCGGTTCAAAGCCACGCAATATTGAGGCTCCGGGACCAGTAAATGCAATTGAGTTGTACCTGCATCTGAGCTGTTTTAGAGATGTGGGTCGTCATGCCGATCTACGTCTACGAGACGATTCCCAAAGCCGGGGGCGAGGTGACGTGCTTCGAGGTGGAGCAACGGATGTCCGACCCAGCGCTCACCGAGCATCCGGAAACGGGAGAGCCCGTGCGGCGCGTCCTTACTGCGCCAGCGCTCGTCTTGAAGCACTCGTCCTGTCGCGACTCCGGGGTGCTCAGCGACACGAACCTTTCGCGCCACGGTTTCAGTCGCTACGAGCGATCGACGGACGGGACCTACGAACGCACCGCCGGAAAAGACGGTCCGCGCCGGTTTCGATCGTGAGGCCGAGCGCGCAGTCCCGCCCGACACGGTCGCGCCCACGCCGGAGAAAGCGGAGTGAGGATCCGGGTGCCGTTGTCGGACGCGCCGCTCACGCCGCGACGCGCTTTCTCGAGCGCGAGGGTTCCCTTCGGGACACCGGGGAGGTGCCTCTTTCGGCCCAGGTTCGCACGTACATCTACGACCACTCCCGTCGCGCGAACTACGTCGCCGCCGCGACCGACTACCTGCGAGGGAAGCGACAGAACCTCGACAGGGAATACGACGTCGTTCTTGTCGGGGCGGGCATGCACGCGGCGATGTTCCTCTACACCGCTCGGAAGATCACGCCGGGCCTTCGCGCCCTCGTGGTCGAGAAGAGCGACGCGATCTCTTCGGTCTTCGCGCGGCTCGGAGATTCGCTGATTTTGAACTCGCCGACGTCATCCAAGGTTGGGTTGAACTCGAATATCGCGCCGGGTCATTTCGTTCAGCTGAGCGACTTCGACGAACTCGCGGAGCGGACGTACCCAACGGCAAAGCACCTGCATGAGCTCGCCACGATGCTGCTCTTTCACGCCGATGCGGACATTCTCTTCGGCTTTGAGGTCGAAGGCATCGACGCCACAAGCGTCGGCTACACCCTTTCCGCGAACGGCCAAACGATTGCGTGCCAGAGCGTCCTCGTCGCCAACGGGATGGGGGGACCCCGGCAGTCATTCGCGAGCGATCGCTGGTCCGAGCGCGTGGTCGGGGGCGATGAGTTTGTCGCGTCCTGCTACGACGACAACGAGTTCCTCGATCGCCTCCGTGACGAGCGGATCGCTGTCGTGGGCGCTGGCGATACCGCGAACTGCGTCATGGAGTATCTCCTGCCGCTTACCTATCCCCACTGCCAGTACGGGTCGCACTGGAATGACTCCTTCGTGCCGGCGCAGTTGTATTGGTTCGGACAGAACGCGACGAATGTGAAGGAGTTCTACTTCGCCAACAAGCAGCGCTATTGCTACTCGGGTGGCGTGATCGAGTTCTTTTGGGACGGTGAGTCTCCCTTCGATCTTCCTGCGGACGCCTGGAGTCGAACGAAGTCAGTCATTCGGTGCGTTCCCGATAAGCTGACTTCGCTTTCTCATCGCGAGGGTGCCCTCACGCTGATCGCAGGCGACGAGTGTTTCGAAGTCGATAAGGTCGTTGACTGCACGGGGCGCTTCAATTCCCTGAGTTCGCGCCTCCTTCGAAGCGACTACGAGTTCGTCGAGGGCGATGTCGCGCTATGGGGAGGGCAGTGGGACCGGGAGCTGGATCAGTTCGTCGTTTCGCCGCGTTTTCTCAAGGGACGGAGGATCGCCTGCAAGCTCAAAGGCGAGCGTGTTTTTCTCCTTGGGAGCGCCTGTCCCCTGAGTGAGGTGATCGAAGACGAGGAGGCGATGGACGGTTCGCTTCGTCATCAGGAAAGCCGAACGAGCATCACAAACAGCAAGTGGTCACTCGAGCACACGCTCCCGCGCACGGTAGCATTCGCCGAGCAATACGCCCGTCGTTTGACCGACGCGGAGTCAGCTTGAGCAGAGAGCGATCTAGGTTCCGCAGAAGGTTCGGTAGCTGCCGAACGACTCCGGCGGCGGCGTTTGAAAGGGAGCGAGTTCGGCGCGTTCCTCGTAGGGCGACTTCAGCACCGCCAAGAGCCGATGCATCGGAGCGAGATCCGCGGCGTTCACCGCCGCCTCAAGCGCTTCTTCCACGAGGTGATTGCGAGGAATGATCGCGGGGTTCGCCTGCCTCATTCGGTCGCGGGCCTCGGGTGAAAGAGGATCGCCGTGTGCTCGCCCGCATCGTGCATCCCAGCGGCTTCGCCAGTCGTTCCACTCGTGGGAGCGTTCAAGCGCCGGAGGAATCGGCGCTGCGCCCGAGAGCGCGCGGAAGGTGTCGGTGTAGTCCGCCGAGGCCTTCTCCATCAGTTCGAGTAACGTCGTCGCGAGCGAGAAATCGTCGTCGTTTCGTCCGGGAAGGCCGAGCTTGTCCCGCATCATGTCCGTATACGCGTCGTTCATCGGGTGCTGAAACGCTTCGATGCGTTCCTGAGCCTTGGCGATCGCTCGATCGGGGTCGGCGTCGATCAGCGGCAGCAAAGCTTCCGCGAAGCGCGCCAAATTCCACCGCGCGATCCAGGGCTGATTGCCGAACGCATAGCGGCCCCCTTCGTCGATCGAGCTGAACACCCGCGTCCGCGCGTAGCGGTCGAGAAATGCACAAGGCCCGTAGTCGATCGTCTCCCCCGAGAGCGTCATGTTGTCCGTGTTCATCACCCCGTGAATGAAGCCGACGCGCATCCAGGCGGTCACGAGCTCAGCCTGGCGCTTGGCCACCGCGTCCCAAAGCGCCAGCGCCGGGGAGGGAGCGTCCGCCAACGCCGGGTCGTGCCGCTGGATGGCGTAGTCGAGGAGCGCCTGCAGATACTGGGGTTGCCGGAGCGCTGCTGCATACTCGAAGGTTCCCACGCGAAGGTGACTGGATGCGACGCGCG
>JBCDAA010000470.1:0-6507 GCA_039186435.1 Myxococcota bacterium | reverse complement strand
GGATCACCATCGGCGGCACGGCGGGAGACGCGAGGACGTCCTCCGGCGAGAGCGCGGTTTCTCCGGCGAGACGCAGCGTGCTGTCCCACCCTTGGGTGCCTTCGCTTCCGTGACCCGCGAAATGAAGAAAGGACGCGCCGCCGAGCGCCTGCAGCACCGCGTCCCGGGTTGCTGCTTCGCCGCGAAGGACCGTGGCGTGTTCCAGGCCACCGGCGAGGGCGTCAACCTCGCGGCGCGCGCCCGGAAGATCGCTGCCGGGGTCGCTGATCAAGAGCGGTTCACCCTCGGTCGCGGAGGGAGCGGTCGGAACATCCAGCGGGTAGACGACCTCGGCGTGCGCGAGAAGCGGCTCGCCCCGGAAGGGCGCGGCGTGAAGATCGAGCGCGGAAAGCGCCGCCGTCGGAAAGAGCGCAATGCGCGCAGCGCCTTCGAGCAGATCGGCGAAGGGGTCGAAGGCCCAAGAGCCCGCGTTTCCTTGGGGTTGTGCGAGGCGTCGGAGCGCCCGCACTTCGCTTCCGCGTTGCCCAAAGAGAATCCAGCCGCGATCGACCTGCTGGGCGAACCACAAAAAGGTGTCCTCGCCCGGAGTCTGAAGGTCCGCGGAGGGCTGCTCGCCGAGTGCGCGATAGGCATCGTCGAGGGTTCGCCGAAGAGTGCGCGCTTCCGCTTCGATGCGGCTGTCGAGGATCGCAAGCGAAGATTCCGTGAGCGACCAGCGCTCGGCGAGGGAGCGGTCGAGGGCGGCTCGTCCTTGCTGATAGCGGCCGAGGGCGTCGAGCCATGCCTGTCGTGATTCGGAGTCGAGGGCATGAACGCGCGACCGAAGCGCGAGCGCTCGAAGTCCCCGGCTCCGCGCGCGTCGAGCGGCGAGCAAGGCGGCGTGGAGGTCTCCCTCGTCGACGAGCGCTGCGACGAGGGCTGCGGCGGTGCGATGCCGGCGCGAACTCAGGGTGTCCCGACCCGCGCCCATCGGAATCGATTCGACCTCCGCCTCGAGAAGCGCTTCGGCGCGTTCCAGAATTTCGATGCGCTCCGGTCCGGCGTGGGCTTCGGCGAGACTCCATGCGGCGCGCCACTCCGCTTCGGGGTGCACGGCTTGGGACGCAGCGACGCGCAGACCTTCGTAGATCCGAATCGCCGCCTCGGTCTCTCCTCGCGCTAGCGCGACACGGCCTTCGGCATCCGCAATCCACGACGCGAGGTCGAAGGCCATCTGCGGGAGCGCCTCCCTTGCCTCTGCGATCGCCAGCGCAGCGGCGTCGGGATCGCCGAGGGCGGTCTGAAGGAGTGCAACCGTCCCCGCGGCGTCGGCCTCGCTGTTCTTTCGAGGGCACGCCCCGCGAAAATGACGCAGCGCCGCTTGTGCATCGGCAAGGGCTGGACGGAGCGCGTGCGTGGAGCCCGCTTCGAGGTCGAGAAAGGCAAGCCACGCGCGGGTGCTCTGGCGATGGGCTTGTGCGCAGACCGACTCTTCCTCCGTGCCGAGCGAATCGAGGAGCGCGGCGGCTTCCTGGCGTCGGCCGAGACGCATGAGGGCCTTGGCGCGCATCTCGAGGGCAAAGGAAATCGCGTCGGTGATGCGCAGACGGCGCGCCCACCGTTCGGCGTCTTCGAAGTGGGCGAGCGCGTCGGCGGGGGAAGCGGCGTCGAGGGCGAGACTTCCTGCTTGCAGCGCGACGTCGGTGCGAAACTCGGCCGCCAAACGCGCAGCTCGTTGGGCGATCGCGAGCGCCTCCTCCGCCCCCGAGAAGTCGAAGCGCAGCTGATGGCGGACGTACGCGAGCGCGATCGCGTCGCGCGCAAGATGGGCGTGGTGGCCGCTGGTTTGGTAGTTGTGCATGGCCTGCTGGAGGAGTTCCTCCGCCTCGGCTCCCTCACCCTTCGAAAGCGCGATGCGGCCTCGAAGCGAGTCGCGCTCTGCTCGCTCGAAATCGTCCGCCGGCTCGTAGCGCAGCAGCGCCGACGCTTCGTCCAGATCGCCCGCCTGGCGAAGCCGCTGCGCCTCGGCGAGGGTTTCGTTCGGCGTCGGATTCGCGATCGATAGGGTCCAGCGGTAGCGCTCGTCGTCGCTCCATACGTAGACCGTCAAGGTCCCCGCCGACGGAACCCGCAAGGCGATCTGGCGACCTCCCTCCACGGCGTTCGAGCGAAAGGGAAGCGCTGCGCCGTCGAGGTCCACGCGCATCTCGCCGTCGATGGGCTCGCGAAACCAAAGCGTGATCGCGTCGCCCTCGAGGGCGCAGCGCGGGGTTCCGCGTTCGTGATGAACGCTCTCGCACGACCCAAAGGCGACGTCTTCGAGAGGCGCAAAGATCTCGTCGTTCCCCTCGGGGACACCGAGAGCCACCGCGAACGCCATGGCGAGATGCGTCTTTCGCTCCGGCGGCTTCATGGAAGGAGCTCGACGTTGAGTTCGTGGTGTTGCGGCGGTCCTTCGTCGTCCGCGCGAAGCGTGATGCGAATCGTCATCGCTCCGCGGCGTTCGCCAAAGAGTTCGTGGGCGCTTCCGGCGATGCGAATCGCGCCTCGCTCCGAAACCTCGGGCGTCACAACCCAGGGGGAGACGGCGTCGCCTTGAATGAGCTCCGCACGAACGACGGGATCCGCGCGGGTTTCGGGCGTCAGCACGATCTCGAGGCGCGATTCTGGCGAGAGCCGCCGCACCGTGAGTTCCGCCTCGTTTCGATGGGTTTGATCGCCACCGCGGACCTGAAGACGAAACGCCGGTAGTGGGTCGGGCTCTCGGGGAAGGAAGACCAGCAGAACGGCGGCGGCGGCCGCCAGCGCAACGATGATCGGTGGGCCAATGCGTCGCTTGGCCACGCGGGAGGTCGCGCCGACCGCGTCGAGGGCGCGATCGGTAAACCGGTCGAGGGTTTCGTCGTCCATCGGCGCGAACGCGGCCACACGATCGGCATCGTCATCCGGCGCCGGCGCACCTTCCGCGTGCGCCTCCCAAGCGCCCCACTCATCCGTGTCGGCGTCCCTCTGCGCGCGCCCGAGCGCTTCGAGAAGATCGTCGGCGTTCATTGGGCCGCCTCCCGCATCTCGAGTTCGATCTGCGTCACGACTTTGCGAATCCGGAGCTTTCCGGCGTAGACCGCGTCCCGCGTCATCTCGAGCTCCGCTTGAATCGCCGCGGTCGAACGCTCTTCGATCCAGTGCATCTCGAAGAGGCGAAAGCTCCGCTCGGAGAGCTCTTCGCGCAGTCGGCGCATCACGTGGTCAAGGGTGTGCTGCGAGACGACGGCCGCTTCCGGGCCGCGCTCGGTTCCCAAGGGGAGGTCTTCCGCCGCGGTGGGGTCTTCGGTCATCGGGCTTCGTCGCTGACTCCGCAGTTTCGAAAGCGCTGTTCGTTCCGCGATCAGCGCGACGTAGTTCGTGAGGGAGAGGCCCTTCGCAGGATCCCAACGCCGAAGCACCTTTCCGTTTTCCGAAAAGAGCGCGATGAGCGTGTCCTGCACGATGTCTTCGACCTCGCTACGCACCGACCGACCGTCCCCGCGTCGCAGGAGCACCTTTGCGACGCGTCCCTGCATCGCCGGCGTCACCGACTTTACGAACCTGCGTGTTGCGGTTCGATTTCCCGCCCGCGCTTCCGCGAGCATCCCCTCGACCTTGGCCGGATCCATCGGAACAGCAGGAAGAGGGCGCCATCGCATAGGCATTCCCCCGCCCAGCGATCGATCTGACACAAATCGCGGCCATAAAAAATGACGCAAGAACGTCGTTTCTGACCCTGCTGCAACGTCGCGATGCGAAGGCGTCGTCCGCGATCCTGCGGCGACGTCAATTCGCGCTCGGCTCTCCGTTTTCTCGAACGTTTTTGGGTGGCCTCGCCCTTGCAGACGGGCTCTGGCCGCGACGCTGTTCGCGAAAGGAGAGCACGATGGAAAACCAAACGAGGATTGCGGTTCTATTGATGGTGGGTGCGATGGGCGGGTGCATGGGCGCCCCGGAAAGCGCATCGACGGAGGCCGCGCTCGCCCCGACGGACTCGCCGGACACGATGGACCTGAGCGACATCGAGGCGGTCAACGCGGTCATCGCTGTGTCCCACGATCTTCAGTTTCAGGACGAGCTTCACCGCTTGCTTGCGGTCGATGACGCGCCCCTAGAGGCTCTCGAACGGGTCGCCGCGTTGAGTCCGAACGACCCGAATGCTGTGTCCGAGCTACAGGGAATCGGCCTCGACCCTCACGTTAGCTTCGAGCGACGCCGACTTCAGCGCGAGCTCACGGAGTACTACGGCCTTAGCGAGTACCACCCGGAGAGCATCGATTCGGTCTTTGGTGGTGCCACCGCGATGATGATCTCCAACGTGAAGATCAACGGCATCGAATACAATCTTCGCCCCATCGACGAGACGTCCTACACGGTGGAGGACCCAGAGTGTCTTCGGGAGTGCAATCGTGCCCACGCGGAGCGCCTTCTAGAGGCGGCGCTGGACCACATGGAGAACCTCGACGATTGCGAGACGTTCCTCTGCGCGATTTGGGAGAGCATTCAGTACGTCGGTGAGCTTCGGAGCGCGCGGCGTGAACAGCAGCAGTGCCTCGACGACTGCCCGGACGTGCCCCTCGCCGACATTCTCTGCAACCGAGATGCAGACTGTGCCGCGGACGAGTACTGTCACTTCCGCGGTCTCAACGACTGTCGTCCGCGCCGCGATCAAGGCGCACTTTGCACCCGTCACACGCAGTGTGCGACCGAGTGCTGCCGGCACCATATTCGCGGCGCCGGACTGAAGATCTGCCGCCCTTCGAATCGCTGCGACTAGTAAACGCTGGCGGCGGGCCGCCGTGGTCCGCCGCTCTCGCCAATTAAGGGAGACGCGGCGCGCTTCGGCGGTACATCGGGGCATGCTTACCGTGCTCAAGGTCGTCGGCGCCCTTCTCGGCGCCACCGCCTGCCTCATCCCCTACCTCGCCCTGACCGAGGAGTACGAGCGGACGAACCGCGAGGAGCCACAGCTCGCGCGCGTTCTTTCGATCGACGGGGATGTCCTTCGCTACGAGGTGCACGCGCCCGATTCCCCCTGGGACGACGATGGCGACGGCTGGGTCGGCCCCTACTCGGAGGACGGAATCGACGAAGCGGAGCTCGCGCGCCTCGCGCCAGGAAGCCCCCTTGCCCGCCGCGGCGGTGAACTCGAGCTTGTGCGCGGACCGCCTTCGGTTCTTTTCCTCGTCGGCTTCGGGCTTTGTTTGCTGCTCGCGCTCTTCTGGGGTCTCGATCCCTGGTGGACGCGCCGAAAGCTCCGCGCCGCAGTGGCGGATCCGCTCGAGGTCCTTCGTTTCATGGCGCGGCGAACCCGTCGCGTGCAGGCGTCGATCGGCTTCATTCTTCTCGCGTGCGCGGGCTTCATTGGCTTCGTGGCTGTCGCGGCGGACGGAGGCGCTGGGGAACGCGCCTTTCTCATTGGCCTTGCGGCTCTCGCCGGGATTGCCGGCCTTCTACCAGTCCTGAAGGCCTGGCGCTTACGCAACATCGACCGCGCGCCGGTCCTCGCCCGCATTCGCCAAAACCCGCAGTCGATCGTGTGGATCTACGAACACGTCATCACGGTGAACAACATCCCGCAGTACAACCTCTTCGTGCACGCGAGCGACGGCGAGCGCTTTCACTTTGCCCTGAGCGATGTCGACCCCGCGCCTCTTGTGGCAGCCCTTCATGCGCTCTTGCCCCACGCGATTATCGGCTACACCGACGAGCGCCTCGATCGATGGAAGAAGGACCCGTCCCGTTTCGCGCAAGGGGAAGTCGCATCGCCGCCGGTGGTTCCCGTAGGAACGCCGACGACGTTCTAAAACGCCTTCGGCGGAGGCTCCTTGTGCCGGTCGTCGAGAAACGACGCGCCGAGAAGCAGCGCGAAGAGCGACGCGAGAATGAGGATCGCCGGATCGATGTCGCCCGACGCGGACCACTTGCTGTACGCCGCGTAGATGAAGCCGCCGACGATCGGAATCAGCGCGACGCGGACCCAGAGGTGGCCGTTGGTGTTGAAAGAGTGTTCTGGACGCGCTTGCGCTGCCTGAACGACGCGGTCGTACACCAGGAGCATCACGAGCGACCCGACGCCGATCGCCGTGAAGACGCCCCACATCGTGAAGGGCTCGTAGGTCGTCCAGAGGAGCTCGCGGATCCCCCAGACGTCGAGCTCCGTCGCCTGTTGAAGGCGCTCGAGTACCGCGCCGCGATCGATCGCGTCGGCGGCCGCTTGCGAGAGACCTTCGTGCTCCACGAGGTAGCGCCGCGCGAGGTTGATCTTGTCGCCGCCCTTTTCGTACATCTCACCGGCGACGACCGAACCGACGGACCAGCCGATGCCGACCGTCATGTTCACGTAGCCCATGTAGAGGCCTTGCTTGCCCTTGGGCGCGATGCCCGCGAGGTAGCGCATCTTTGTCGGGCTCGCGGACATTTCGCCCACGGAAAAGAGCGCGATGGCGCCGAGGGTCCACCAGCCGCTCATGCTCGTGCCGAGGCCGAAAATCGCGACGGCGG
>JBCDAA010000469.1:0-6520 GCA_039186435.1 Myxococcota bacterium | reverse complement strand
TAGAAGCCCGCGTGGAGGCCGACGATCAGAGTTCGCTGAAACTCATCCTGCAGCGTGAAGCTGAAGTTCGGCTCGAGCTTGAGTCGCCCCTGGCGGTAGAGCCGCATCCGACGCACGGCCGGCTGCCCCGCGAGGGGACCGGTGATCTGAATCTCCTGTGCGTGGGCCTTCGAGGGCGTGCCGACATCCATCGCGAGGGACGCGATCGTCAACACGCAGAGACCGAGAATTCGCTTGGTCATTGCTTTGTCTCCAATCACTTCGGCAGGTCGTAGTCGAAGGTGAACGGGAAGAAGAGAGTGAACCCAACGTGCACGGTCGCGTTGTTCGAGAAGGTCGTGCTGTTGGCGAACCAGGTGCTCGGATTGCAGCGCGTTCCGGGCTCCTCACACGGACCGTCGTTGGCCGAGACTTCGAGGTTCTCGAATCGCTCCAGGAAGGCGTAGTCACGGAACTCAACGAAGATACCGAGGAACTTCGAGACGAAGACGCGAAGGCCGAGGCCGAGGTTGAACGCGACGCGGTTCTGAAAATCGAACTCGCGAATCTCCGGGTCGATGACCGGAATCGGGCGCGTTCGCATGAGGCCGACGCCGCCGACGATGTACGCATCCCACTGGAAGATGAAGTTGTTGAAGACCGAGAACTTTCCGTAGAAGGGCACGTACGTGAAGTTCAGGTACGCGCCGAGCTGCCACTCGTTCACCGGAATTCCAAGGCGGGTCGAGCGGCGGACGAAGAAGTTCAGGTCCGACTCTCGGGACTGAGGGTCACCCCACTGGAACCACTGAAAGCTCACGCCGAGAGCGAGAACGTTGGTCCACCAGTAGTTGAGCCCGACCGCGAAGGCGGGATGGCTCAGGAAGGGGTCGTTGACCGTGAACGAGGCAGAGGGCGCGAGCTCCACGCGGTTGGCACGGAGCACGTAGCTGCGCTGCACGGCGAAAACCTCTTCGACAGTCTCGGTGCGGCGGGGGGCAGCGTCTCGCTGCTCTTCCTGTTCGCCGCCGGCTGCGAGATCGCCGATGATGTCGCCGGTGCCGTCGCCGAAGTCGAGACCTTCGCCGGTCCCATCGCCTTCCGCGCCGCCTTCGGTGCCATCACCGTCCGCTTCGTCGAGGCCGAATTCCATTCCGCCTTCGCCCGAATCCCCGGTGTCTCCCGAGTCTCCTTCGCCGCTTTCTGACTCATCGAGGCTAAAGTCCATCTGCGCTGATGCCCCGATCGGGACCAGCACGATGGCCATCGCCATCCAGAGCGCTTGTAGCGCCGAGAAAGATTGCTTCATTGCGACCCTTCTTCCACCTCGGTCCGCAGGGGACCACCGACTTCCAACCATTCCAAAGTACTGCCTGCTCGAGCTCCAACCGATTGGAATCACTGGGAAAAACCAGCTCTCTCGCAAGCGCGCCGGACTATATCACGGCGCATTCTCGAAGTTCAACCGTCACGAAGATTCGGCCTGCGCGTCTTCCGGCGGACGCTCAAAGAGAGCCTCGACGAAGCTCTCAGCCTCAAACTCCTTCAGGTCTTCGACTCGCTCGCCGATTCCGATGTAGCGCACCGGAACTGCATGCTGGTCGACGATGCCCAGGATGACGCCACCCTTGGCTGTTCCATCGAGCTTTGTGAGCGCGATGCCGCTAATTTCGAGGGCGTCCCCGAAGAGTTCTGCTTGCTGAATCGCGTTTTGGCCCGTCGTTGCATCGAGGACCAAAAGCACTTCATCGGCCGGTCGTTCGAGCGCCTTTTCGACCGTGCGCCCAACCTTCTTGAGCTCCTCCATCAAAGGCGTCTTCGTGTGGAGGCGACCAGCCGTGTCGGCGATCACCACATCCGCGCCGATCTCCTGCGCCTTCTTCACCGCGTCGAAGATGACCGATCCGGGATCGGCGCGATCCTTCCCTTTGACGACCTGGCAGCCCGTCTTGCGTCCCCAAACCTCGAGCTGGAGCACTGCCGCAGCACGAAAGGTGTCGCCCGCCGCGAGGAGAACCTCTTTCCCCTCTTCTTTGTAGCGGCTCGCAAGCTTGCCGATCGTTGTCGTCTTTCCGACGCCGTTGACGCCCACCACGAGGATGACCGTCGGCGACTTTGCGAGCGAGATCGGCCCACCGCCGTGTCGCGTGAGGATCTCGTGCGCGTGCCCCTGAAGTGCGGACCAAGCCTGGTCTCCGGTTGTGATCGTTCCGTCGGAGACGGCGGTGCGGAGGCCAGTGAGCACGGAGTCCGCGGTCTTTACGCCGATATCCGCGGTGATCAGCACCTCCTCCATCTCATCGAGGACGGAGGGGTCGAGCTCTTTGCCCTTTCGAAAGAGTCCGGCGAGGCGCTTGATGAACCCCCCGCGCGTACCGGAGAGGCCCGTCTTGAGGGCGGCGATCTCCTCCGCGGACGCTTTCCGTTTCGGCGGGGTCGGGGGCTCTGGCTCCGGTTCTGGGGGTGCCGGCTCCGGTTCGGGCTCCGGTTCGGGCGCGATCTCTTCCGGCTCCGCAGGGGCCGAGGTCGCAGCGACCGGCTCGGGTTTAGTGGCCTTTGGTTCCGCCTTCGGCGCTGGCGCGATGGGCTTCGGCTCGGGAGCGGGGCGAGGTGCCTCCCGTGCTTCGGAGGACGACGCGTTACCGCGCAGAGCAAAGACCGCGATCGCACCAACGACGACGACCACGGCCACGATGATGAGAATCGTGGTGACAGACATGGATGGGCGTGCCGACGGAGCCGGGCGGGGCCGACTATAGGAAGCAGCTGCTCTGCGCGTCAACGCTCCTTCGACGACGCTTTGATCCCTTTTTGCGACTACCCGAGGGGAGGCTGCCTATCAGGGACGCCTGCGTCCTCGGATTGGCGCTCTAAGGACGCGACGACGGCCCCGTTTGGGTCATCGGGGCCATAA
This sequence comes from Myxococcota bacterium, assembly GCA_039186435.1. GTDB lineage: Bacteria > Myxococcota_A > Polyangia > Polyangiales > Houyiibacteriaceae > JALVDI01. Next base: position 3,627 of record JBCDAA010000469.1, on the reverse strand, counting down.
AACGCCTGTTCAGTTGCAAACCCGAGGGCATTGCCCCGCGCGGGAAGCTCTCCTCGGAGCTCGTGAATCGTCGCTTTGCTCCAGCGGCCCGGAAGCCAGCGGTCGACGAAGCGCGAGAAAACGGAGAGAGCTCTCGCTCGCCAGCTCTCGAGGCGGGCCTCGATCGCCTCCCACTCCCCGTGATGGGGAACGGAAATCGTTTCCTCCGTGGGAGCGTATCCGGGTGCCTGGAGCGTAATCCGCCAGCGGCCGTCGGGGAGTTCGAGATCGAACCGGCCAGGCACGCGATGAACCTGTGTCGTCGGCCCTTCCGCGCGGAGCTCTCCGGTCAGGAGTTCGCCGTCTCGATGGTCGACCAGCCGTCCCGCAACGCGTCGCGACGCTGCGCGCTTGCGAGTCGGGCGTGCACGTTGAATCCCGACGCTCGGCACCAGGGAAGATCGCGCCGGAGCGTCCGCCGCTTCCCGTCGACGAAGAAGCCCGAGAGCCAAAAGGCAAAGGAGCATCGGAACGAGCGCCCACAAGGCCCGCGCCTCCGCGGGCGATCGGATCGAAACACTCGCGACAGGACTCTCGCTGCTCTCGCGTCCAGGGCCGTCGCTTGCGAACCGCGCGACGACTTCCAGTGCGGGACCATCTTCGTGGCCGGGTTCCGCCTCCCATTCAAACTCACCATTCCCGTTGGTGAGCACCGTGGCCCGATGTTCTCCCGACGTGTCGTAGATGCCGATCGCGCGTCCTTGAAGCGGCGCCTGGCTGTCTCGAAGACTGCCTTGAAAGAGGACGCTTTCACCGAGTTTTACGCTGTTGTTTTCCGAAGCGAAGGTCAGCAGCGTTGCCCGATACCGCACGATCGGAACTTCGGTTTGTGCGTCAGTCCGCGCCGCATCGCCGCGCGTGCGCGCCTTCAAACGACCAGACCCTGGGTTTCCAAGCGCAGACGCCGCGACCGAAAATACGGCGACACCGCTCTCGTCCGTGACGGCTCGTCCAAGGTTGCGATCGAACTCGTCCAGCAGTTCAAGGGAGAGGCCGCTCGCGCCGGCGTTGCACTCGGCTTGGACGCGAACTGCGTGGGTCGGCTGATCCAAATCGAGGCGACCGTTTTCCGGAACGCGAACCAGAAGACGAACCTCCTCCCGCTCGAGATCGACTCGGCGCTCCACGAGGAGCCGCTCGTACTCGTCGTCGCCCGGAAAACGTGCCGACACGGTGTAGGTCCCCGACTCGAGCTCAGCACCGACGGCGAAGCGACCATCGGCGTCCGTTGTGGCGTCCTCCGCAAGGATCGGAAAGTCCGCCGCGTTCACCACACGGACGCGAATCCGCCGGTGGGGAAGGGCATCGCCCAGGTCGTCTCGAAGCACGCCGAGGAAGCGTACGAAGGTGCCGTCTCGCTCGCTCTGCAGCTCAATGCGGGTTTCTGCACGTACATGCACCACAGGCTGAGCCGCCGTCTGTGAGGCGAAGAACACGAGCGGCAGGACGATCGCGCGCACGGAGGCACGGTGGCGGGTTACAGCGGACACGTCAATCGCGAGAAAATACGAGAGCGTCGCGCTTTTGAGGTTCGTTTCTGAGGGCACGTCGGCGATACTCAGACCCAGCTGTGAAGCTTTGGCGAGAGCGACCGTCCAAGGGAGTGCGACTCGGCATGGTGCCGAGCGGGAGGATGGTGGTGTCCCGGAGGATCGCACAGACGGCGGCCTTTGCTCTTTCGACGTTGCTTTTGCTGTCGTGGAGTTCGCCGGCGGACGCGCAGCCACGCGCCGACTACCTGATCCGACTTCTCTCCACGTCGGACACGTTTCGCGTGCGTGCGCAGGCCGCGATCTCGTTAGGGCGCCTCGAAGCGAACGAACGGATCGTCGGTGCGCTCACGGAGGCGTTGCGCGACGATCACCCCGCGGTGCGAACAGCGGCGGCGTCGTCCTTGGAACGACTTGCCGATCCAGCGCCCTTGGCGGCGCTTCGGAGGGTTCGGCGAGATCGTGACTCGTCGGTGCGCCGCGCGGTTGCCAGTGCGATCCGAACTCTCGAGCGAGTCGCGCGAACGCGACCGACGCGCGGGGACCCCGATCAACCGACGACCGCGAACGCGGAGTTCTACGTCGGCGTCGGCATGCCGGGCAATCAGGCCCGGGTCGATCGCGCGACCCTTCAGCGAGCACGAGAGTTTCTCACGGCTCAGATGCGATCGATCGAGGGCGTTGAAGTGGCCCCCGATCGGGAGAGCAACTCCGCCGCTCGTCGGGTGATCCAACGCCGTCGACTCACCGGCTACTACATCGACGCTTCGATTGTGAGCGTTGAAAACTCGGGCGGCGGGACCCGGGCGGTCGTTTCCGTGATCCTGAACACCTACCCAGGGCGGGACATGCGGGCGATCCTCCAGGGCGCCGCAACCGTACCAGGAGCCACAGGAAATGCCGCTCAGGCTCAGGCGATCGAGGGGGCGCTTCGCGGCGCGCTTCGGCGTCTTCCCCAAGCGATGAGGGCGAGTCGCCGGTAAATTCATCCCTAGATTTGGAAAGTTCCAGTCGCGCGACGTACGATCAGGAGAAGGACGGAGTCACCATGGGCGCTGAAGCACAATCGCAACCGATGCCCAAGAACGCGGGGCCGCCCAAGCGACGGATTCGGAACTACCTTCTCGACCCGCGTTTTCAGCTGAAATACACCGGCATGGTCGTCGGCGTGACGGTTGTCATCGCGTCGCTCTTGGGTTGGTACGCCTACGACCACTCGCGCGGCCAAACGGAAGCCATGAGCATCACCATGTCGATGCAGCCGGATCTGCATCCGGACGTGGCCGCTGATCTCGAGGGCTGGGCACAAGCGGAGGACCGGCAGGTGCTAATCGGCATCGTGATCGCCATCCTGCTCTTGGCGGTTGCTCTTGGTGTCACGGGGATTCTTGTGACCCACAAGTTGGTGGGTCCTGCGTACAAGATGAAGTTGCTCTTTCGACAAGTCGAAGGCGGCAAGCTGAAGCTTGCGGGCAGACTTCGAAAGGGTGACGAGCTGCAGGACGTGTTCGAAGCGTTCGCGAACATGGTCGAGTCTCTTCGAGAGGCTCAGACGCGTGAAGTTGCGGAACTCGACGCGGCGATCAAAGAAGCGCGCGCGGCAGGAACATCCGACGAGGCGATCCAGCATGTCGTCGAAGTTCGCAATCGCATGCAAGCCGCTCTCGACGACTAGCGCGCCACCGGCGCCTCTGGCGAACCTCGCAATCGACGCCGGGCTCTTGGAGCGCGCGACCGTCATGAGGGTCGGATTGTCAGCGTGGCGAGACGATGCCCAAGCCGTTCGTGCGTCAGCGTCTCACGGACGTGTTTGACCGCTGGCGGGGTGAAGATGCGCCCTTCGCCGGGTTGATCACCGGAGACGAATCCCGCAGCAGCCTAACTCCTTCCGGACGTGCTCATGGATTCGGAGGACCACCGCGCCGAGTTTTGGGAGGTTTGGCGCCTCGACCGGGAGCTGCCGTTTCGGCGGGCTTCGTGTGGGGCAGACGTATCCCCGTTTTGGCTCCGCGGTCGTTTGGCGGCTCGTGGGATCTCGGCGACCGTCCGACCCTGGAGAGCGTCTTGGAAGCACTCGCGCTGGTGCGCGGGTTGCCGG